>MGAR01000023.1 GCA_001789805.1 Candidatus Roizmanbacteria bacterium RIFCSPLOWO2_01_FULL_41_22
TTCATTATTCTTTGGCATTTTAAACCTGTTTATTTTTCAGAGGTTCCTTAATCACTAGCCCTAGTTATAACAGTAACTATTCCAGATTCTGTCAGAGGATTCCTTCCCGCCAGTACTCATTTTCGTTTATCATTTATTCTATTTTTTTTAAAAGGTCACAAGGTTTAAATAAACAATAACACGATGTTATCTGGCATCTTTAATGATCTTGCGTGCTGTCGGGAACCCATCCTCCTCTGCCACCTGTTCCTTGGAAATTAGCATTGATTTTTGATTAATTGCAAAATTCCAATGTCAAAATTTTAGTTTTTAGTTGGAATTTTACGTTTTGAATTTTGAGTTTTGAGCTTGAATTGTGATTTGAGTTTTGTCATTTGTAATTTAGGACGCAAGCTCGTTGTACTTTTTTAATGATTATGTAATATGTATTTCACCCCATGCCCATAGAGCAATTTTAGACGATCGTCTTTTAAAAAATCCTGAGGGTTTTTATCATAGATTAGCGTTGTATTGACACAGGCCAGTTCTGTTGCCTCGTGAGCCACTACATCAATATCATGAGAGACTAAAACAAGAGTGAGATTGAGTTTTTGATTCAGTTTCTGAAGCAGCTGATAAAAAGCCTCCTGTGCTTTTAGATCCACACCAACGGTCGGTTCGTCAAGCAAAATCACCTGCGGCTGGCTGGACAGGGCGCGGGCAATAAAGACACGTTGCTGTTGGCCCCCAGACAGATCACCGATAATCCGGTCCTTATACTCAATCATCTCCACCTGCCGGAGTGACTCGAGAATCATTTTTTTATCGCTTGCGTTAAGTCGACGAAACAGTCCCCGTTTTCCATATCGGCCCATAGCCACTACTTCGTAGACCGTGGCCGGAAAATTGGCGTCAAAGTTCACTGCTTTTTGGGGGACATAGCCGATCTTAGGCCAGTCCCGGAATTGATCAAGAGGCTGTGAAAAAAGACACACTGAGCCTTGGCTAGGTTTTAGAAGGCCAAGCATAATCTTAAGAAGTGTGGTTTTACCACCACCGTTTGGTCCAATCATTCCCAAATAATCGCCCAGATGTACTTGTAGGTTGATATCACGAAGCACATGCTCCTTTTGGTAGGCAAAAGAAATGTTTTTCAGTTCGATGATGGTTTTGGTGTGGTCTACTGGCATTGTAGGGCAAGACGCAAATTGCTAAGGTTTTCTTCCATAATAGTAAAATAATTTTTCTTGTTTTGCATATCTTTTTGACTGATGCCTTCTAAAGGATCAAGTACCAGTGTTTGGGCGCCAATTTCCTGGGCGATGGTGCAGGCTAGCTTGGGGCTAATCAGTTTTTCAAAAAAGACATACCGCACATCGTGTTTTTTGGCAAAATCGACTATTTCAACAAGCTGTTTGCTCGAGGGTTCCTCATCAGGGGAGAGTCCGGCAATCGGCAGCTGGGTTAATCCATAAGCAGAAGCCAAGTGGCCGAAAGCGGCATGCGAGGTGATGATATCGGTCTTTTGGCAGCGGGCGAGACCCTGTTGAAAATCGGCATGAAGATTGTCCAGTTGGGCAGCCAGTCGGGCGGCATTGGCCAGATAATAGTTTTTATTTTTTGGGTCGACCTTTAGAAAAGCCCGGGCAATGGCTTCTACCTGTTTTTTGGCCAAAGGCGGGGAAAGCCAGAAGTGCGGGTCAAAATTATTAGCTAAACTTTCACCGGCCACCACTACCGTCACTGATGTACCTCGTAAGTCAGTTTTTATTTTATCGCCCCACGGCTCCAGATTACTACCATTTAAAATGAGAAGTTTGCTTTTTTCAATGCGGGCAATATCAAGAGCGGTCGGCTCAAATTCATGGGGTTCGACGCCAGCCGGTGTGATATTTTGCACTTCCGCCTTGTCGCCCCCGATCTCCGAGGCAAAAAAATATAGCGGATAAATCGAGGCAACTACTTGGAGTTTATGGGAATCTTGACTGTTTTTTTGGGAAGTTAGACGGTATGCTACAAAAATTATAATAAAAAGTAATACTATCACAAGCAGTATAGTTTTCTGATTTAGTTTTTCCATGGATTGAAATAATAATATTGTATCTCATAATGTGTTATATTAAATGCTAATAATATGTCTGATCAAGTTGAAGGAAACTTGCCACCAGCAAATTCTGAACCACCCGCTCCACCCGAACCTGCAGCCGAAGCAGTGGTAGAATCAGGCGTACAGGAAAACCCCATTCCCCAACACGTCCAATCATTAATTGATGCCTATCGTCAATATTCTACTTTTACAGATCATTTTCAATCATTAGAAAAAGCAACAGAAGCAACTGATCCAAGTAAATTAGAACTACCTTGGAATAAAATCGGAGAAGAAGTTAATAAAGATAAAAGAAGTGCCGCTCGAGTTATTGATCTTGCTGGCAAAGACACAACTCCTGAACAACTAGGGCAAGCTTTATATGAGGCGAAAGATAAATTTAACGCTTTAAAACTAGTTGGAACAGTGAAAGCCTTTCAAAGAGGTGGCTGTATTATAATGGCGGTTGATAATGAAGCTGATTTAAGGAAAGCTGGAAATATAGCTTACGATGAAGACGAACATCATGGGCACTTTCAAAGAAGCACTTTCAGACTTAAGAATGAAAAAGGTTTAACTGCTGTAAATGCGGGTATACCAACGATTGTTGTACTAGATGACGGACAACTTGATGTTGAAACAACGATTCAACACGAACTTAACCATTATCGTTTTAGCTTGTACTCGGATTTGTCTGCCGATGAGGCCGCATATAGCACTCCAAAAGCAACAAGTAGAGGTCTAGCTTTTATGAAAGCAAGGGAGTTAATAGACAAATTTCAGTCAGGAGAAACAGACGAGGCTCAATTACTTGAATCACTTCATATGTATGCACAAGAAAACAAGTTGAGAGCTTTTGAAGAGATGAGCTGTCAAATGATGGCAACTCAAAAAATAGACATTCGTAGACCATACGTCGATGATTATTTTCGGGATATTACCCAATCAGCTCGTGATTCGCCAATTGCCACAACACATATCGATCAGGTAAAAGCGGAATTTGAGAAAGATATGAAGTCAATTCAAAGACGTGTAGCAAGAAGTGTAGCACATTTTCAAAGTATGGAAAGCGATCCAGAAGTCGTTTTTGGGACAGTTGGAATGAGCTTGTTTACGGCTAAGGCGGAGACAGTAGAAGAGGTATTAGAAAGTTTTGATTATATTGTCGATATTACCTCGAAGCAAGATCTTTTTAATTTCAAACAAGAATTAGAATTCCTGCAAGACGATAATAATGTTCGATTGGCAAATATCGCAGGTAAAAAAGAGTTATATATTCAAATTGGTCATTTACGAGATCGGTTTTCTGAAGCGGCAAAAAGTAGTGAAGCGACGCAAGCTTATGGGTATAAAAGAGTAAGGCAGGAAGGAGGCGTTTTCCCTTCCGCTTTAAAAGAAGCGGCTCTTAAAAAGGAGGGTTTCGCAAGAGTAATGAGTGGTATGAAAATTGAGAAAGATCAAATTCTTGATGAAGCAAAGCAGGCTAGAAAGCTTTTGGAAGCTCGGGAGGCTATTGCTCAAGAAACACCGAAGCCAGAAGAAAGGGTAGAAAACAAGCAACCATTATCTAAAATAGTTGAACCTGCGCCAATGCAAAAAGTACTAAAAAGATTAACGAAATTAATTGGGCGTTAGGTTATCTTTTTTACCTCAGATACTTACTAATATTTTCCTCATGTTCATCAAGGGTCGTGGCGTAATGGGTCTTGCCGGAGGGCTCGGAAAGATAAAATAGGTAGGGAGTATTGGGGTTGGCGTTGACCACTGCCTCAAGAGCCGAGAGTCCGGGATTGGAAATTGGACCGGGCGGCAGGCCGATTTGTTTATAGGTATTATAAAAAGAATTTATTTTAAGATCATTGACAGATAAGTGTGTTTTCCACCAGCGTTTTTCTGTTGATTGGTAACCCAAAATATACTGAATGGTGGCATCAACCTGTAAGGGTATGTCCTCGCGCAGTCGTCTGACTAGAATCCCGGCCACAATCTTCCGGTCTTGATCAAATTTTGCTTCACGCTCGACAATCGAGGCTAAGGTGACCACTTGTCCTTCAGTCAGCCCGAGTTTTTGGGCTTGGGCTTTCATCTCCGCTTGAAATTTGCTGTTAAAATTATTAGTCATGATTTTTATTACATCTTGAGCTGAAGCATTTTGCGGAATCAGGTAGGTATCGGGAAACAGATAGCCTTCCTGCGCCTGCTCGTTAAACTCCACTTCCGTGATACCAAGTTTTTGGGAAAAAATTTCTGCCACTTCCTCGCGGCGCAGACCCTCAGGTATCGTCACCCAGACATCAAGTGTTCCATGGGTCAGGGCGTCGGCAAGCTGGTAGGCGTCAAATGATGGTTGCAAGCGGAAAGAGCCAGCTTGAATATTACGGTCCAGACCCTTTTGTTTTAAGATAAGAAAAAATACCAGACGGTTGCGGATGAGTCTGGCCTTGGCCAGATTATTGATGATCATATTCAGCGACTCGCCCTGGCCAATGACAAAGATTTCCGCGGTATCGTCATTTTTATTTACTGGCAAGGAGCCCTCTTGATAAAAGAGGTAGGTCGCTGTTGTTATAATCAGCAAAATAATCCCCAGAATTGTTAGTTTACGCATGTTTTAATTGAAACTGCTAAAACTAATGTGACAAATTTACGGAATAAAACTTACTTATCTGATTTCAAATATTGGAAAATTTTTCAGAGCGCTTTGCGCCTCACTGATGTGATGCTTGCTGGTTGAGTGCAGTTCCAACAAACTGTCGTTGGTTTTTATTTTATCCGGACGTTTGGCATGCATAAAAATGCCGGCAAATTTGTCTTTTGGCGCACCCAGAATCTTGGCCACGGCATTCAAGTTATAGTTATTAATACTTATTATTGTACCAGAAAGCGGAGAATGTACCGTCTGACGATGGGCCGGTGAGGTCAATGTGCCTGAGGCTACATCAGCTTTCCCGCCTTGAGCCAGGATGATGTCCTTAAATTTTTGCAAAGCTTTGCCGCTTTGCAAGAGTTCTTTAGCCGTATCCAGGCCGTGGCAATCGGATTTTTGCGTTTCAAAACAAGAGTCAAGCAGCTTACCCGCCAGTCTCAAGGCGCGCTCTTCAAGCTCGACGGGCCGGTCTTTTTTTTGTTCCAGCACTTTGAGCACATCTATAGCCTCAAGGTATGGACCGATACCGTTACCGGCCGGCTGATAGGTTTCATTGATATCGGCAACAACCTTCATATTAAATTGACGGCCCAGCTCTTTGAATTTATGAGCAATAATCTGGGCGTCTTTCTGGTATCGGATTTTCATGGTCGGCCCAATTGGGATATCAAAAATTACATGATTAGCGCCAACTGCGACTTTTTTGGCCATTATGGAGACAATCACTTTGTCAAACGACTCAAAAGCCAGCGGCTCTTCCACCTGAATAATTACATCGTCAGCCGGTGCCAGACCTAAATGTCCATTCCAGACTATACAACCGCCTATCTCCTCCACCACCTGCGTCACTTGATGCGGCGTGAGGTTAACGTTGGCCAGAAGCTCCATCACATCAGCAGTGCCGGCCGGAGTGGTGATTGCCCTTGATGAGGTCTTGGGGATCTTAAAGCCGGCAGCGGCGATAATCGGCACAATTATCATAGAAGCCCGGCTTCCGGAAAGGCCGCCAGTTGAGTGTTTATCTGCCACAATACCGTCAAACTTCAGATGTGTACCGGTCTCCACCATGGCCTTAGTCAAAAAATAAAGCTCACTTGGACTAAAGCCTTCCTTAAAACCGGCAGCGACAAAATAGGTGGTCAATATATCGCCTAGGCGCTCGTTGGCAATCTCTTCCATCAGATTATAGATCTCTTTGTAAGTCAACCGGCGGCCAACCAGTTTTTTTTTGATTGAATCAACGGCCAGAATTCGTTTGGTGTTATTGTTCATAAATTAAACTTAAAACTTAAATCTCAAAGCTTAAAACCACAACTGAAAACCGTAAATCTAGTTTAGTTTTGCAGATTTAAAATTTGGATTTGATATTTAAGTTTAAAGTGATTAGTTTGTAAACATTTTCATTCCACTCCCTGAAATACTTCGGTGGTTTTTTGTTTTTGGCCGCGTACTTTGAGCACCATCTTAGTTATAAAGTACATCTCTTGAATGCCAAACACCCAGGTGAGAAACATGTATAAGCCTAAGTAAACGGTTCCGCAAAAAACTAAAAGTAAAAAGACATTGATGGTTCTTGTTGTATCAAAGATCAGACCGTCAAACACCCGCAGCATAAAGTAGGCGATCACCGAGGCATTAAAAGTGGCTACCGCAATTTTGGTGGTTTCCCAGAATAAATGGCGAATATTATAGCCGCCGATTTTTTTATAAAGCATGATTAGTAGCAAGGAAACATTCAAGGTGATAGACAGAGAAAAAGAGGCGGCCATTGACCAAACCGGCCACTTGAGAAAGACGATCATCACGATACTTAAAATAGAGTTGAGGCTGACTGAAAAAAGGCTGATATAAAAAGGTGTTTTGGTGTCAAAAACAGCGTAAAAACAACGGGTTAAAAAATAGTAAATTGAATGAAAGGGCAAAGAGCAGGAAAACGCCGAAAGAGTTATGGCAGTGGTAACAGTGGCTTCCCAGTCGAATTTTTCTCCGCCAAAAAAAAGCCGGACTATCGGGGTGCGGGCAAAAATAAAAAAACTGGCAACAGGCACTACCAGATATAACATATTCAGAATCGAATCTTCGATAATTTTTTGCAGTTCGGGTAATTTTTTCTTTTGGTAAATCTCTGAGAGATAGGGTAAAGAAGCTTGTCCGAAAGCCACTCCGATAATGGAGACTGGCAGAAGCTGCAGACGCTGGGCCAGATAAAGCACGGTGTATGAACCAGATCCTAAAAGCGTTGCCAGGGTCAGGTCGATAGTGGCATCGATCTGGGATACCACCACGGTAAATACCCGCGGTACAGCGGTACGGAAAAATTGATAAGTTTCCCGAACATGATTGATAATCAGCCGGTATTTAAAGTTGGCAAAATACAATACCGGCAGCTGCAGTACAAAAAAAATAATCGAGCCAAAGACAAACCCCCAAAGCGGAGCCATCAGATGTAGCTTCTGATTAAAAAGAACAGTGGAGACGATTGCCGATAGGTTGTATAGTACCGGCACAATAGCCGGAATAAGAAACGACTTTTTAGCTTGGCTGATGCCTGTTAAAAAGTTACCCAGTACTAAAAACGGCAGCTGGCCAAGTAGTAGGATTTGCGAAAAATACACCACCAACCGGCTTTTTTCCGGCGAGAATCCGGGGGTGAGAATCGGAATCAGGTAAGGCAAAAACAGGGTTAGAATAATGACCGCTCCAAGCAGAATCAGACTGATGATGTTGATGATGGACGAGATCACACGGCTTTGCTCTTCCTCGTTTTGGGCAAACTTGATAAAGAAAGGGATAAAAGTAGTACTTAAGGCACCGGTAATGAGGATTTCAAAAACTAGGTCGGGCAGTCGAAAAGCGGCAAATAAAACATCCAGCTCTTCTTTAGTGTAGTAGCCGGCTAAGATACGGAAGCGGAAAAAGCCGGCAATCCGAGAAAGGATTATCATGCCAGACAGGATAAGCGTTGAGGACAATATGCTCGTTTGCTGGGCAAAGACAAAGTCCTTTGTCCGGTTGATTAATCTATTCATGCATTTCGATTATACAGAAAATGGGAGGAGTACATGAGGATAAATGTACATCTATTTATCCTCATGCCATATTCCGCGGTTTCCTCTTGACATAAAGGGGAAAATGGCGAATAATGGTTAAATATGGTGTTTTATGGTGAATATCAGGTAGCATTCACTGGCGCCGGAAGAATTGTTTTACCAAAAAAAATTAGAGAACTTTTAAAAGGCAACACATTCATCATCACCAAAGGTTTTGACCAGTGTCTGGCCGGTTATGACCGCCAGGATTGGGAAAACAGAGCCCAGAGTTTGCTGGCCGTATCGCTTTTGGAGAAAGAACAGATGGAAAAACGGCGGTTTTTGTTTTCCTCAACCGTGTATCTGGAGATTGACGATCAGGGGCGGTTTGTGCTGCCCAAGCACCTTTTAAATTACGCAAAGTTGGCAAGTCAGGCGTTAGTTTGCGGAGTGGGTGACCATTTCGAGATCTGGGAACCCAAGGTTTGGCAAGAGTACATCAAGTCGACTAGTAGTTAGTAGTAAGTAGCAAGTAGGAAATGGGAAAGATAGATTATTTTATGCTTTTTGATATTTTTTATTATGCATACGCCTGTTTTTTTAAATCAAGTTATGGAAAGTCTAGGGATCAAGCGTGGCGGGCAATATATCGACGCTACGGCCGGTGAGGGCGGTCATCTTAAACAAATGCTGTTGCAAGGGGCTCGGGTGTTGGCTATCGACTGGAACCCGGAACAAATAACCGCGCTGAAAAAGCAAATAACAGATCAAAACGTTTTGTTTCACTGTGGTAATTTTGCTGATATCGAAACAATTGCCGGCGAGAAGGGATTTGCCCAGGTTGACGGAATTTTATTTGATCTCGGGCTGTCAATGAGGGAGCTCCAGAATTTAGAAAAAGGTTTTTCTTATAAGCGGCCTGAAGAACCGCTGGACATGCGTTTAAATGAAGAAACGCAGTTAACCGCAGCAGAAATCATAAATAGATTTTCCGAAGAAGAGCTGGCGGATATTTTGGCGAAAAATTCAGAGGAGTTATATTCTGCAAAGATAGCCAAACAAATCGTTGAGGAAAGACGAATACAGAAGATATACACAGTCGGGCAGCTTTTGGTGGTACTTGACCGGTCAATAGGAGGTAGTAGCGGATCAAACGAAAAGGTATACGCCAGGATTTTTCAGGCACTGAGAATTGCGGTCAACGAAGAACCAGACAATTTACAAAAAGCATTGGCAGGAGGAATGAAGCTTTTAGCCGAAGGCGGAAAAATGGTAGTGATTACTTTTCATTCGCTTGAAGATCGCGCTGTTAAGCTTTTTGCTAGAAGAAACCATATTGTTGAAAAAAGAATCGAGGTTAAAAGTCCGCACTCTTTTGAACGATCGGCTAAATTACGGGTATTACAAAAATAACCTTTTTTATGAAAATAGTTTTCCGGCCATTGATATTTATCGGGTTTGCGATTTTGATTGCCATCAATATTGCTGTTTTTGTTAATGGGTTGACACTGAGCGATGAGCTGAATTATTATGAAAGCCAGATCACAAAATTAAGACAGGACAGTCTGGAACTGGAAAAGCGGGTTTATAAATACGACTCGGTCACATACGCCGCCTCAATTGCCGCCGAGCTTGATTTTACCTTTCAAGAGCAAACGATCTACCTGAAAACTCCTGGATACGCTTATAATAGATAAGTTAAGTTTAAAAACGGTAAAGAAACTATGTCCAAAATCCGTCTGCTCTTTTTTTTCTTTATCATCTGTTTTTTTTTGATTCTCGCCAAGCTGGTATATCTACAAGTGATTGCTCGTGATCTGTTTTCTGCTGATTACATTGCCACCCAAAAAATATCCCCTGTGCGGGGCAAGATCTTTGACCGGCATTTACAACCTTTGGCGGTCAACCAGTCTTCCTATCTTTTATATGTTGAACCGCCAAAAATACAGGATAAGTCGTACCTGGCGCGAAAGCTTGACGAAGTGTTAAAAATTGGCGAGGCAACGATTGAAGCCAGAATCAATGATAAAAAACAGTGGGCCGCTATCAAAGACGGTTTAACTGACGAGCAAAAAGCGGCGCTGGAAAAAGAAAAGCTAAAGGGTATCGGTTTTCAGAATCAACAGATCAGGTTCTATCCAGAAGCCTCGCTAGCTGCGCACTTGGTGGGATTTGTCGGTAAAAACGATACCGGTAGCAGTGTGGGTTATTTTGGTATTGAAGGCTACTATGATAAGGATTTGGCAGGTCTGGCCGGGGTCATTAAATCAGAAAGAGACCTTATCGGCCGGCCGATATTTGTGGGTACGCAGGATTTCGTAGCCGCCGAGGATGGACGCGACCTGGTTTTAACGATTGATAAAACAGTTCAGCACATCATCAAAGATGCACTTCGACGCGGCATGGATCTGTATAAACCCAAACAGGGTTGTGTTATCGTCACTTATCCGGCCACTGCTGAGATTTTGGGTCTCACCTGTCTGCCCGACTATGATCCTGATACTTACTACGATTATTCCGAAAAAACATTCAACGACTGGGCGATCAGTGATCTGTATGAGCCCGGCTCTACTTTCAAACCACTGGTGATGGCCGCGGCTCTTGAAGAAAAGAAAGTCAAACCTAGCGATCTTTTTGACGAAAAAGGCGGGGTGGAGATTAGTGGTTATACGATCCAAAACTGGAATGACAAATATGAAGGAAAAATCAGCATTTCGAGAATTTTGGAAAAATCATCCAATGTGGGAATGGTGTATGTGGGCAATAAATTAGGCAATGAACGACTTTATCAGTATCTGGGTAAGTACGGCCTCGGAGGCTCAACGGAAATTGATCTGCAGGGCGAAGCTGTCAGTTATCTCAAACCTATCAAAGACTGGTATCCGATTGATTTTTCAGCCGCTGCTTTTGGCCAGGGTATTGCCATGACTCCTTTACAGCTCATCCGGGCCTTTGGAGCAGTAGTCAACGGCGGGTATCTGATGAAGCCTTATACAGTCAAAGCGATAATTGACGGAGGTGAGGAAAAGCAGCGTGATCCCAAACCGGTTCGCCGGGTTATAAGCGAACAGACCTCTGCCACCATGCGGCAGATGCTGGTTTCGACTGTAGAGCACGCCGAGGCAAAATGGGATAGACCCGAAGGGTACAAGATCGGCGGGAAGACCGGTACTGCTCAGCTTGCCATTGGCGGTAATTACGACGCCTCAAAAACAATCGCCTCGTTTGTCGGTTTTGCGCCGGCTGATAATCCGGTGTTTCTGGTGCTGGTGGTGCTTCGCGAACCGGCCACATCAGGCTGGGGTTCAGAGACAGCGGCACCGATTTTTTTTGAGATCGCCAAACAGCTTTTTGTTTATTACAATATACCACCACAAGAATAAGATCAAAAGATATAATTGAACAATTGCTATGTTCCAAGCAGTTAAGAACATTTATCACAATTTCCAAGCAGTAATCGCCAATATCTGGTACGGCCACCCAGGTGAAAAATTGAAGGTGATTGGTATTACTGGTACCGACGGCAAAACTACCACCTCTTTGCTTATCTATTATGTTCTAAAAAATACCGGACATAAAGTATCTTTAATTTCTTCGGTATACGCCCGGATTGGCGGCAAAACATTTGACACAGGTTTTCATGTGACTACTCCTTCGGTATTTTGGGTGCAAAAATATCTGAAGATGGCCGCCGACTGCGGAGATGAATATTTTGTCTTGGAAACTACCTCGCACGCTCTTGATCAGTTTCGGGTATCGGGCATCCAGTTTGAGATTGGAGTCGTCACCAATATCACCCATGAACACCTGCAGTATCATAAAAATTATCTAAATTATGTCAAAGCCAAAGTGCGATTATTGAATAATTCAACCTATGCTATTGTCAACGCTGACGATATGTCTTATCCGTTTATCCGAAAATTGTATCAGGGGGATCTTATCACTTATTCACTCAATAATTCGGCGGATTTTCAGATCGATCTGTCAAGTAAATTAAACCAGCCTTTACCAAGGTTTAATCAATACAATTATCTGGCCGCCTATGTTGTTTGCCAAAAATTAGGACTTAATGACCAATTGATTATTGCGGCCATGCGCGGTTTTCAGTTACCACCAGGCAGATTGGAGAAAGTCTATGACCAAGACTTTATGATAATTATTGATTTCGCCCATACGCCCAATGCTATTTATGAAGTTCTGAAGAGCCTGGCAAAGACTTATCCAAAAAGAACAATAATTCATGTGTTTGGGGCTGCTTCGCAAAGAGATGACAGCAAAAGACCGCTGATGGGTGAAGCCAGCGGCGAGTTTGCTGACAGAGTAATTTTAACTGAAGAAGATTATCGGAAAGAGGATCCGCAAAAAATTGCACGCGAGATTGCCGCAGGTCTCGAGAAAAAAGGTTTTCAACTAGCCAAGTCTGGACATTTTACTCAAGGGAAAGAGTATGTGATTGAAATTGATAGACAGCGGGCGGTTAATCGCGCTATTGATAGCGTTGGAGCCGGCGACATCGTCATTCTCACCGGCAAAGGTCATGAGAAAAGTCTGTGCCGAGGTACTAAAGAACATCCTTGGGATGAAAAACAGGCCGTTTTGGAGTCGCTAGCTTCCTTGAAAAAATAATATGGCACTCTTCATTAAGGATAAGTCAGTTATAGCCGGCTTTACCAATCGCCACGAGCTTGATGGACGTAAGGTAATCCAAGTTATTCAGTTCTTAAAAAGACAGCCACTTCATTATCGCCATTTGGTAATCCCTGTCCAAACCCATTCAAGTAATACAGTAATAGTAGAAGAAAGCGATTTTAATGAACCAAAAATTTTAAAAATAAATAACTGCGACGGACTGATCACGAAACTAACCGGAGTTATTCTGACGGTACTTACCGCTGACTGTCTGCCGTTGATTTTTATAGATCGTAAACAAAAAATTATTGGCATCTCGCATCAGGGTTGGCAGGGAACACTTCAACTGCTTCCGGCTAAAATGGTTAAAGCAATGGAAAAGCTGGGGAGTCAAAGAGACAACCTTGAAGTGTATTTTGGACCGTCAATCGGCAGTTGCTGTTATGACATCTCAGAAGATCGGGCCAGGTTGTTTCAAAAAAAGTTTAGTTCAAACATTTTGCGAAAATCAGACACAAAAACCTATCTGAATTTATCAGAAGCCAATCGACAGTCATTGTTAAGATCGGCTATTACAAAGGGCAATATTTATCAAACCGGCCGGTGTACATCCTGTAAAAGAAAGCAATTTTACTCTTTCCGCAGGGATAAAAAGATTGTCGGTGAGATGCTGAGTTTTGTTGTTATAACTTAAACTGCTAATTATTTCTTCAGGATCGCTATTGTTTAGTTTGTTAAAAGCGTTTATCTTATCTTCAATGCTATAAAACAGCAGCTTAGGGTGTAAAATTAGGGAATGTTAGATCAATACACGGATTTTTTTTTGGTAGGAATTAAGGGTGTGGCCATGGCCAATCTGGCCCGTATCCTCCATCAGCTTGGTAAGTGGGTAACTGGCTCAGACAGTGCCGAGACTTTTATCACTGATCCGGTACTAGCTGAGATCAAACTGACGCCGCTGATCGGTTTTTCTCCCCAGGACTTACCGCCAATAACCGAAGTTGTAATTTATTCGGCAGCTCATGATGGCGCTGAGAATCCTCAGGTTAAGGATGCTAAAAAGCGCGGACTGCTGGTGGTGCATCAGGCAGCGATTTTGGGCGAACTAATTCAAAAATACCAGCAGTCAGTTGCAGTCTGCGGCTGCCACGGTAAGACTACCACTGCTTCACTTTTGGCTTATGCGATGATCAATTTACAGGTTAGTCCCGGTTATCTGGTTGGGACTTCGCAGTTTTCCGGTTTTTTTGGTGGGGAGCTGGGAAAAAAAGATTATTTTGTCCTGGAAGCAGATGAGTATGCGTTGCATCCGCCAGGCGACAGAACGTCGAAATTAGAACATTACCAACCAACCCAGATTTTATGCACCAATATCGACTACGATCATCCGGATGTCTATGCTAATCTGGAAGAAACCAAACGGGCTTTTTTGCGGTTTTTTCAGAAAATTCCCCTTGACCGTGTACCGAGACTGTTTTTATGCCAGGATGATGCCAATTTACAGGGCGTAGCCCAAAAACTGCCGGTCCAGTCATATCTGACTTTTGGCTTATCGGATCAATCTGATCTAAAAATCACCGACGTAAAAAATGACGAACACGAGACCAAGTTTAAGCTGGAAACGTCATCAGCCAAAGCACTTCGGTTCTTACCTAAAATTTCCCGAATTTTCTCTATTGGTTTATTTGGCGAGAAAAATGTCAGTAATGCTGCCGGAGCAATTCTGGTTTTACTGTCTTTGGGGTTTGCGGAATATAAAATTGAAAAGGCGATTAGATTGTTTTCCGGGGCTAAACGTCGTTTTGAAAAGGTGGAGGAATCAGATAGCATGACTCTTTTTGACGACTATGCCCACCATCCTCACGAAATATCCGCCACTATTGAGGCGGCACGCAGGCGCTTTCCCCACAGGCGACTGGTAATCATTTTCCAGCCTCATACATTTTCGCGTACACTTAGTTTGAAAACGGAGTTTCTCGAGGCGCTGTCCCATGCTGACTTAGCCTTGATTGCTCCCATTTTTCCTTCAGCCAGGGAGAGCTACCCGCAGCCGCCGATTACCGCCGGTGATCTTGAGGAGTTGGCAAGAAAGGCGGGGAAAACCAATGTTTTTGGCTACGATTCAAATAATAAGCTTGTCGACGCGGTCAGTATCATGCACCGACCGGGTGATGTCATTTTTACCATGGGAGCAGGTGATATTTATAAGCTAAAAGACCGATTAAAAGCGGTATAATAACAATCATGATTCCTAGTATTACGGGACAAAAATCAGACGTTTCGGATAAGTTACGCGGCTTTTTAGGCAAGGAAAGAGTGCAAAAACAAAAAGACATCACGCCATATTTAACCCTTCACAATCAGGCTAGCGCCCAGTATTTTTTTCAAGCTGAGAGCAAGAATGATTTAATAAACGCGGTCAAGGCGTCAAGAGCTTTGGGTCTTTCGCTTTTGATAATGGGCGGTGGTTCGAATCTGGTCGTATTTCGAAAGGATTTAACTGGTTTGGTTGTTCGCAATCAATTTATCAATAAACAGGTACTGGTTGAAGATAAAACACACGTTGAGTTATCAGTCTCATCCGGCTATCCGGTCACTCGGCTGGTGTTGGAAACTGTTGTTTGCGGTTGGGAGGGTTTTGAGTATCATCTAGGGTTGCCGGGTACAGTTGGCGGCGCACTTTACATGAATTCAAAGTGGACAAAACCAGTAAGTTATTTCGGTGATCAGCTGCTCCGAGCGGAAATAATTAATCTGCAAGGAAAAATTCGTCAGGTTGACCGCTCCTATTTTCGGTTTGCCTATGATTACAGTTTTTTGCAGAAAACCAAGGAGCTGGTACTTGAAGCAATTTTTTGTCTGAAAAAAATAGATCCGTTTGTTTTAAAAAAAAGATCTGAAGAGGCGGCGCAGTATCGCAAGCAGACTCAACCAATGGGCGTTGCCACCTGCGGCTGTTTTTTCAAAAATATTTCAGAAATTGACCGACTGAGACTGGGCCTGGCCACAACCTCAGCCGGTTATCTGATTGATAAAGCCGGTCTAAAAGGTAAGGTAGTTGGTGACTTTATGGTCTCGCCGAAACACGCCAACTTCATTATTAACCGCGGTCAGGGAAAGTCCAAGGATTTACTTCTCCTTTTGCAGGAGATAAAAAGTCGGGTAAAAGAAAAATATCAGGTGGACTTACAAGAGGAAGTAATTATTGTTTAAAATTATTATTGTATTCATATGCTGGAAGACGCTTTTATTATTGAGGGAGGCAAGCCGCTAAAAGGCCAAGTACAACTTTCGGGTGCCAAAAATGCCGCTTTAAAGATTATCATCGCTGCCACGATGCTGGACCAGGAAGTGCGTCTTGAGCATGTTCCTTTTATCAAAGACGTTGACGAGCTTTTTAATCTGATAAGCGATCTTGGCGGAGAGGCAAGTCGTCTGGATAACCGGCAGGTCGTGGTGGACGGCCGGGGTATCAAAAAAAATCAGGTGGAACTGCTTTATGGTTCAAAAATTCGCACTTCTTTTATGTTTTTTGCCCCATTACTTTATAAATTTAGGACAGCTTTTATTCCCAATCCCGGTGGCTGCCGTTTGGGTGCCCGATCGATTGATCGGGTAATTGAAGCGATGAGACGCCTAGGTCTTCAAGTGGAGTACAACTCAGCTACCGGTTATTATCAGGCACAGATGAAAAGCCGGCCAAGCGGAAGTTATACTTTTACCAAACCATCCCATACCGCCACCGAGCTTTTGATTATGCTTTCGGTCTTTGCGCGCGGCCAAGTGACAATCCGAAACGCCGCCCAGGAACCGGAGATTGATGATCTAATTTTATTTTTTAACCAGTCAGGCGCTAAAATCAACAGGCAGGGTAATGACATTACCATTGAAGGGGTTACCAAATTAAGCCGGCAAAAACCATTTACCGTCATGTCTGACCGGATTGAGGCGGTCACTTATGCGGTGCTGGGACTGGCTACCAAAGGCGATGTCATCCTGCATCCAATCAAAGAAAGTACTATTAAAGCGTTTGTGGAAAAGTTACGGCAGACGGGTGCGGGAATTGAGCAACAGGACGAGGTAACCTGGCGTTTTTTCTACAAACAGCCGCTTAAGTCGGTCAATATCGAGACGGCGCCACACCCGGGGTTTATGACCGACTGGCAACCGGTCTGGGCCGTACTGATGACTCAAGCTTCAGGTGTCAGTATCATCCATGAGCGAATTTATGAAAACCGATTTAGTTATGTGAATGAACTCAAAAAACTAGGGGCCGATATAGATTTTGTGGAGCTGCCAGTTGATAATCCAGCCAATTATTATCATTTTAATTATGACGCGCAAAAGAGTTATAATCAGGTAATCAAAGTACGCGGACCAAAGACGCTTCATAACGGCGCTTTAAAGATTGAAGATTTACGAGCCGGTGCTACGTTGGCTATTGCAGCGCTGACAGCCCAAGGCGAGTCGGTGGTTAACGAAGTGTCGCATCTGGAGCGTGGCTATGAAGACTTTGTTTTGAAGGTAAAAAAGTTAGGCGGAGTGATTAAAAAAGTATAATCTTGTTAAGAACAATATGGAAAAAATACCGGTAATTGTGCTCGCGGCTGGTAAAGGCACGCGGCTTTGGCCGCTGACTGCTACCACACCTAAACCACTTATCAAAACGATCGGAAAAAGCATTCTGGAACATAATCTGGACGCGGTCTTACCCTATATCAGCGAGATAGTGCTGATTGTCGGACATCTTCAGGAAAAATTTAACGAGCAGATTGGAACCAGTTATCACGGAGTGCCAGTGTCCTATGTCCTGCAAAAAGATCAGATCGGCACCGGTCACGCTCTATATCTGGCCCGTGACAAAGTGAAAACAGCCAATTTTTTATGGATGTACGGCGATGATTATTATGGTGGGCAAATTTTTCAGGACATTATGCAAGAGGGTAATGCTACACCGACTCGTGAGCTTGAGGACTGGCAAAATTATGGGGTTTTTAAAATCAGAGATCAACAACTGGTTGACGCGATTGTGGAAAAACCAAAAAAGTACATCGGTAAAATGGTCAGTATTGGTGTTTTTATTTTACAAAAAGAGATATTTTCTTACTTTGAGAGAATCAAAAAAACAGTGAGGGAAGAGTTTGAGGTGACTGATATGATCAGTCTCTATGCCAAAGATTTTGATATAAAAATAATTAAAACTGAAGGAAAATGGTTTCCAATTGGCTATCCCTGGCAGCTTCTTGATCTGACTGAATATTTATGTGGTTCCTTGAAAACTGATATTCAAGGAGAAGTGGAAAAGGGCGCAGTGATCAAAGGTAAAGTATATCTTGGGAAAAATTCGCTCATTAAAAGCGGGGCATATTTGGAAGGTAATTTTTATATCGGAGAAAATTGTGTGATAGGACCCAACTGCCATTTGCGCAATTTTGCCTCAATCGGCGATAATTGTTTGGTCGGTAACGCGGTAGATTTGAAATCGTCAGTTATCGGCGACGGCACCAAGATCAGCCATCTGGCTTATGTTGGTGACAGCGTGATCGGTAACAACGTCAATCTGGCCGCTGGTACAATCACCGCTAACCTTAAGCACAATCAGTCATCTGTCAAGATGAGGATCAAAGAGCAGTTGGTAGATACTGGTCGGCGGAAGTTGGGGACAGTGATTGGTGATAATGCGAAAACAGGTATTAATACCAGCATTTACCCGGGACGAAAAATCGGTCAGGGTGTGTGGACGATACCCGGCGAGGTGGTGGCAGAAGACAAGTTAAAATCATAAATTTTTATATGAAAAAAGTAACCGTCATCGGCGGTGGAACCGGCTCATTTGTCGTGCTAAGTCGTCTGAAAGAGCACGCTTTAGATCTCTCGGCCGTTGTGACGATGATGGATAGCGGCGGGTCAACCGGCAGGCTTCGCGATCAACTGGGAGTTTTACCTCCTGGTGATCTGCGGCAGTGTCTGGTAGCATTATCTGAGGCATCAGAGCTTTGGCGAAGGCTATTTTTATACCGGTTTGAAAAAGGCGACCTGAAAGGTCATAATTTCGGTAATATTTTTTTGTCGGCTCTTGAAAAAGTGTGTAGTAATTACAATGAAGCCATTACTTTAGCCAGTTATGTCCTTAAAACCAAAGGTAGGGTGGTTCCCGTAACTTTTGAAAAAAGCCATGTCTGTGTGGTCTATGCCAATGGCCGTAAAATTAAAGGAGAAGGCAATATTGATGAGAACAATCCCGAGCGTTCACGCATCACCAAGTCCTATCTGGAACCAGAGCCTAACCCCAATCCGATCGCCATTGAAAGTTTAGAAAACTCAGATGTGATTATCGTCGGACCGGGCGACTTGTATACCAGCATTATTCCTGTTTTCTTGGTCAAAAACATCCAGAAGACTATTAAAAAAAGCCATGCAAAAATAATTTACAATCTTAATTTGATGACAAAATCAGGCCAAACCACAAATTATCGCGCCTTTGATCATGTGCAAGATATTGCTAAATATCTTGGGAAAATGCCCGACTATGTGGTGGTAAACAATAGCGAAGTTCCCCAAAATATTCTACAATGGTATGAGGATCATCAGGAAACAGTGGTTGTTAACGATCTTAATCGTGAGAACTATCAAGGAAAGGTGATCAGTGATGATATTATCGATCGAAATTCATTTATCAAACAAAACGGTGATAAGTTAACAAGGAGCATCTTGAGGCATGACTCGGAAAAATTAACCGGTATTCTTTTAAAACTTATTTTATGATTCGTGGACACAGAATTTCTATTAGACATGCAATTGACGGCATAATCTGGGCCGTTCGGACACAGCCTAACTATCGGATTCATTTTACTTTATCAATTCTGTCTCTGGTTGGTGGCCTGATTTTCAAAATTTCCTATGAAGAATTTTTAGCAATCTACGTCCTGATTTTTGTGGGGCTGGCAATTGAGACAGTCAATACTTCACTTGAGAAAACTTCAGACGCCATCACCCGTGAATACAATCACGATATCAAAACCGCCAAAGATGTGGCGGCCGGAGCAATGCTTTTTTTTGCGATTGGTGCTTTGGCCGTGGCCTGCGCGATCTTTATCCCCAAAATATGGCTGTTATTTATTAACGCGTCTTAAGTCAAATATGGCTTTATATCTTTTTTTATGTCTTTTATCGTTATTTGTGCATTTTGTATTGATAGTGCCATTTATCAACTTTTTATACAAGATGAGGTTTCAGCGGGCACATCAGTCAACTAAGGACGCTTTTGATGTGCCAACACCGATCTTTGACCGGTTTCACGCACATAAAACCGGCACACCAGTTGGCGGTGGCATCCTGATTGTTCTGGTAACAACCATATTATTTTTATTGACTTTATTGGTTTTAAATCTCCTGGATATTCGTATCATCTCCAATTATCCGGAAGTGGTAGCCGAGGTAAAAATTCTCCTTTTTACGTTTATTAGTTTTTCATTTTTGGGGATTTACGATGATTTAACTAAGATTTTTTTATGGGAAAAAAAGCTTTTCTTTGGTATGCGTATGCGGACAAAACTGGTCTTTGAGATAATTTTGGCGCTAATTATCTCCTGGTGGTTATTTTCCGATTTAAAAATCTCTATCATTCACGTGCCGTTTTTTGGCGTTTATAATTTGTCCTATGTGTATGTTATCTTTTCGACATTTGTAATCGTAGCTTTTGCCAATGCAGTCAATATCACTGATGGCCTTGACGGTTTAGCTACCGGTGTGCTGATGATTGCCTTGATGTGCTTTTGGGCGATAGCCAGATCGATTATTGACGTGCCAAGTTCGGTATTTATCGCTCTATGGATTGGCGGCCTGATTGCCTTTTTATACTTCAATATTTATCCTTCCCGTATTTTTTTAGGCGATGCCGGCGCTTTGTCTTTTGGGTCAACATTTGCCGTGGTTGGACTGATATTAGGCAAAGCTTTTGCTCTGCCAATCATCGGCGGCATCTTTTTTTTGGAAATCCTCAGCTCTTTTCTACAACTTATGGCTAAAAAGTTTTTTCATAAAAAATTATTTTCCGTATCACCGATTCATCTTTGGTTTCAGCTGCATGGCTGGGAAGAACCAAAAATCGTGATGCGCTTCTGGATTTTTGCCATCTTGTTTGCGATCTTTGGTCTAATGATTGCCTTTATGAAATAAAATTAACCTTTCTCTCCAGTTGCAAGTATTTTAATAAATGGTATAGAATAATAATCATGCAGAGTCTGAAAACCATTTTTCTTATATTAGGGATCGTTGTTTTGATCTCCGGTATTATTTATATCACTATTCAATTGCAAGACGCTTCCAAATCCACCGGTGTGATACAGACTCGTGCTGACGAAAATTCAAGCTCGCAAGAAGAACCGAGTCCCGCGCCGTCAGTGACCGCGCCACTGCTTGCCGCCGGCATAAAGACCGCATCGCCTACCCCAAGTAGCAAACTATCGCCAACTCCCACCTTTGGTAGTGCGTATTCGGCCAGCCCTACTTCGTCGTTTGAACCAAATACTCTGCCCGTAGCTGGAAATTTTACCAGTTTTATTCCGGTGTTTTTATTACTTTCTGGCCTGTTGATATTTTCTGCCTTTCTTTTCTGAAAAAAAGCGAGGAGTAATTAAAAAAATTAAACCGCATTCAGTAGCGCCAGAAAATCTGTCGGACTGACAGAGGCAGTGCCGATTAAAAAGCCGGCAATTTCCGGATTGGCCCGATATTGATGGATATCATGAGCGTTCACACTGCCTCCGTAAAAGAAAAGCTGTTTTGGGGTAAGAGGCAACTGTTTTTTTGTCTTTAATGTTTCATCTAGAGATAAGTTATCACCGGTACCAATCGACTGCGGCGGTTCATAACAGACAATTGGGGTGTCGGGGTCAATTTTATCTTCTTTCCCTCTAATACACAAAATCGGCTTAATCTGATACTGCCGGCAAAAGTGCAGTTTCTGACTGATGTCGGACTCAGTTTCGCTAAAACTACTTCTTCTTTCACTATGGCCGATGATTGCATATTCGACAACGCCCTGGAGTGATTGGGCAGTTACTTCGCCGGTATAACGACCATTATCAAACCGCGAGATGTCCTGTGCTCCACAAACCACGCCGGTAAGTCCAGAAATTTTTTTCTTAAGTGGCAGTAAAAAAGAAAAAGGCGGACAGACCACTACCTTAATTTCACCCGATTGCAATTTTTGCTGAATTTGAGTATTCTTTTGTGTTTCTGGGACGAAGATCTCCAGCCAGTTGATGATGTCCAAGTGATTTAAATTGGCTTTGAAGTTAGCAATAAGATATTTCATAAAAAAATTAAATTTCAAAACTCAAATGTTAAATCTGTAAAAGTTAATAAGATTATCAGTTTTTAGTTGTGGTTTTGAGATTTGAGTTTTACGTTTTGAGTCTGTATTTATTATAGTTATGAAAAGTGATTTATTCAATAACTTAAATAGTAAACAGCTGGAAGCAGTAAAGTATAATAATGGCCCTTCGATTATTTTGGCTGGCGCCGGATCAGGTAAAACTCGGGTATTGGTGCAAAAGGTGCTGCATCTTATTTTAAACTCAGGCGTATCGGCTGGTAGCATCGTGATGATTACTTTCACTAACAAAGCCGCCAAGGAAATGAAGTCAAGGATAGAAAAATTTACTGGCCAAAAGATCGGTAAATTGGGATATGTTGGCACTTTTCACTCTTTTTGCAGCATGCTTCTTCGCCGCGACGGAGTCCAGGAAGGCGTTGACCATAATTTTTTAATATATAACACAGATGATCAGGAAGACCTTCTGAAGCCCATCTTAAAAAATCTGGGAACGAAAAAATACACCCCGTCGTATTTCTTAAACCGAATTTCTGATGCCAAAAACCGTCTAATTACGCCTGACAAGTATATCAATTATTATTCATATCATGGGGCAGCTCAGGTGGCCGACGTCTATTATCAGTATCAAAAACAGCTGACTAAAAATCGGGCGTTGGATTTTGACGATCTGATTATGAAAACGGTCCAGCTTCTAACCAATAATCGTCCGGTTTTGGAAAAATATCAGGAAAAATATCGTTATCTGTTGGTTGACGAGTTTCAGGACACCAACTTTGCCCAGTATGCCCTCACCCGATTATTAGGACAAAAACAGCAAAACGTCACGGTGGTAGGTGATTTTTCCCAAAGTATTTATTCCTGGCGCGGGGCAGACATCCGCAATTTGGAAAAATTCAGTGGCGATTTCCCAAAAGCCAAAATGATCAACCTAGAAGAAAATTACCGCTCAACCCAAACCATCCTGGATTTTGCCTTTCAAGTGATTTCCAAAAATGAACTTCATCCGGTGCTTGAACTTTTTACCAATAATTTACCCGGTGATGAGGTGATCTATTATACGGCAGAAAACGAAGAGGAGGAGGCGCTATATGTAGCCAATAAGATAGAAGAGCTTGAAGCAAGAGCGGGTTCGTATGCGACAATTGCAGTATTGTATCGCACCAATGCCCAGTCGCGGGTGATTGAAGAGGCGTTTCTGCACATCGGGATTCCCTACACCCTAATTGGCGGTATCCGTTTTTATGAACGCCGAGAGATAAAAGACGTACTTTCATATTTGCGTTTGTTTGTTAATCCTCATGATACAGTGGCGACCGAGCGCGTTAAGAAACTGGGGAAAAGGCGTTGGCAACAGTTTAAGGCGTTGTATGATGAGATTCATCAAAACGCCTCAACATTGACTACTGTTGAGTTAATGGACAAAGTATTTTTACAAACAGGTTATTTGGACACTTACAACGCCGATATTCCCGAAGATTATACGAGACTGGAAAACATTAAAGAACTGAAATCAGTAGCGATCAATTTTCTCTCGCTGCCGGAGTTTTTGGAGCAAGTGGCGCTGGTGGAATCGGAGTATTTTGAAGGTGAAAAGAAAAACAAAGAAGACAGTGTGCGTCTGATGACTTTACACGCCTGCAAGGGTCTGGAGTTTGAAGATGTATTTATTGTCGGGGTGGAGGAAGGGATACTGCCGCATTCTCGTTCAAGCGAAGATATTTATCAACTTGAGGAAGAAAGACGGCTTTTTTATGTCGGGATAACTCGCGCCAAAAAGCGGCTGTATATCACCAACGCCAGACGCCGATTTATCTTCGGTCGGCGGTATGAAAGCGCCAGGTCTCGTTTTCTGGAGTCAGATCAGCCCGATCCCACTGAGTCGTGGTGATCTCTCAAAATAATAGACAGTACTTATGGTATGATTGAAGAGTCAAAAAGTTGGAAAGCAGAATATGAAACTGGAAGCTTATCTGATTATTCTTTCCATCGTCATTCTAATTGCAGCCGGTGTTTTCTATATTGCAAAACAAACAGATTCTTCGCAAAAGGCAACCGCTGATCAAGAAAGCAGTCAGCTGAATCTAAGTGGAGACAATAAACCGGTTAATATTAAAAATAATCAATCTACAATCACACCTATGCCTCAACTGCCTCAACAAAAAACCCTGTCGCCACCCACCATGGAAATCGATCAGAATAAAACTTACACCGCTGTTTTATCAACGACCGCTGGCGAGATCAGTATTGAATTAAATGCTAAACAAACTCCCAAAACTGTCAATAATTTTATTTATCTGGCAAAACAGGGTTTTTATGACGGAGTAATTTTCCATCGGGTGATCCGCGGATTTATGATTCAGGGCGGTGATCCGACCGGCACAGGTGCCGGTGGCCCCGGCTATCAGTTTGCCGATGAGCCATTTGAGGGAGATTATACCCGCGGCACTGTGGCGATGGCCAACGCCGGACACAACACCAACGGCAGCCAGTTTTTTATCATGCATGGCGATCAACCACTACCAAAAAATTACGTCATATTCGGCAAGGTTGTTGCTGGCATGGAAACCGTAGACAAGATTGCCCAAGCTGAAGTAATTGCCAGTGGCTCGGGTGAGCCGTCAAAGCCGGTTGATCCGGTCAAGATTGTTTCAGTTAAATTTACTGAATAATAACACTTTCCGGCTCTATTTTATCCTCTTGATTTTATATACCCAACTGCTAGAGTTAAATTATGGGGCGAATTATTGATTGGATCAAAACTCACAAACTCGTCGTATTTTTATTTCTTTTGGTGGCTTATTTTGTATTTAGAGACAATTTTGCCTATCGATTGGCTACTCCTTTAAGTGGCGGCGTGATGATGGACAGAGGTTATAGCGCTGATGTCATCGAAGCACCATCTCTAGCAAAGTCCAATTTTATGGGGGTGGGAGGAGGGGGGCCAAGTCAACCCATAAGTCAACAAGAGCGCATGGTAATTCAGGAATCAAGCGTTTCTTTACTGGTCAAAAATGTGGAAATTACCAAAAAAGCAATTTTGACCAGAGTAGCAAACCTAGGTGGTTTTATGGTCAATACCAATATTCAAAATCCCGATGAAGCGGCGACTGGCACTTTAGTATTGCGGATT
>MGAR01000024.1:0-10373 GCA_001789805.1 Candidatus Roizmanbacteria bacterium RIFCSPLOWO2_01_FULL_41_22
GCTGATTATCACAGATTTGGTCGTCCTCATTCACTCCGATTTTTCAAAGAGCAATCGGGCTGTTTTCAGTCCGATTATTGATTGGATAAGACTACAGCTTGACTTTTCAAATTCAATAAAGTAACATTCTTTACATATGACTGCACCATGACCAGAAGCTCCTATAGAAGGCACAGAAACATCACCAACTACAGAACAAAAAGTATTAAAAGCGGTCAAAAGTTTTGCTAGAATAGTTGCACCTGATATTATTTTCGATGCAAAACAAATCGATAATGCTCAACTTCCAGACGCACAGGTTATGACGGATCTATTTCAGGTGTTGGGAGGAATGATTTCTATTATGGGTGCTCCTCATGCGGCTGAAGTGGGTTTAGGTATATATGCTGGTTCGAAGCTACTTCATAAGGGATTAGAACTTATTCAAAAGAATTAAGTTATAAACATTTCAAAAACTAATGGATCTAGATAATCGAAATAAAAAAATCGCCTTAACTGTCATTCAGCTAGAAATGTTTCTACAAACATTGCTCTGCGTAGTCAATTTTGCGGTTAAACATCAAAAAACTGACCTTATCAAGCAACTCAAAAAAATGGTTGATGATTTTCCAGCGTCGTTAGATAAACAACAACAGGCAGAACTGCAAAAATCAGTTGATGAGATGGTGGATAGAAAAACTCATGAACTGATCAAAGAAATGGAGAAAGAGTTTCCTAACCAAGATGTTAAAAAAATACTTAGTCAATTGGTATCCCCCTCATAAATTATATTTTCTACAACAGTTACCGATATTTATTTATCTCGTCCTTTAATTTTTCCGTCTCTTCTCTTGCCTTTTTCGCAAAATCCGCCCCTTGCGAAGCGTAGATGATCGAGCGGCCGGCATTGATGATCATTCCCGTTTTTTTGGCATTTAATCCGGCTTTGACCGTCTGCTCCACGTTCCCTCCCTGAGCGCCAATCCCCGGCACTAAAAATGTCATCTCGCCGGCGATCTTGCGCACCTCAGCCACTTCTTTTGGATAAGTGGCGCTGACGACCAATAGACAGTTGCCGTTGGTGTTCCAGTCTCTGGCCACATTTTCGGCCACAATTTTATACAGCTCTTTTCCATTTACCTTTAAATTCTGAAACTCGCCCGCCCCTGGATTGGACGTTTGGCATAAAATAATCGCCCCTTTCTCGGGTCTAGCCAAAAAAGGCTTGATTGCCTCCTGCCCCAGATACGGATGGATAGTGATCGCATCGCTTCCCAGATAATCAAACACATACCGCACATATCCTTCGTTAGTGTTGCCAATGTCGCCTCTTTTGGCGTCAATGACAATCACGATTTCCGGATGTTTTTGGCGCAGATAATCGCAGGTCAGTTTTAATTGCTTGATCCCTTCCTGTCCGTCGGCCTCATAAAAAGCCGAGTTGGGTTTGTAGGCGCAGACCAGATCATGGGTGGCGTCAATAATCGCCCGATTGAACTCAAACTGGGCATTCTCCCTGCCCTGTAGATGAGTTAGAATTTTTTTCAGATCGGTATCCAACCCGACACAGAGAAGAGAATTATTTTTCTTAGTAATTTTGTCTAATTTTTCCTGAAAGGTCATAAAAAAATAAACTAATAATTTGCTTAAGTTAGTGTCTTTGTCTATCCTCAATGATAAATTGAGAAAGACTGATCTTATTTTTACCCTTAAAAGAGCGAACTATTTCTAGATCTCTCAATAACTTCTCTCGATTAATCTTGTTAGCAGATTTACGCTTTTCAACCTCCCCTATCACCAGTTTGACAAGCTCTTTCGGATCGCGGGAGAAATAAACGATCGCTTTTCCAGGTTTGTGGACTTTTTGATTTAACAACTCCAGTTCATCAGCGATCCCGCCAGTTCCGGTGAGAACGCCGATTACTTTTCCCATATCAAATAGATTGGTAAACTCGTTCATCGTCCCCCAGCGACCGCTGATGATGATGCCAGCGTCACAACTGGCAGTGGAGATGACGTTGCGGTATTTTTTACGTGCCATTGGGTTGCCAGCAAACAGGAAGTCTTTGGGTACGTAGACCAGTTTGGTATAAATGGAAATGTCTTCATTGGGTGTAAACCGCTTTTGGTTCTCCAGATCAAGCTCCGGCGAAAATCCCCACACTTCCCTGCCGGCTTTGGCGGCTTCGTAAGAAGCTATATAAGGTAAACCGGTACAGGCGCCGTTGATAATAATGATATCTTGGCGTCTTCCTAGTGCTTGCCCCAATGCTTTCGCTTTGGCAATCACTGTGTCTTTTTCCTTCACCGCCGACCCATACACGCCGACTTTGTAGAGCATAGAATTTATCTAGCTAAACTAATATCCTATCTTTATTCCTTCTTATACGTATCCGCCCTGGTGAAAGGATAATACAGTTACCTTGATAGTCTTCCGTATGTAATTTCTCTAATAATTTTTTAACTAAGTTATTAATTGTTTTAGTACTCATTTCATTAGGGAATCTCAATACTACAATACCGTAATGGGCTCCAAGAGGAAACTGTAAAATATTGGAAAATCCTAAATCCGCAGAAAATAATACTGCCTTTTGTTTTTGGGCATACTCATAGACTCTCTCATCAGAGGAGCCCCGTAAGGCCTCATCTCGTATATCTAACACAATAAAACCTAGTGAAGATAAAACAGACCCTAACGATCTATGAAGATCTTCATCAATGAGGACTTTCATACGATAGCCATATCTTCAGTAGAAACCAAGTGAGCAGCATACTGAAGAGCTGCTAATACTTGCTCTCGAGTAAGGTCATATTCTTGCATGACCTCAGTAATGGTCGTCTCTCCGGCTATTTTACCCACAATAAGCTCAACCGGTACTCGAGTACCTTCAATAACTGGCTTATCAAAACGGACATCTGTATTGATAGTGATATAAGGAAATACTCGTTTTGTCATGTATTTAGTATAACATATTTAAAATTGTTTTGGCCATAAAAAAAATTCTAGTAATTTCCGTCGCCTGGGATCAAGTCTTCTTTTCAAATAACTCCAGTTGGCGATGACTTCTTTTTTAGCTAATTTTTTACCGTCCAGACCATAAGAAATGGTCTGTTCCAACTTCCAAAGCTTGTATTTTTCCGGAAATTTTTTTAAATATTTTTCGTCTACCGACCAGTTGTACATAGACTAATATTTTACCACATCATAACAGCCCTTTCTTCTGCAAGTACTGCTTGCCGTGACCGACTAAGGTGTTGATCGGTACCCCTTTTTTACATAAAGGACAAACAGCCTCATCAAACGCCTGGGCGGGAAAATTAGCCAGAGCATAAAACGGCGCCCCGATAAAATCCGAATTGATCTTGTCAGGTACACGATTGAACATCACTCCCACTGCCAAAACCTCCCCGCCGGTTTTGCGGACTGTCTCAACTGTTTTTTTAACCGACATACCAGTTGTCACTAGGTCTTCCAAAACCAGCACTTTTTTACCAATAACAAACTTGTCATAACCTCGACAAAAAATCTGAGCGCTTTCCGCCGCCCCAGCCAACGTGCCCTTGTCTTTTTCCGTATAAACTCCCAACACTTCCTTTCCTTTAATTTCTGACAAATAAAAAGCCGTCCATTGGGAAAGCAATGTACCCCCGATTGCCGGCGCCACCACTACATCAATATCCAGATCTTTAAATTTTTCAGCAAACATCTTGCCCACTTTTGCGGTTTCCGTCGCATGGGGATATATCGCATCTTTATTTAAATACACGCTTCCGTGCTTACCGGAGGTGTAAACAATATGACTGTCGGTGATAATGCCGCCGACTTTTTTCAAAAGACCCACTACATTGGTGTCCATAGTAATTTAAAATTAATAATTAATAACTTAACATTGAAAACAGTATACCAGACCACTCTTCCTTCTTTACTTCCCTTCTCAAAATTGGCAATACAGCTTCAAATTAATATATTTGGTATAGTTTGATATAGTTAACAATATTGACACTGTTATTGCTCTTTGTTATAGTTAATTTGTTTTACAGTACCGCCGAGCAATCGGCGGGTTTTTTTAGCGCTTAATTGTCGCCTTTATATCTTCCAAAAAATAATACTTATCTGCTGTCAACTTCAGTTCCCAAGCAACTGTTTTTCGTGTTGAATAAACGACGACTTTCTTTTGAAATTGTTTTTGTAAAATATTAATCAAATGAACAAAATCCGAGTCGCCGGAAAATAAAACTAATACGTCAAAGCTATTTACATCCAAAAGGATATCTACCGCCATCTCCACGTCACAATTTGACTTATAAAGAAATCCACCGTGTTTGTCTTTTAATAGTTTCAAAGGTTTGGTAACTGTTTTTATACCTATTTTACGCAAACTCGAAAGAAATTTCTTCATTTTCTCATCATGATTCTTTATGCCGGTATAATAACGAGTTTCAATCAAGTTAAACTCTTTGGATAATAACTGAGTAACTCTTTTCCAGTCAACGTTCCATCCTAGATGTTTTTGAGTATAAAAAACATTGGCTCCATCAATAAAAATACTGGCTTTTAGTTTAGTCATAATCTACAGCAAATTATCCTGCTCTCCCTTCTCTACTCCCCTTCTCAAAATTCTCTATACAACGATATGTTTCTTGGGCGATTGTTTGTACCGAGGCATCGGTAAAAAAAGCAATATGCGGCGTGATAATGACGTTTTCGCTTTTCAAAAGCGGATGATTTTTGTCAAATCCCGCCTCATCTTCCAGCACATCCAGGCCAACAAAGCGGAATTTCTTGATGTTTTTGATAAGAGCTGCCGTGTCAATCAATGCGCCGCGGGCCGTGTTGATGAGGACTACCCCTTTTTTCATCTTTCCAATCGCCGACACGTTGATCAGGTGCTTGGTCTCTTTCATCGCCGGTGCATGAAGAGTGATGACGTCACTTTGCGCTAAAAGCTCATCCAAGGCCACGTACCGATAGCCCAGTTCCGCTGCTGCTTTGGTATTTTGATAGATATCGTAAGCAATAATTTTCATGCCAAAAGCTTTGGCTAATTTGACTACCTCAAGGCCGATCCGACCGGTGCCAACCACTCCCAGCGTCTTATCTTTCAAAGTAAAGCTTAAATAATTATGATAAGAAAATCTGCCCAGTTTCACTTCCCGCTGCGAATCGACAATATGCCTGGTGCCTGCCAAAAGCAAAGCAAACACCTGTTCGGCGATATTGAAGGCGCCGTAATCAACCACGTGATAAACGGCAATCCGCCTCTTTTTGCATTCCTCAAGAGCAATATGGTCAATACCCACAGTCCGGGTGACAATTAGCTGCAGATGAGAAAATAACGAGAGTGTTGAATTAGTCGCATGCGAGTTGCTTTTGAGAGTGATCGCCTCTGCCTGGGCTAAAGCTAATTTTTCTTTTTCGGGAATATCTTGGAGAGAGAAGGAATATTTTTGGTCACGTAAATATTGGTTGATGTGATAATCAACGTCAAAATGGATGATTTTCATCGTTTAACTTGTAACATGTAACTTGTAACATCTGAACATATATCTGACCGTTCTTAAATCTTAAATCAATTTTTTGTTTTTTTCACCCAAGGAAAATATTCGACTTTTCCTGAGGCTGTTCGGTGATACTTGCCAAACTCGATAATTTTTTTTAAATCTTCTCCGTTTATGATAGGCCCTTCAACACACATCCGCCAGCCGGTGTTATCGACACAGCACTGTCCGCAGATCCCCAGTCCGCATTTCATATAGCGCTCTACCGAGACCTCAAAAGGAACCTGCTTTTTATAGCAGATCTGTGCCACTTTATACTCCATGATCTCCGGGCCCACCACATAGACCTGATCTGTTTGCTTATTTTTGACATACTCGGCAAACGGCTCGGTGACAAAACCATGGTGCCCCACACTGCCGTCATCGGTTGATAAATGGAGCTTAACGCCAATCTCTTTCATCCAACTGGCAAATAACAGTTCTTTTTGGGTACGCGCTCCCAAGAAAAGTTCAACATTAATATTCTTTTTTCGCGCCTCCTGAGCTAAATAAGCTAGAGGTACCATACCATAGCCGCCGGCTACCAGGGCAATTGACTTAGCTTCTGATGGCAGATGAAAATGGCTGCCGTATGCTCCCCGGATGCCAATCAGATTGCCCGCCTTCATCTGGTGAAGTGCCTTGGTCGACCGGCCAACAGCCGCCACCGTAATCATCAAGCCCGCCCCATCTTTTAAAATCACGCCAAACGGCTTTTCATCGTAACCTGGGATCCAGACCATCACAAACTGCCCAGGCTTGGCCTGAATCTCCAGATCAAAAAGGAAAGACTTGACGCGGCTGTTTTCCTCAATAATTTTTTTAATCGAAACTACTTTCGGTTTATCGTAACGCATAAAGTATTTAAAATTCAAATGACAAAGCTCAAATCACAATTCAAGCTCAAAATCTAAAACTTTTAATTATTTTTTGACAATTTGAATTTTGTTATTGAATTGATGTTTGAATTTTGAATTTATGTTTCTTTCTTGCTACTTACTACTAACTTCTATGTGCCATTCCCCTCATCTCGGTTATAGTTTTATACCCCATTTTTTCCATAAAATCTTTCATCTCTTTGGCGATTTTTTGAAAAACGTCAATGCCCCGATAGTAGATAGCTGAACCAACGCCTAAAGCCGTCGCCCCGGCCATAATATACTCTATCGCGTCCTCTCCAGTGGTGATCCCGCCGGTGCCGATAATCGGCACTTTGACTGTTTTATACAGATTGTAGACGGCCTCAATGCCCACCGGTTTGATCGCCCTACCCGAAATACCGCCAATCTTATTATTTAGGATCGGACAGCCCATATAAGGATCAATAATCGAGCTTAGTACCGTGTTGATGGCGGTGATGCCATCAGCCCCGGCATTTTCCACGGCTTTACCAATGGTGGTGAAATCAGTCGCCTCTGGAGTGAGTTTCGCAAATATTTTAGTACTGCGGTCACAGACTGTGCGCACCATCGACACCACCCGCTCGGCCGCCCCCAGATCCAAAGAAAACATCTTGCCAAACTCATCCTCGGTATTGGGACAGGATAGATTCACCTCAATCACCAGCGGCTTAAGCGGCATGATTTTATCAGCAACGCGGACAAAATTTTCTGCTTTGTCGGCAAATATGCTGACAATAAGTGGAACGCTTAGCCTGTCCATCGACTCTTTGATCATCGCAAGTGCTACCTCGACCCCAGGATTGGAAAGCCCGACACTGTTGGCCACGCCCTCCCCCCAGGCAAATACCGTTGGATTATGATGGCCTTCCCGGTCTTTGGGACCAATGGATTTTAATGTGACAGCACCGGCGCCGTTTTCTTCGACATATTTTAAAGAAGAGGCGCTGACGCCCATGATACCTGAAGCAAGAATAAGCGGATTTTTTAAGGTAATTCCGGCTAAATCAACGGAAAGATCAACCATAAATTGTCCCAATATTAGCTGAGAGGAAAATAATTGTCAATGATTGATTGATTGATTTTGTAATTTAATTTTCCCATTTTCTAATTTGCTATCCAGCTTTTCATTTTTTGATAACTCCAAGTATTGACCACGCTTTCTTTTTCAAGCCAGCCACGCCGCGCCACCGAAACACCATAATATAATCCGTCCATGTCGCGGCAGCGATGAGCGTCGGAGTTGATAGCATATTTTACGCCGTAGCGGACGCCCTCCCTGACTAACGCATCAGGTAGATCCAGTCTTTGGGGCCAGGAGTTGATCTCAAGCGCAATATCATTTTGAACGGCGAATGAAAAAATCTCCGCCCAGTTTAACTCATACCCCTCTCTTTTTCCAAGTAACCTACCAGTTGGATGGCCTAAAATCTTCACTTTGGGATAGGACATTGCCCGCAAAACCCTTTTGGTCATTGTCTTCTGATTTAAACCAAATGAACTATGCACTGCGGCGATTAAAAAATCGACATACGCAAATGCTTTTTCTGGTAAGGCAAGCAAACCGTCTGGTAAAATGTCCACTTCTAGTCCGATGAAGTATTGACAACTGCGTTTTGGATGAGTTGAAAAAACTTTATCAATATAGTCTTTACGCTTCTTCATAACAGCCACCACCTCTTTGCTGTTTAGACCAGTAATTTTCGGATTATGGTCGGTAAACCCGACATACTTATAACCAAGACTGAATCCTTTTTTTACAATCTCCAGGTATGTGTTTTGGCCAAAATCATGAGACGGTTTAAGGTCGTATGACGAATGGATGTGCAGATCACCTTTCACGTCGCCAATTGACAATAATTTTGGAATTTGATTTTTTGACGCCTTGATGATTTCATCTGTCCCTTCACGTAATTCAGGAGGTATATACTGAAGCCCCAAATAATGATAAAACGTTTTTTCGTCGCTGAATGTTTTTATGTTTTTTTGTTTTTCTATATTTTTGATCTTTGAGTTTTGATCTTTAAGTTTTCTTATCCCGTATTCCGACAGCGACAATCCTTTCTTCAGAGCATACTCCCGTAAGTTGATGTTGTGCGCCTTACTGCCGGTAAAGTACTGTAGCATCGAGCCGTAGCTGGCTGCTTTTTGCAAGCGCAGATCTACCTGAATATTAGGTGAAACAATGATTGAGGCTTTTTTACGACCCGCATTATCTACGGCGATTTTTCCGGAATAACGGGTAAAATACTCAATCACCTCTTTGACATATTTTTCTTTAACTACCGCTGCCAAGTCAATATCGCCAACTGTCGCCACTTTTCTTCGCAAAGAGCCCAGCGCATCAACTCGTTTTACTCGCGGATGCTCCAGTAGATATCTAATGATCTTTTCAGCTAGCGCATGCGCATAAGGCAAAGGCATACGATCATCACGGTGTTTGTGGGCTTCATAACGTTCTATTGATTCAATGATGTCGCTCTGTGATTTTTCACCAAAATTTTCTAAAACAGCTATTTTCCCGGCTTTGGCGATTTTTTTCAAATCGGCAATGGCGGTATTAGGATTGTTGAGGTGGAATTCTTTTACTAGCCGATAGGATTTTTTCGGCCCCATACCGGGTATCTTCATCAACACAAAGACTGAGGAAGGAACCCGCTTGAGTATTTTTTCAAAATAACTTGATCTGCCCGTCTTAAAAAGCTCTTCAAGATTGGCCGCAATCGACTCGCCGATAGTTGGCACTTCGCGCAGTTTTCCCTCTTCCCAGATGTCTTTCAGCTCGCGGGTGAGATGTTCCGCGGTGCTGGCCGCGTTTTCATAAGCCATGATCCGAAAACGGTTAATTGGGGCCTTACTTTGCAAAAGATAAGTAGTGGCGACATTACGCAGAAGCTCGGCAACTTCTTTATTAGAAAACCCTTTTTGCTTGGTCATGATGTGCAATTTTCAATTATCAATTGACAATTTTCAATCAAGCTTCAAGTGTCAATTTTCAAATTGAAATATTGATCATTGATTGATAATTAGTTATTGAAAATTGTAAATTCCCGTTCTCTCTTCTAACTACTTTCTACTTGCTACTGATTCAACTGCAGTGGATTAAAGCTAAACGGGATTGTCACATCGGCATATTGATGCATGGTCTGGACATATTTTTTATAGCCCCTTTCAGCAGCAATAAACGCCTTTAAGGTGTCTTCATAATTAAGATTACCCTTTCGTTTGATGTCGCGAAGCATCCTCCGGGCAATCCGCATCTCAGCCGGTGTGTTTAAAAATATTTTAATATCGCCCAAACTGCGAAGCGGCTCATAAAAAGCAAATAAGCCCTCAACGATTATAAATTTGTCGGTTTTTTTTACCTTTATTGTCTCCCAACCGACGCGATCGTTTTTTTTCATGTCATAAAGAGGCATTTTAACCGAGCCGGTTTTCATAAGCATTTTTACAGCTTGGGCACACTCGGCAATATCCACGGCCTCAGGTGTGTCAAAATTCAGATTTCCGTCCTTGTCTTTGGGAATATCAGTAAGTTTTTTATAGAATCTGTCCATATCAACAACCAAAGCATTCCGGAAAAAAGTGGTCATCTCCGACTTACCTGAACACGATCCGCCGGTTATCAAAACAATAGTTTGTTTCATATCAATCGTGTTTATTCTAATATTTTTTAGGAGAAAGGGCAAGTTGCATTTTCTTTAAGAAAGTGAGAATATATTGCAAAACATTATCCGTTTTTTCAATTTTTTATGAGCAAAAACCAACCATCTGTCTGGAATTTCTCAAAACTTCTGCAAAACGAAATTAAAAAAAAAGGTGGTTGGGTCAATGCCCACGTCCATGCCGACCGCGCTTTCACCATTAACCCTGATAAACTAGATGTCTACCGAAAGCACACTCTTGAGGAAAAATGGGATATTGTTGACGAACTGAAAAACGCCTCAGTCGACCAAT
>MGAR01000024.1:10394-10568 GCA_001789805.1 Candidatus Roizmanbacteria bacterium RIFCSPLOWO2_01_FULL_41_22
CGCTTGAGTTGATGATCAAACAAGGAGTGACGGCCGTTGGCTCGTTTATTGACGTTGATCCGGTTTGTGAAGATCGAGCGATCAAAGGAGCTTTAAAAGCACGCGGACACTACAAAAATCAGATTACCGTAAAATTTATTAATCAGGTCTTAAAGGGCGTGATCAATCCGCAAG
>MGAR01000025.1 GCA_001789805.1 Candidatus Roizmanbacteria bacterium RIFCSPLOWO2_01_FULL_41_22
TAGCTGCAGGAGTAGATATTTTCTCAGGCTTTCCTAAATCAGTAATTTTTGGCAGTTTCTCATCCTGCAGAGCACCAGAGGTAGTTGCAGCAGGAGGTTCTGATGGTACACCAGCCTTAGTTTTAAGATCAGCCAAATAATCTGTAGCTATTTTATAATCAGAACTGTTTTTATCAACTAGCTCTACTACTTTCTCAGCAGCCTGCAAAGCAGAAGGCATATCGCCTTTGTCTCTTAGCGCAACTGATAAGTTGTAATATCCGTTAGCAAAATCAGGTTTTAAGTTAATAGAATCTGTGAAGAATCGGATAGCTAAGTCATATGCTTTAACAGCATAATAAGTTCCGCCAACGTTTAACCTAAGTTGTGGATTGAAAGGATCTTGGAATATAGCTTTGCCGTATGCATCAAGAGAAAAGAGTAAAGCGTTTTGTGCAACTCCAGCTACTTGTCTATAAAGCAGAGCTAATATTTCCCAGTTTATAGCTGATTTAGGATTTAATATTGTAGCTGTTTTTCCTTCGTTGATAGATTGTTGCAGTAAAACCTGAATGTTTTGTTTATCTTGATCAGTTAAAGATCCGCTGGGTGAGCTTTCCGTCGGTCCTTTTGCTGAAGCTATGCTATTTGCAAGGGCAAAATTGATCTGAGCTAAATCAGTTCTGTATAAATCATTTACAGAGTTTAGTTTTTCCGCTATAACCAATTCATTATATGCGAGTAATCCATTGTTTTTTGACACAGCATTTAAAGCTAATCTGTGATGATAATCAGCAAGGACGAATTTTCCTCCAAAGAAAAATGCCCCCAAAACTAATGCTGCAAATACAGTTAAGAGAATAGAAGGAAGAGCCTCGATTCTGATAGTTTCAGTCTGAGATCTGTTGGAAATAACGCTGGATAGTATTTGTCTCATATTCTTGTTTGAGAATTCATTTGAAGAAGGATTTTCTAATAATCTGACTACAAAGAAACTGGCCAATATAAATAAGCCAACTACCCAAAGAGCTAGTGTTGCAGAATGCAAAGATATTATGATAAAAAATACTACTCCAGATATTGCTAGAGCAGTTCGTTGTTCGTTGTTCGTTGTTCTAAGTGACGAATATGCTGATGAAATAAACATGGCTGTTAAGGAAAGTAAAGCGAGTAGCCCAACTCCACCCAATGTTGCCAACACCTCCATATAAGTATTGAATGCAGAATCAAATCTTAGATTCCAAAATTTTGCTTGATTAAACTCAACTGGTTTGTAATTTGTAAAATTAAAAAGAAAAGTTGAAGGGCCAGTTCCCCAGAAAGGAGAGTCTCTGAAAGCTGAAATAGCTATTTTCCAGGAAGAAACAATAGGAAGTTGAATTTCTCTTGGGAAATTTTTGTATTGTGTGTAAATGGGATTAGAAGCTCCTCCTACAGGAGGCATAAAGCTTAAGAATAAAGCTAAAACAGTAATTACGACAGGAGTTACGAGTGTTAATAGATTAATGGGTTTTAATTCAGTTAAATTACTTAAATCTTTTATAGTTCCTGAAACAAAAAGAACTAATAAAAATCCTGCTCCTGCGCCAATCCAGCTAGCCCAGCTTCCAATTAATACAATTGTAACCCCAAATACGGTTAGGTATAAAGCGTTTAATGACTTTGATACTATGTTTGATGAAGAGATTATTTGAGAAGTAGCTAAAGGAACGAGTAATGCTAAAACAGCAGTGGTAGAAAAAGATGAACCGGTTGAGGTAAAAGAAACACCAGTCCAGGGTGCAGGTAAAATTGAAATTCCAAAAAAGCTTAGTAGAGAATAAGCGCCAAGAGCAGTACCAGCCATGAGTAGTATATTATTAATTCCTTTTATTTCTTTTAAAGACTTAAACCCATTAGTTAATACAAAATAAAATAGGATATAGGTGATTAAACCTACTAAAGAGGAGGCAACTTTTAGCTGATTTCCTAATAAAGAAATATACGGTGCAGATGAAAGAGCAGTTGAAACTATTGCAACAACTAAAAGTAGAAGTAACGGTAGATCCAAAGGAGTTCTGATAAAGACTACCTTATTCATAAAGGTATATCTTAAAGTGAGAGTTACAAGAAGTACTCCTGTAAATACTAAAAGAACAATAAACTTAGGAGTGTCAAAAAATTCTGTTGTCAGATTTGCAAATAAAAATAAGGTGGAGAGTAAAACGATAAGTACGCTTGTTTTAAATATTAATCCAAAATAACTGTCTAAAATTTTTTTGCTGAAAGTTTCTACTTCTTCCATAGTATTTATCCCTATGTTAACAATAGATTAAATTCAAGCTTGATTGCAACTAGTATTAAGTATATCAATCTATAAAACTATTGGTCAGTTTTATTAATATAATAATGTAGGTATATAAACAACGTATATCGTTGTTCGTTTATCGTTTGTCGTTAACGAATAACGAATGACGAATAACGATTACTCTGTCTGTACTATCCACCAGTTAAAGTTAATGTCAACCAGTGATGGAGTTAATATCTCTACATCAAAGCTCTCTTCATTTTTAATATTAGTAACTGATAAGACTTTATCAGTGTTGGTAGTAGTGGTAATAAATACTTTTGAGGAGTCAGATACCTCACTACTTATAATAGTAGTTTTAGTTTCATTGGCAGAAATAGTGTCGGAACCTATTGAAGTAGCTAACGTGGCTGAAGAGCTGGCTATTGGCTGGCTGGAAATTGTTAGCTTGTTTGTTTTAATTTCTTGAGCAGTAATCGTGCCTTGAGATATTAAATTACCTTCATTATCTATAGTTACTTTCCCATTAAATATATCTAATTTATCTGCCAGAGATGATTTCTGAAGATATAGTGTACCTATTACATTAATTTCAGATCCATTTTCTATTGATAGTGTTCCATCCACAACCAGTTGCCCTGCAATGGTTGTGGCAGGCAAGATAGCTTCTCCAAATACTCTTAAACTATCTTGAACATCTAATTTATATGCTGTTAACATTCCAGAAAATGTTGCCTCTGATGTAACTTCTAAATTAGCAATAATAGCTGAACCTGAAGCATTAAGCAGGATGTCTGGGGGAGTTAGATTTAGATCGTTGTTCGTTATTGGTTGTTCGTTAGTATCAGAAGCTAAAATTGCAGAATCTGTGGCATCTGGTTGACTGGTTGACTGGTCAGCTAGTTGACTGGATTCTGATGCTGATGAACTTGCATCATTAATTAACGAGTTAGCCAGTATACCAGTATTCGAGTTAACCATTACTGTTTCTAAAGCTGCAAGTCGTTCTTCAATTGAGGCTATTTTTCCTCCTAGATCATAGAAGGTATTAGAAGAGGTAGTAGTAGATGGGCCAGGAGAGGTATAGTTTGGATCAGAATTTAAGGCTAGTTGATCACCTGTATTAGTTAATTGTGCCGAAGCAGAAGCAATTGATGAATCCAAAATTAATGATCCAACTTTAAGGTTAGGTATTATTAAGTTCCCATCAGAATCAAAGGATATTGATGAGAGGAGTTTGGAGAGATTAGAGATGGAAGGGGATCCTTCTCCGTCATTGCGAGGACTCGCAGAGTCCGTGGCAATCTCATCCAAAGAAGCAAGAGAGGTAAGTATCTTAGTTAAATCATGCCCTCCTACTATTATATTGTTAACAGATAAGCTGTCTGTTGAGATTGCTCCTGCCTGCAATGTTCCAAGAGCCAACTGATCAAAAGCCCCAACTCTATCAATGTTGCCAACAGTAGAAGAAGAGACTTTATATAGTTTAGAAGGAGCAGTGATAAAACTGGTGCCGTCTAATAGATTGATACTGATATCAGAAAGATCAGACCGCAGTGTATCAGGATCATACCAGGAGAGGTTCACAAACGTCATGATTTTGCTCTGACAAGTGGGTCCTGAATCAAGTTCAGGACACTCGAGAGACTCGAGTGCTTTACCAACTGTTGGTCCTGCTTTAGTCGCCTTCATGGCCACTCCTGGAGTAGAGGAGGAAGTCAGGTAATCTCCAACAGCAATCGGCCCATTCTCTGTACTTACTTTCACAGGTACTCTTCCTGCTAAAGCCAGATCAACAGGCTTCGCAAGTTTACCAGGATCAGGTACTGAATCATCTGCTAATACAATTCCAGGTTTGGTTGAAACAATACCTAACATCATCCCATCATATGGTTTTCCAGTGCTTTTCTTAAACCCAATCTTTTCAAACTGCGGATCAGCAACAACCACGTCTCCACCCTCCAAACTCATATCAGTAGAGAAGTACACCTCTGCCAAATCAGCCCCAGCTCCACCTGTAACTGTCCAGATTCTAACTTCACCTTTACCTCCAGCCCCACCTGCTCCACCAGTGTTTGTATTCTGCGATCCACCACCGCCACCTCCACCTCCACCCGGTCCTCCTCCTGCTCCTCCTGCTCCAGCATTTTCGTTATCGGCACCACCACCGCCACCTCCGCCATCGCCACAATACTCATTCTGGCTAGCTCCTCCTGCAGTACCTGCTCCACCAGCACCACCATTAGTTGTGCCTGCAGTTCCACCGCCACCGGCAGTAGATGCACCTGCATTACCTCCTGCTCCGCCAGCTCTTTGATTACCACCGGTGAATTGAAAACCTCCGCCACCTCCGCCAGCTGGACAACCATGTACAGATGAACCGCCGGCACCACCGGTAGCAGCACCAGTACTTCCGGCGCCAGCCCCACCACCTCCGAATGCAGAGTTACCTCCAGCTCCACCAGTTGAGGAACCTCCTCCACCCGCTCCACCATATCCGTCATTATTAGCACCAGGGTTGCCACCAGCAGCTCCTGCTGGATTCCCTCCGGTACTCCCACCGTTTCCATTAGTTCCAGCTGACCCGATACCTCCACCACCACCTCCACCACTTCCACCACTTATACCCCTTTCACCAAAACCTCCACCGTAAGCTGTAAGATGAGAGCCGAAGCTACTATTTCCACCTGCAACACCATTAATTCCAGCAGCCTCAGTCCCTCCATTACCACCAGTGCCTGCAGCACCAACAGTTACAGTTTCTGTTGAACCAACAGTTGTGGCATCCATGAGTTTCCAATTACGGGCTCCACCTCCACCAGCACCTCCACCGACTGCATCAGCACTAGCAAGACCACCTTCACCTCCTCCTCCTCCTCCTCCTCCTCCAAACGCCTCAACAATGACTAATGTTGCTCCTGTTGGTTTGGTGTAGGTATTTGACCCTGCAGTGGTAAATCTTTCAAACTGTGCTCCTGCATCAGCTCCACAAGCTAAAACTCCTGAAGCATTAGTATCTATTGAATTACAAGATACTAAATTAGTAACTGTTAATGATCCTCCTATTCCAACATTCCCTGTTACATGAAGTTGGAAAGCAGGGGAGGTTGTTCCTATTCCTACATTACCAGAAACAGCTAATCCATTAGATGGGCCAAGCTGATTTGCCCCAGTGTATCCTATATTTACATTACCCTGAATAGATAATTTAGCATTAGGTAGGGAAGCACCTATTCCTACATTTCCCCCATTAAATACAGCTGAAACATTATTGGTTGCACCTGTTACAGAACCTACAAAAAGTCCATAATTATTTGTTCCTGCCCCTGATATTGCCCCTATATTTATTCCATAGTTTGTTGTAGCTGTTGAGGTATTTGCACCCAGATTTAATCCATATGATGTAGTTCCTGCACCACTTAATGCTCCTGTATTAATTCCTCCAAATGTGGCAGAGGCTGCTCCTGCAACAGTACCTAAATTAATCTGGTAATTTGTAGCAGAGGCAATGGAAGTTATAGCTCCTGTAGTTAACTGGTAATTGGCAGTCGTTCCACCAGTTAGAGTAGATAATGCTATACCATAGATATTAGGAGCTGTGGTAGCGGCAGATAGGACTACATAATCCGGATCACTGACAGTGGTTTCTGAAGATGAATTACCAATATTTATTCTTCCTACACCACCAGCTCCACTACCAGCTAATGCTCCGGTTGGAGCTACACCAGCCCCTCCTGTGGCAGTAGTAGTGGCATTTATGGTAAAGCTGGTTGTAGAGTTAAGCAAAATACTTCCCCCGGCTCCTCCTCCACCGGGTGCAGTAGCAGCGCTTGCTCCTGCACTGCCATTGGATCTAATAACAGCGCTTGCTCCAATGGAGAAATTATTGGCTGAAATCATAACTATTCCTCCACCTGCTCCTCCTGCACCACCTGTACTAGTTCCGCTTCCTCCTCCACCTCCACCACTTCCCATAAAAACTTGACTGCTTAAAGTTGAGCTGCCATATCTTCCTCCTCCTCCGGCCCCACCTCCACTATCACTGCCACCACCTCCACCTTGACCACCAGTTGTACCTGAACCTGCAGCACCTCCGAGACCAGGACTAGCACCGGCACCATTAGACCCTGCACTGCCGGCATTACCTGCTGCACCGCCATTAGCAGCATCTCCACCTCCACCACCTCCACCTGCATTGACATTTGTATCTCCTCCGGTTCCACCAGCCCCTCCGAGTGATCCTCCACTTCCTTCCATTCCACCTCCACCACCTCCACCGCCACCATATCCTCCTCCGGCTCCACCTCCACCTCCGGCACCATTATTTGTACCACCCCCACCCCCACCGCCTCTGGTACCGGCAGAGCCGGCAGACGTACTGCCGTCAAAATTTGTTCCATTCCCATTTGAAGCTGAAGTAGTAGTACCTGTCCCATCATAACTTTGCCCGCCTGTACCGGTAGTACTAACTCCTCCGGCACCTCCTGCATAACCCATCCCATTGGCAGAGATAGTGCCTGTACCTGAAAGGGTAACAGTACCATTTGCCCTGAAGAAGAGTACTCCGCCTTTATTGCCATTAAAAGCAGAGGCAGTCAGGGTGACTCCGGTACTAACACCAACAGTAGTATAATTTGGCACTTTCTGCAGCATTACTATTTGATTAGTCCCTGCAGTGGTACCAATATTGGTATCATTGCCGGCACCATTACCATAGAAGGCGGTTTTAGAAGAGGCGAAGGTAACTACACTTCCTGCTACAGAAGAAACTGTTACTGTTTCATAGTTTCCTGTATTGGTACTGCTGGATGATATGCCCATTAAATTAATCAGTAAAACTTCATCTCCTGCTTCTATACAGCCTGATGCAGGAGTAGTGGAAAGGGTGGCAGTAGTAGAAGTAAGGGCTGTGACAGAATAATTTGGTGCATCACCTCCATCACTACAGGTATGTGCAGGGGTAGTTAAAGATTCAGTATTTATATTATCAGTACCAGTATCAGCAGCAACAGCAGCCCCTTCTGCTCCGTCACCTGTATTAAGAGTAGTTGAAGCAGAAAGAGCACCTATACTTATGCCTGTGGCAGAGTTTATTCCTGTTAATGCTCCAATATCTATTCCCCTGGTATTATTGGCAGTTGCCAAGGATAAATTTAATCCTTTCAGATCCTGGGAAGAAGCTGTAACATTAGTGGAGAGGTCAATATTTATGCCTCTAGTTGTACCTGTTAAAGTAGTAGAGGATGGGACTGAGATATTTAAGACATCTCCTGAGGTTTGGGTTGATTGGATATCCAGTTTAGCTGTAGGTCCACCTGCTGTATATCCTATTCCCACATTACCTCCTGCAGGGTTTAACCATAAAGGCAGGGCAGCAGTATTGCCAACTCCCAAAGTCTGGCCAGATTGGATAAATCCAAGATTATTTGTACTATCCAATCCAAACATTAACCTTTTATTTAAATTATTGGCCCCTCCTCCTGTTATGGATAGCTGTGAACCACCAGCAGCAAGAAAAGAACCTACATTAGTATATGTAGGGGATATATCTCCTGCTATCTGTAGGGCCCTGTCAGGAGTACTAAACCCAATACCTACATTACCGTCAAAGATTGCTGTTGATGTAAATCTTGAGGTTCCCCATACATCTAATTTATTAGAAGAAGTTGTAGCACCTATTCCCACATTCCCATCTACAAATAGTCCATTGGTAGGGGCAGTTATACTTTGATAAAGGGAACCTATATGGGCATTTCCTGCTATAGATAGTGTACTGTTTGCTGTAGTTGTACCAATCCCTACATTACCAGATACAGCTAATCCATTAGTTGGAGTAGTTAAGCCTGAATATGCTCCCAAACCTGTACTTCCATTAATATATGTATTATGGGCAACAATGTCATTCCCTACAAAGTTGTGGGTATTTTCAATTTCTATGTCATATACATGATTCCTATTGACTTCTTTAATTGATGTAATCTTTTCCCATCCATCATAAGTTGCAACTTCCATACCAATTTTAATTTGTGATACTTTGATCCATTCAGAAGCATAAGTGTCAATTTTATTGACAATGTTTTGTACCTGTGCTAGGTTGGAAGGTGTGAAGAAGCTATTTTCCCATTCTACAGTTACTTCTGGACTTGCTGATTTGTCCATTAATCTAGCTTCTGGTTGGTTAGGTGTTCTATTGATTTCTCCAGGATTTTTCGATATTTCTGTCTCAAAATACCTTGCGTTGTTGACATTAAATTTACCAGCTGCTATTATTGCACTAGTTGTAGGTATGTTTCTAAGAGAGAGGAGCGCAAAAGTATGAATATCAATATTGACCAATTCTTTACCAGTGGCTCCATTATGTTGACTCTCTATGTAATTGCTATAGTACTTATCTATATTGCTTTCCTGCGCAATCCCTCTAAAAGATAGATCCTTCCTTACCAAATATGGATGTTCAGAGGTAGTTTTAATGGATTTTCCTGATTCTGTTAAAAGTTCAAAGGTTGTCTGGTAGCCTTTGTCTAAAAGGTTTAATACTCTTTGGTATTCAAATTTGCCTGTTTGCTCATTTAAAGATAATACTTCATCTCCATCCAAGATGTCCTTGATCATTACTTCCAAATAGTCATATTCCAAAACATCATCATTTCCACCCCGAAGGTGTAGCTGCATTTTTTCACCTTCGAGGTGTTCTGTGCCATCATCACCTGTCATCCCGAACTTGTTTCGGGATCTCTTTCTTCGGATCCTTATCCTTGTATTCCAGGCAACACACTGGCCAACAACATGAAGCTGGCCCAGTGGGGAAGTGGTGCCAAAGCCTACATTGCCTGATACTGCTAAACCATTAGCTGGGCCCAGCTGATTTGCCCCAGTATAACCAATATTTAAATTACCCTGAATGGATAATTTAGCATTAGGTAGGGAAGCACCTATTCCTACATTTCCCCCATTAAATACAGCTGAAACATTATTGGTTGCACCTGTAACTGAACCAACGTAGAGTCCATAATTATTTGTTCCTGCTCCACTTAATGCCCCTATATTTATTCCATAATTAGTAGTAGCTGTTGAGGTATTTGCCCCCAGATTGATTCCATATGATGTAGTTCCTGCTCCACTTAACGCGCCTGTATTGATTCCTCCAAAAGTTGCGGAGGCAGCTCCTACAGTAGTACCTAAATTAATCTGATAATTTGTGGCAGAAGCTATGGAAGTTAAGGTTCCTGTTGTTAGCTGGTAATTGGCTGTATTTCCTCCTGTTAAGGTAGAAAGGGCTATACCATAGATATTCCCTGCAGTAGTGGAAATTGAAGAGGCATCCGGATTGGAGTCTGTTGGGTTTGATGAATTACCAATGTTTATTCTTCCTACACCACCTGCTCCACTGGCAGCAGAACTACTGGTCCCACCAGCTCCTCCTGTGGCAGTAGTAGCGGTATTTATAGTAAAGGCGGTTGAGGAATTAAGCAAGATACTGCCCCCTGCTCCTCCACCGCTACCACCAGTATTAGTATCTGTTGTGTTTGTGCCTGCACTGCCATTGGATCGAATGGCGTTTGATCCAATGGAGAAATTATTGGCTAAAATCATAATTATTCCTCCTCCAGTACCCCCGGTTGGACCTGCAGTTCCATTCGACGAAAAAGAGCCACCTCCACCACCACCACTTCCCAAAAAGATTTGTGATGTAAGACTGGCAGCGCCATATCTTCCACCACCACCACCACCACCACCGATATTACCACTTGGTTGTGCCCCTCCACCTGCACCGGTGGTGTTATTAGGAATAGTGCCTGATCCGGCAGCACCTCCGGTACCAGGGGTTCCACCTACACCATCTCCCCCAGCAGTGCCTGTGCCACCGTTACCTCCCGTACTAGCTCCACCTCCACCTCCACCACCGGCATTGGCATCCGTATCTCCGCCTGACCCACCACTACCAGTACAACCACCCCCTCCACCACCTCCACCTCCTCCATATCCTCCACCTCCTGCTGCACCACACGCCCCCCCTCCACCACCTCCACCACCTCTGGTGCCGACAGTACCTGCACCAGTCTGCCCGCTGGGGCCTACTGACCCATTACCGTTTGTGGCGCTAGTAGTAGCAGCGTCAGAACCGGTAGTATCATAACTTTGTCCACGGGCTCCCACAGCGGAGGCGCCTGCGGCTCCCCCAGCCCCTCCTGCATACCCAAGACCATTTGCAGAAATAATACCTGTGCCTGTTAAGGTTACTAATCCTGTGGCTCTAAAGAAAAGCACTCCGCCTTTGTTGCCATCAAAGGTAGAAGCAGTCAGGGTGACTCCGGTACTAACGCCAACAGTGGTATAATTTGGCACTTTTTGCAGCATCACTTTCTGATGAGTTCCGGAAGTTGTGCCAATATCACTATCATTACCGGCCCCACTGCCATAGAATTTGGTTTTAGAAGAGGAGAAGGTCACAACAGCGCCTGCTACTGAATTAACTGTTAATGTTTCATAGTTTCCTACATTGGTACTTGCAGAAGATATACCCATTAAATTAATCAGTAATATTTCATCTCCTGCTTCTATACATCCTGATGCCGGAGTAGTGGAAAGGGTGGCAGTAGTTGCGGTAAGGGATGATACAGAATAATTTGGGGCATCAACATTAGCTCCTCCATCACTACAGGTGTGCGCAGGGGTAGTCAGAGATTCAGTATTTATATTATCGGAAGATGCACCGGCAGCAACAGCAGCCCCTTCTACCCCATCACCTGTATTAGGGGAGGTTGATGCAGATATTGCCCCAACATTTATACCTGTAGCAGAAGATCCTCCTGTTAAACTTCCTATATCTATTCCTTTGATACTATCTGCTGTTGCCAAAGAAATATTTAGTCCTGT
>MGAR01000026.1 GCA_001789805.1 Candidatus Roizmanbacteria bacterium RIFCSPLOWO2_01_FULL_41_22
GCCTTTAAGCATCTTGATTCAAGCTGAAGCCTTAAAATTTAAACCTTATCGGTTAACCTGGATTGTCAAAGTACTTATTACGCAATTGATCTATTATGCACTGGTTCACGAAGTAGAAAAAGGAAAAATAATAAGAGTGATCGTCGAGAAGGTTGGTGCAGGAAAATATAAATTTAGAAGCGTCATGCTTCACAATAATAAATCAAAAAGCGCCCATCAAGGCGCTTTTTAGTGTGCTAGTTCTCGGCTAGGATATATCTTAGCCGATGAAGGGCTTACGCCCACTAGCACAACTAGAGTATAACAAACCATACTTCTATCTGTCAAGGTAAAAACAACTGTTTCTTATGACTTATTAGAATGTGGTGCTTTATCTCTCTCCGATTCTTTCAACGCCGCAATCAGATAAGGAGAAGGTTCCTCTTTTAATGTCAATACTCACCTACCTTCGAGGAGTTCTTCTCCAACTCAAACTTGACCCGGATCTTGTAGTAGCCGCTGCTGGTTAGGCGGCATAATTAACTTTCGTTCCCCTTGCTACTTGCTTCTTTCTACTTACTACTTACTCACCCTCCCTTACTCAGGCTTTCCATAAACTCCTTATTGCTTTTGGTTTTACTGAGCTTGTCAATCATCGCGGTAAGCTGTTCCTCGGGAGTAAGAAGCGATAGCATGCGCCGTAAAGTGGTAATTCTTTTTAGCATCTCGGCGTCAAAAATCAGCTCCTCGTGGCGGGTACCGGTCTTGGCGACATCAATCGCCGGATAGATGCGCATCTCGGCATACTTGCGGTCAAGATGAATCTCCATGTTGCCGGTGCCTTTGAGCTCCTCATAGATGAGGTCATCCATCCGCGACTCGGTGCCAACCAAAGCAGTACCAATAATGGTCAGGCTGCCGCCCTCTTCACAGTTGCGGGCCGCACCTAAAAACTTCTTAGCCGGAAACAAAGCCTGCGGATCAAAACCACCGGATAATGTCCGGCCGGAGTTGCTGATGGATAAATTAAAAGCCCGAGCCAGACGGGTTATTGAGTCCAAAAGAATAATCACGTCGCGGCCCATCTCTACCAAGCGGCGTGCCCGGTCAAGGGCCAAGTTGGCCACTTTCACCTGCTGGCGCGGCGATTCGTCAAAATGAGAAGCAGCTACTTCGCCTTTGATAAACCGTTTTATCTCGGTCACTTCTTCCGGCCGCTCACCAATCAAAATCGCCATTAAATGCGCGTCTGGATGGTTTTTGGATATCGCTTCGGCCATATTTTTCAGAAATGTCGTTTTGCCGGCTTTTGGTTGGGACACAATCAGCGCCCGCTGGCCAAAACCAATCGGTGACAACAGGTCAATAATGCGCATGGCAATGATGTCAGGCGCAGTTTCTACCCTTACCTGGCGGTTGGGGTGAAGCGAAGTGAGCTGGTCAAACTGTTTTCTCTGACGGCTTTCCTCTTCACTTATTTCCCGGCCGTTGATTTTTTTGATTAAAAGCAGGCTGTGAAAGCGTTCGCCTTCTTTAGGTGAACGGGCTAATCCCTCGACCTCATCCCCCCGGCGAAGCCAAAAGCGGCGAATCTGGGAAGTGGAGACATAGATGTCGGAATCCGGATTGATCGCATAATCCTGTCGTAAAAAACCATAACCGCCAAAAGTCACATCCAAAATACCCTTAGCTTCATAGCTCATTTTCAGATCTTCTTTAAGCTTATCGCTGATCATCTCCCGGCCTCCCCGCCGAATCGGCGGGCTGGCTTTTTCTTCAATCGGCATAATCGGCTTTTCTTCATACTTTTCCAGCATGGAAGAGACGTCTAAATTGTCTTGGGGCTCGATTTTTTGAGGAGAAGGCTTATTAAACAGTGGCATAAAATTAATTAATGAATAAATAATAATAAGGCATAAGGCCAGTTATCACTTTGAAGGGAAAAAAATGGGGATTTTTCATCATGTCCGAAAACTGACAATTTAAGCTCTGTTTAACAAATGATAAAGCAGCTTATCAATTTAGGTAAATTCTAAGTAGTATAGGTAGTTTCGCTTGACTAATTTGCTTCTTCTTTATAATCAATTATCCTCCGAGATGAGTCTCAAGAAACTTCTTCTCAAGAAGCAACGGGTGGATAAGTTATCTTAACCCAAGGGTAAAGAAACAGCTTATCTCATCTCCCGCCAAGGCGGGATTACCCATACAATTAGTGTTAAGAAAAAGTTTTCAATCAAAACTTCACCTGGAGGACGTTTATAATATACACAATAGCCTGCCGATTTGTCAAGCACTAATTGTTTTACAGATCGGGTTATCAGAGATACTCTTCAAGCGGGCGTAGCGAGTCGAGAAGTTAATATCGAGAATGTTCTCGAGTTGGCCAAGTCAGAGCTGGTTGAGTAGGTTCTATAACTGAATTCACCCGATTGCATACTCCAGAATCGCGGAATTCCTGACATAATGCTAAAAGTGCTTTAGCGGTATTTATGGCTCCATTGGCTCTAGCCTGATCAACATCGCTACCTCGCCCTCCTAGAGAAGCAAAGGATTGACATCTAGCGGCTACTCCTAACGGATCTATAGCTTGTTGTGCAAATAAATATGCTATGCAACCTTCACAGTTAGCCATAATATTGTCGGTATCAATTTATATAAATATTTCCGTCATTATACACATAAACCTATAATAATACAAACTCATCAGCGGTACGGATCAACCAAACTCCCTTTTTCTGTTATACTTGTTTTTAATGCAAACTAAAAAAGGGCCGTATCTGCTGTTGACCATCCTGATGATAATTGTGGCCTTGGTGGCCGGCGTCCAGCTTGGCCGCCAGGTTGAGCAGACCAACAAAGCCATCAACTACCTTTTGAGCGTCACTCCCCGGCCGCCAACAGCCGCCCCCACACCAAAGCTACCGGAAAAGTACCTCACTTATAAGCAGTCACAGTGCGGCCTGCAGTTTCTTTACCCTGATACATTGACCATCGTCAGAGAAACCACCACTTCCGCTGAGTTTGCGATCAATAAACAGCCTGCGCTTTATCTTGACTGCGGAAAAGACGCCATGTTACATGTTACCAGCTACATGTTACAAGGTAAGGTCGCCACCCAGGAAGCGCAGTTCCAAAATCAAAATATTAAAATTACCTTAACCACTTTAGACAAGGGCAATAAACAATTGTTTTTTAGTATTATAAATACCCAGTCGGGCAAAACTATCTGGATGACCATCCGTGAATACCTCTACCCCTTGCTTGAGAAAACAGTAGAGTTTATACCTTAATATTAAAAGTCAAAAATCAAAAGGCAAAAATACATGTTAAATATCAAAAGTGATATTAGAAATCGTTGTTACCTGTTTAGTATTAATGTTATTGCCTTTATAGATACTTTAACTAATAAAAGAAGTGTATGGGTTATCACTGATCAATTAATTAGGAGTAGTACTAGTATTGGCGCGAATTTAGTAGAAGCAACCGCTGCCAGTTCGCGCCTCGAATACAAAAAATATTTTGAAATCGCCTTAAAAAGCGCCAACGAAACAAAATACTGGTTAGGCCTATTAAGAGACACCCATCTTTCTGATAAAAATCAGACTAATAATCTTCTCCAAGAAGTGACAGAGATATCAAAAATGTTAGGTTCAGCTGTAATTAAACTAAAATCCAAAAAAAACTTTTAACTTTAAATTTGTATTTTTAACTTTTGACCTTTAACTTTTGACTTTATATCTAACATGCGCCGACTTAAAATCGTCTATTTCGGTACGCCTTCCTTTTCCGCTGATTTTTTGGAGATGATCTTAAAAGATCGCGCTCTGCCGGTTGAAGTGGCGGCGGTAGTCACCCAGCCGGACAAACCAGTCGGCCGAAAACAAATCTTAACACCACCGCCGGTAAAAATAGTCGCTGAAAAATACAGATTACCAGTTTATAATAAATTACATGTTACGCGTTACATGTTACATGTTGATATTGGACTTGTTTACGCTTACGGCGAACTGATTCCCCAAGAGATATTAGCTCAGGCTAAATTTGGTTTCTGGAACATCCACCCTTCACTACTACCAAAATACCGCGGCCCCTCGCCAATCGCCTACCCGCTGATATTGGGCGATTCGGAAACCGGAGTGACTCTGATGAAAATGGACGAACAACTGGATCATGGGTCAATCGTCGCCCAGCAAAAAACGCCGATTATGCCCCATGAAACCCGAAGTGATTTAGAAACTAAATTAACGATTATTGGATATCAACTATTTAAAAGACAGATCCCGAAATTAATTTGGGATGACACTTGGCAACCACAAAACCATTCCCTCGCTACTCATACGCGCCAGCTGACCAAAGCCGACGGCTTGATTCCATTTTCTGTACTCCAAGCGGCTTTACAAGGTAAAAACCTCGCCTGGAAACCAGCAATCTCCGCCCAATATTATAAACTTCATGTCCTCCAACTTACTACTTACTACTCGCTACTTGCTACTATCTTTAACCTTTTCCGCGGCCTTTCCCCCTGGCCCGGCCTGTGGACAAAAGTGAAAATTGACGGCCAAACCAAACGCCTCAAGATAATAAAAATAAAAATTGAAAATTTAAAAATGAAAATTATCACTGTCCAGCTGGAGGGGAAAAAAGAAGTTGACTTTTCCACCTTCAACCAAGCCTACGGCTTATTTTAATATTGCTCGAAAGTGATGAAGCAATTTACCTTTTCGCAGCAGGAGGCAAAGCAGCAAGGCTTCCTTCCTGATCTTGAAGACGAGGAAAAAGGAAAGCGTATCCTCTGGTTATACTTTGTGCTGCCAAGCCAACGCCCTCTTTTGCTATCGCCGATCGTTGAACTAAAGGTAAAAGAGCAGGGCTGATTTCACCATAATAAGCGTCAACCACTTTTTGTCCTACCTCACTTCCTTGAAGTACATCTCTCATCTGTCTAGCAATCGTAAGACTGTTTGGATCGTCAGCATAAACAACTTCCACAAGACAACGACAACATTCTCCTGCAACCCAACGACCATTATTATCTTCACAATATTTATTACCTTCTGAATCGGCATCTTGTGACCAATGGTGAGGATCTGGTCCGCAGCCGTCGACAAGAGCCGGTCTTGGCTGCTCGACTAACGGTTGGTTTCCTTCACGCATTCCCTGAGGTAATAATCCCATACCAAGTGCGGCAACGGCAAGCGTAGTAAATAAATGTTTAACTTTGTTTCTCATAAGTTAATAACGTATTATACATATACTCTATGTACTGTCAATACCATATCCAAAATCACCGGAGCCAAACTCAGAAGAATGAACTGAGTAAATATTCAGATCACCACAGCGCCAGCCATTGAATATCCGCATCGGCCGTGGGGGCGGTATCCACTTTGATAGTGAAGCCGGTCGTGGTAATCTGCTCCACCCAGACGCGTGTATTATAGGTGGCAGTCAGCATCACCGTGGTTGGCAGGGAATCCCAGTCTCTGGTTATTCGCAGCTGTTTGGTTCCTGCTGTTAGCGTCGCTCGGTCACGGAAGCTGTCGTTACCTACCAGATGGCCTTCGTTTAGCACCAGATTGCCCTTGGTATCAAGTTGCGCTTTCCCTCCCATAAACTCCACGTCGCTTAAAGCCGTCGG
>MGAR01000027.1 GCA_001789805.1 Candidatus Roizmanbacteria bacterium RIFCSPLOWO2_01_FULL_41_22
GTATTTAATAAACGCAATATTGGCGTATTTAATAAACGCAATATTGGCGGGAGCGATGGTGGTGACTTTCATAAAGTAATTCGAGCTTACTTTTTTATTGCTGGATTTTAACTGTTCTAGTTGCTAAAAGCTTGATTTGGGCAAATTCCTGAAAGCCGATCTTGCCATATTCCCGCCCCATGCCGCTTTTTTTCATTCCGCCAATTGGGCAGAAAGGATAATAAAAACTGTCGGTATTGATCCCTACTACCCCACTTTGGATTGCTGAGGCTATTTTTTCTGCTTTTTTCAGATCTGAGGTATATATTTCCGCCGATAATCCATAAGGAGTATTGTTTGCCATCTCAATCACTTCTCCCTCTGTTTTAAAGGGAATGACCGGCAGAACCGGACCAAATGTTTCCTCGGTTAATACTCGCATCTGCCAGTTGACGTTGGTAAGAATAGTTGGCAGATAATAATTGCCCTTGGCAAATTTTTTTCCAGTTGGTCTTTTCGCGCCAATTTCTACCTTGGCTCCTTTTTTAATCGCATCATTAACTTGAGACTCCAATAACAATAACTGCTTTTGGGAAACCAGCGGCCCAAAATCAGTGTCTTTTTGCAATGGGTCGCCGACTTTTTTTGTCTGCAGTTCTTTGACCAGTCGGTCGACTACTTGACGAAAAATTGGTCTCTCGACAAACAACCGCTTGACCGAACTGCAGACCTGGCCGCAGTTTAAAAACCGCGCCCAGTATAGCTGTTTTATGGTGTCCTCAAAATCAGCATCGGCAAATACAATACCCGGTGAACTACCACCCAACTCCATTATTCCTTTGATAAATTTTTTCCCGCATTTGGCAAAAATCTCCTGCCCCACCTTGGTGCTGCCGGTAAACCAGACGAGATTAATATCCGGATGATCGATGAGCATCTTTCCCACGTCTCCGGCGCCAATTGCCAGCTGAAAAATTCCGGTTGGCAGCCCGGTCTGCTGTAATAACTCGCCGAATCTTTTTTGTGACAGTGTCGTGTACTCGGAAGGCTTGAAAATGACGGTATTGCCGGCCATAAGCGCCGGAAGTACGCCGGAATTAAACATGCTCAAAGGAAAATTCCACGGCGCAATGCAAACACAGACGCCATAGGGTTCAAAGCGAATAGTAAACTCGGTATTATTTTCCTTTTTTAGAAATTCATCAGCCAGCGCTTTTGGCCCTTCCTGAATGTAATAATCAATAAAGTCTTTTTCATACTTTATATCATCCCGCGACTGGGAAATGGGTTTACCCATCTCCTGCGAAACCAATCTGGCCAGCTCTTCTTTATGTTTTTCCAGAAGTTGCCGATACTTTTTCAGATAGCCCGCTCTTTGATTAAGAGGAGTTTTTTTCCACCCAGCAAACGCTTTCTGCGCTTTTGCCACAGCGCGGTCAATATCTCGTTTAGTTGAAGTTCGCGTCTCCCCGATCAGCCGGCCGTTGGCGGGATTATATGATTTAAGAAAGGACATAATAAAAGTATACGAGTAATTGAGGGTATTATACTTCATTTCCCCAGAGTGCCATATGTTTCGTAACTTATTCAAACGTTCTAATAAAAGCTCCCTGTTTGAATGCCTAAATACTGGATACTAAATACTATACCCATCGTAGTTCATTTTGCAATAAAAAATGAACGTACGGAGGGTTATGCCGCTGAAAGATGAAGTGTTTTTTTGCAATTTCATCTGCAAGCGGTATATCTTCTATTTTTTCCCGCAGATTCTCCGCATAATTACCGAAATCGTAGCTTTGCTCCAGCAAACGAAGCGCCAGCGCCAAAAGTAAAAAATAAAACATCCTTGCCTGCTAACTTATCAATATTCTGCAGCATGGCAATGAGAGTGTTGGCGGCTGGGGCGTTACCATAACGTCCGTCTTGAGGATATGTCGCCAACTCTCCCTGAAGATCGACAAAGCCATTTTCTTTAATGTGTTTTGCTAGACTATCCACTTCTTCATCGGAGTAACTGTCTCTGCCAAAATAACGTTTAAGAATTCCTTTAGGGATTAGTCCTTGTTTTATTGCATCAGCCACTAAATGTTGCATGATAAAATCGCTAGGATAGTGGCTAACCATTGCTTCCATCTTGTCCCACTCTTTTTCTCCATACATCGCTTTCATTTCTTGTAAAGCACACAAGCCTTCTTTTCTAAAAAAAACCGCCACTCGAGCATTCATGTCAACTAACCGCCCGTTATTGGGGATATTTATCCCCACTGACAAAGTCTCGTCATCTTCATAAGTTCTGGTAAATCCCTTGTTTGGATTGGACACTGTATAATTCACTCTGACTGAAAGATAACCTTGAGCGTCTGGTACTTCTTTAAAAAATACATGCCCACCTAGGGTAATCGCCCCTTCCTCAATACCAAATATTGCCGCTGCTTGTGTGAACACTCTGGCTGAAGCTGGATCGCAGACTTGAGGGTCGTATTCCAATTCAACAGCTTCTCTGACATAGTTTTCTTGGCTAATCACTAGAAGTCTTTTTTTAGGCTGCTTTTTTGCTGAACTACTCGTTTCTGTCACCAGTTTTCCGTTTAGCGCCTTTAAAAAAGCTATCCCTCCGCTAGCGCATGCCCCTTTGACATCGATTATTTCTACACCGGGACAATTTAGTTGTTCAGCATATAACTGGCTATATCTTGCTTCCGTTCCGTCTTCATTTTGCTTTAATGGACCTACTGAACTACCAACAACAATCATATCTGGTCCTTCATCCCAGCCAAGTTCTTCTAACACTTTCCGCGCATTTTCCAAAATTATTCTGTGAGTTTCTATTTCTGCTTCTTCTCTTGGTAAGCCATTGTGAAAAACTAAATCTACGCCCAAACTGCCACCGTTTGGCACGTTTGGATGAGCAGCTTGAATACGCTTTACCAAATCGCTATCGCGTATAGGCACTCCCCAACGAGTGACTAAGCCATAACCACCCGGTCTCACTTCCACTGTTTCCGGATCAATTCGATCACCGCCAAAGCGACAAGAAGTGTCTAATCTGAATAATCCTAGTTTATATTGTATGATTTCCGGAGGAAGAGTATTTAAGTCTACCCAACTGGCGACTTCGTTTTGTGTTGTTCCAACTCGAACCGCATCAACCATAAGAATTAGAATAATAGCACCAGAAGGCAACTATTTCAAACCGATTTTCCCCGCAGATTTAACGCATATTTACCGAAAACCTTACTAGCGCAGTTAATTCCTACATATTTTTGGGGTAAGAATCGTGATATTTTTTACCAAACAAGAACCTAAATGTTTATAATCTTTCATATGGTTGAAGGAAACCCATATACAAATAAAGATAGCTGGCTTAATGGAGGGGTCGTAACGGCTTTGGCAGCGCGTTCTGGTTTGAGGCCAGACGACCCAATATTTCAAGCTGCTTATAGGAATCTTCTAGCTGACGTAGTTGATTCAAGATTTACCGACCATTTTCTTAACTTATTTGACCGTGAATTAGCGCTTCTAAGAATACCCGCACATCAACCTCCAAGTGGTAACGGAGATCTTCCTAAGGATCCTGAACAACCAAAAGCCATCTCATTTTTACAGTCCATAGCTCCCGCTTTTCTATCGAGATTTTTTAAACTTCATTAGATTTCATCTTAAATCCAGTGAGCTGCCATCATAAACCAGATTTTTGGGTTTGATCACCACCTGCTTTTTGCCCTTTTCCACATAGCCGGCGTTCAGGCTGTCAAAACCATGTTTCTTGATAATAATTTGCGCTTTTTTAACCTCGCGCTCGGGCAAAAATAACGCATAGTCCATTCCCATGTTAAAGGTCTGATACATCTCAAAATCGGCAAGGCTGGCTTTTTCTTGAATAAAATCAAACAAAGATGGCGGTTTGACGATTCTCTCAACCACATAACTAAAATTTGGTCGCGCCCGCATCAGCTTTCTTAAGCCATGGCCGGTGATGTTGGAGATATAGTGAAGATCGATCTTTTTAGTCAGTAAATCTTGTATTAGTTTGGCGTAAATATGGGTTTTGTGCAATATTTCCTCGCCGTACATCTTGCCGTTTGCCAGTTTAGTCGCATAACCTTTAGGTAATTTTTTGGCAATTACCCTGGCCAAAGACAGACCATTAGCATTGATGCCGGCGCTTTTTAATAGTAAAATCCTGTCACCTGCCCGCAGTTTTTTATCGGTAATCAGATTGGTTTTTGGTCTGATGATACCGGTAGCTGAACCGCCCAGATCAACGGTGTCGGGGACAACGATTCCCTTGAGAGTCGGCGTTTCTCCGCCACCCCAGGACACACCGGCCAGATCGCAGGCGCTCTTCCAGCCGCCGATTAAATCCCGCATCCGCACCCGATCCTGCAGCCAGTCGTTGTTTTCAATCGCCCAGTAGGCGTGAATAACTAAAGGAATAGCTCCAACTGTGACCAAATCGTTAATAATTGTCGCTACAGTATCATGACCAATGACATCATAGTAAGTTTTGCCGGTAATCTTGAGCATGGCATCGGCCACCAGATTTTTTGTCCCCAGCCCCTCGATAACCGAAGCCAGACAAAAATCTTGCTTGTCCTGAGTAGAATCAAAGGATTTATCCTGAGCGGAGCCAGAAACAATCCTGTTCCTGGCGGAGTCGAAGGACCAGACATAGGCCGACTCGCCCCGACTATCAGTAATTTCACGGAAGCCATATTTCTTCAAATTAACAGCAGTAGACTTAGCGGCATTTTGCGCCAGTTTTTTTATCGGGTCTTTGGTGTCGTAATCATCTCCCACCTGGGCATAGCTGATTTTCTGTTTCATAATAATGTTATAAATTACGTGTTTCAGGTTACATGTTTCACGCTTTCAATAATCCTCTTCTCAATTGGATATTTATAAGCCTGAAATTTTTTTCCGGTGATTTTTTCATAGACGCCGATATATCTTTGTGCTAGATCAACAATCAGTTGTTTGGCCATCGGCGGCGGCTTACCGTCACCGCGATAACCGCGCTTGGCATACCATAAGCGCAAAAATTCCTTGTCAAAATTTTCCGGTTCTTGGCCTTTGCTGACTCGTTCTTGATAAGTATCAGCTTTCCAAAAACGGGAAGAGTCGGGGGTATGAATCTCATCCATCAGAGTCAGGTTGCCTTTTTCATCAAGACCAAATTCATATTTAGTATCGACCAGAATCAATCCCCTTTTTACGCACAATTTACTCCCGAATTTAAACAATTCCAAGGCCACTTTTTCCATCTGCAGATAGATTTTTTTAGGAATTAATTTTTTAACCATAATTTGTTCTCGAGTCAATCTTTCATCATGACCGCCCTTTCCGCCGCCGTGAGTTGTGGGGGTGATAACTGGCGTCGGTAGTTTATCATTTTTTTTCATTCCATCAGGAAATTTTATACCATAGATTACTCGTTCCCCTTGTTGATAGGAATACCAGATTGAGGTCTTAGTAACCCCCGACATATAACCACGCACCACCATCTCAATTGGTATACCGGTTAAATTTTTAGCAAGAAGTACGTTTGGATGTGGTACCGATAGCATATGGTTGGAAACAATTTTTTCTGTTTTTTTAAACCAGAAAGCCGCTAGCAGATTTAACACCGCCCCTTTATAGGGAATGTTACCTAAAATCACATCAAATGCCGACTGCCGGTCGGTAGTGATAATAACCCGTTTGACTTTTAAAACATAAAAATCGCGCACCTTACCCTGGCGTTTTTTTCCCAAGCCCGGGATATCGACGGTTTTTAACACATGGGGAAGAACGTTGAGAATGGTTTTGGATTGGATCATAAGATTATTTACCCATTGCTGCCAGATAATTTTTAACGCCAACCTTGGTTAGTTGATCATTCTTTTTGGCAACTGATTCTGCTAAATTTTTTTTATAATCAACTATTTTTTTTGTTAATAATTTGTCATTTATGGCTAAAATCTGAATCGCCAATAACGCGGCATTTTTGGCACTGTTTATACCCACTGTAGCCACCGGTACCCCGGGAGGCATCTGGACAATTGAGTAAAGGGAATCCACGCCGTTAAGGGCCGAGGATTTGATGGGAACGCCAATCACCGGTAGAGGAAAATGGGAGGCAATCACCCCGGCCAAATGGGCAGCTCCACCGGCGGCGGCTATTATTACTCGTATTCCCCGTTTGTCGGCGTTCTTGGCAAACGCCGCGGTTTCTTCTGGAGAGCGATGAGCAGAAAGTATCCGTAGTTCATGTGCAATTTTAAATTCATTTAATATATCAATCGCCTCTTTCATCACCGGAAGATCGGAGTCCGAACCCATGATAACGGCAACTAGTGGTTTGGACATAGTCATTAAGACAACTTATTAATAATCTCAACTAATTTTAACGCCCTCTCAGGCGCCGTACCCACGTATTTTTGCACATCAAGTAGCGTGCTGATTTTCTGTTTAGTCAGATATTTTTTAAGATGGCTATTTTCTGTAAGCGATGTTGCCATTGGATTGGACTTTCCTTCCTGGATCACAGCCCATGCCCGCATTGATATTTCCCGAAGCACCTCGTGGGTTTTCTGGCGATCGGCACCATTCTTCACTGCTGCCACTAAAATCAGTTCTGTAGCGGCAAACGGGGCGTATTGGGCGAGATTATAGCTGATTTTTTTTTCATTAATCACCAGGCCGCTGATAATTTTTTCCGCGGTAATTAAAATTTGATCAGTGGCTAAAAAGGCCTCGGGAATAAACAGCCGCTTATTGGCCGAATCATCAAGAGTGCGCTCAAGATATGACAGACTGGCGTTTCCTGAGGCGATAATTGGTAACGCCGCCACATAGCGGGCGAGTGAGCAGATATTTTCTGCGTTAATGGGATTTTTCTTAAAAGGCATCGCTGAGGAACCAACCTGTTTTTTGCCAAATGGTTCCGACCACTCGCCGAAAAGCGGCGACTGAAGAATCCGCAAGTCACCGGCAAATTTTGCCAAAGCCGTCGTGACGCCAACTAAGGCATTTAACACCATAAAATGAAACTGCCTGGGAAAAACCTGATTGCTGATTAAGACCGCTTCAATCCCTAGATCTTTCATCACTTGTTTTTCTAACTCATCGGCTGTTAGTTTGGTACCGGCAAGAAGCATCTGATAACTGGCGGCTGTTCCTGCCGCCCCTTTAAAACCCTTGCCTTTTAACATCATCCTGGCAAACCGTAAAGACTCCAGAGCGATCAGCAAATCCTGGGCGTAAAAAGCCAGACGGTAGCCGACAGTAGTGGGTTCAGCCGGCTGCAGATGGGTATAGCCAATACAGGGAAAATCGGCATATTGTCTGGTTTTTTCCGCCAGTAGCCTCAAAATCGTTTTTATCCGATTTTCAACTAACGATAACCCATCTTTTATTAGTAACGCATCGGCGTTATCAACGATATCATAACTGGTGGCGCCTAGATGGATTTTCCCGCCGCCCACCTCGGCTTTTTCTGCAAACTCGCGGATCGCCGCCACCACATCATGCTTCACCTCTTTTTCGATCTCCAAAATCCGTTCAATGTTAATATTATTCTGATTCTTTTCCAGATCCTCCAATTCTTTAGCCGACACTAATCCCGCCTGCTGTTGCGCCTGAGCCAGCGCCACCCAGATCTTTCGCCACAATTTAAATTTATTTTCTTCACTAAAAAGCTGGCGCATCTCCGGCGACCCATAACGCCAGGAAAATGGAGAAAGATAATTAGCAAACATAATTAATATTGTAAATTTATTTTTGAAAATAATTAACCGCGTTTTGGAAAATCTGCAACCCCGGACCATTGGTGGGTAAATTTTTTCCTTCTCGCAAATAAGTCTCCTTTAGAAGTGTCCAATGTGGCAGATGGGTAAAAAAGATCGCCCGCTCCGGATGTGGCATCAGCCCGAAGATTCTCCCGCTTTCATCGGTAATTCCGGCAATATCTTGTAAAGCGCCATTGGGATTAGATGGTAGTTGTTGCGCTTTATAGATCTCTCCTTTTACGTATTTTAAGGCAATGAGTTTTTTCTCATTCAGTTTTTGCATGACCTGATTATCGGCATAAAATCTGCCCTCGCCATGGGCAATCGGTAAGGAAAGCGTTGTCATATTCATAAGCCAAGGGGACTGATTGATTACTTTCAGATCAACCCAACGGACGGTGTAGCGGGCTGAATCATTGTGAACAAGTGCCACTTCCCGCTTCCCGTATCGTTTATTCAAAGCCGGCAGTAAGCCCAAGTTTACTAAAATCTGAAAGCCGTTGCAGATACCAATTACCAGTTTGTCGTTTTTCACAAAAGAAGTCAGTTTTAACCACAAATGATTTCTCAGACGATTAGCATAGGCATTACCGGAACCGGTATCATCACCATAGGAAAAACCACCAGGGAAAGCCATGATTTGATAATTCTTTAATTTCGCCAAACCAGCGATCAAATCGTTAATATGAATAATATCCGCCTTGGCGCCGGCTGTTTCAAAAGCAAACTTCGTTTCACTTTCACAGTTTAAGCCGTAACCGGCCATTATTAGAACTCTGGGTTTAACCATGATTGTTTAATAATCTCTAAAAGTTTTCTTATATTCTTTTAACATCCTCTTCACATTGGTTTTGACAATGACGCGACCATTCTTGCTTTTAATGACAAACTGCCCATCTGCTCTCACTTTACCAATTTGGGTAAATATAGTTCCCTGCATGACTTTTTCAAAAACAAATTTATTTTTCGGATTAATGCTGACTACCATCCTCCCCTGACTCTCGGAAAACAAACCATAATCGTCACGGCTAAATTTACCAAGTGCTTTTTTTAAAGATACCTCAATCCCTAATTGGCCAGCCATGGCCGTCTTAGCCAAAGCCGCTGCCAGACCACCACGGTTGACGCTGATTGCTGAAACAACTAGTCCTTTTTCTACCGCTTTATGAAAAGCTTTGTACCGTTTTATGTTTTTCTGGGCATTCACTTGAGGAACGGAATTACCGACGTACTGATTTTTGCCATCACTCATCTGCTGGTAGTACTCAGAGGCGCCGAGTTCATCATTAGTTTCACCAAGAACATACAATAAATCACCCGGAAACTTGAGATCTAAGGAGACAACTTGTGCACTGTCATCAATTACTCCTATGGTAGAAATGAGTAGAGTAGGCGGAACCGAAATTTTTACCGGTTTACCTGTGTGATCGTAGCCTTTGAAATCGTTAAACATGCTGTCTTTACCCGATATAAATGGCGTCTCATAGACTAAAGCGTAATCATAACAGGCTTTTGCTGCCCGTTTTAACTGACCAAGACGTTCGGCTTCTGTTGAGGAACACCAGCAAAAATTGTCCAAAAGAGCCAGTTTCTCGATATCGGCTCCCGCAGCCACTGACTGGCGAATCGCCGCATCGATACTGCAGGCAGCCATGTGATAGGTATCAATAGCCGAATACCACGGATGAAGCGCTTGGGAAATTACCACGCCTTTTTGGGAGTTTAACACCGGTCTCATGATTGAAGCGTCGGCATTAACTCTCCCTTTTCCCTGTAATGGTTTCAACACTGCCCCGCCTTGCACTTCATGATCGTACTGTTGCGAAATAAACTCAAAGCTGGCAATATTTTGCCGGGATAACATGTCTAATAATATTTTGGTTAAATTTTTTGGTGGGGAAAACTGTGGTTCCGGATAATGGGGTGGGGCATAGGTCGTAATCATCGGCCGTTTAGGTAGACCATCATGAAGAAATTTCATATCAACATCCATAATCTTTTTCCCTTGGTATTTGACAACGCAGTCGCCGGAATCATTAAATTGGCCGATAATTGTTGCTTCGACTCCACGACGTTCCATTAGTTCAGCGAATTTTTTCCATTTCTTTTTTGGAACGGCCAAGGTCATCCGCTCCTGTGATTCAGATACCCAGATCTGCCAGGGGGACAGACCAGGATATTTAAGCGGAACATCGTCTAACTTCACAAAACAACCGCCGCTTTCTTTGGCCATCTCGGCCACCGAACAGGAAAGGCCACCGGCACCATTGTCGGTAACGCTGTTATACAGATCTAAATCACGCGCTTCCTTAACTAAGGCGTCGGAGAGTTTTTTTTGAGTGATGGGATCGCCGATCTGGACAGCGGTGGCTGGACTACCCGAGTCCATCGATTCCGAGGAGAAAGTGGCGCCGTGAATACCATCTTGTCCAACCCGTCCACCGATCATCACCACATAATCTCCAGGTCGGGCTTTTTTTTCATAAGTTTTATGGCCGCTGATTTTCTTGGGGATAAGACCTAATGTCCCCACAAACACCAATGGTTTGCCTTTATAGCCGTCATTAAACACCACAAATCCCTGTGGCGTGGGAATACCCGAACAGTTACCGCCGGAGTTGACCCCGTCAATTACCCCATTCATAATTCTTCGGGGAGAAAGCATTTTTTGGGTTAAATTGGCACCCTTATATAATGGCTTTGTATCGAGTGGATCGGCAAAACAGAAACCATAACGGTTGACTATCGGCTTGGCGCCGAGGCCAAAACCAATGGCGTCGCGGTTGACCCCGACAATACCGGTAATCGAACCACCGAAAGGATCTAAAGCTGAGGGACTGTTGTGAGTCTCAACTTTATCAGTGACTAAATATTGTTCATCAAAAACAATTGCTCCGGAGTTATCTTGAAACACGGAAACGCAGATATCCTTTTTTCCCTTTTTCTTTCTAATCTTTTCCGTCGCCGCTTGAATATAGATTTTAAATAAACCTTGTTTTATCTCATCAATCGGGTCAGCAAAAATCGTGTGTTTGCAATGTTCCGACCAGGTCTGGGCTATCGATTCCAACTCCATATCTGTCGGGTGGCGCTTCTTTTTCTTGAAATAATCACGAATAGCCTTCATAAAGGTTAAGTCTAAAGCTAGGGGTCCGCGCCTTGTCCCATCGCTGCTTTTTATTCCAGCCTTGCCAATTACCGCCAGTTCTTCATCAGAAACTTCGAGATTAACTTCGTCAACTTTTTTGGAAAGATCGATCTTGACCCGCGGCACCTCCACCCCCATACCTTTATTTTTTTGAAACTGTGAGCTGCTGAGAATTTTTGCCCGTTGGATGAGTGGATTGTACAGAGTGTCTGTAATTTTTTTAACTTCTTCTCCTCTGATTTTGCCATCAATAAAAGTAATCTGTGAAGTATAAACCTGTTCATGACCAATAAACTTTCTTTTTAACAGATCTTCAATCATCTCTTTAGCCGTTGTGGCGACATTATCGGTGACTCCCGGCAAATAACCGATCTCGATGGCATAGGTGAACTTTCTCGGAGAAAGAAAATGAATAAAAGAATAGTGTTGAGTGACGGGATTGGTGAGTATTTCTGCTACCTGCGAGAGTTCTTTTTTTGAAAGCTTTTTATCTATGGTGTAGACGTCAACTAAAGTTACTTCTTGGATTTTGCTGTCAAACCCCAACGCTTGTAGTTTTTTTTTACGAACCGTTGCGCGTGAGTCAGACTGTTTGGAAGCAATTTCAATTCTGATTGCCATATTGTTTCAGATTGACAATACCGCTAACTTTATCAAGCCGACTCATTAAAATCAATAGTTTTTAAATGGGTTTAATATGCGATATATAGAAGTTGACAAAATCAGAATGATATGATATTCTTACTAGTATGAATTACATTCAAACAATTAGTAAAATCAGAGGCAGAGGCCAGTTGACCATACCTCAGGAAATCCGCCAGGCTTTAAAATGGCAGGGTGATGAAGTCTTGGTTAAAATCGAGACTACCTTTTCCGGATTTAAAGTTGAACGTTTACCTGTCTCTCATCCTCAAAATCCGGTTAAAAAATTAACACCAGCTCAATGGCAAAGTATTAATAAAACGATGGAAAATATCAGCCGTTCCGGCAAACAAAAAATCAGTTTAACCAACGTCTTAAGAAAAGACCGCGCTGCCCACTTATGAAAGTCTATGTGTTGGATACTAGTGTTGTTATCAAATGGTATAACCGAAAAGCTGAGAAACATGTAAACCAAGCGTTATCCATACTGAACGACCTGAAAGAGAATAAAATTAATATTGTTATCCCCAGTTTACTGATAGTTGAACTGGTAAATGTTTTTATTAAAGGTAAACAATTAAAAGCCTCCGTTATCCAAGATTTAACCACTTCTTTTTTTTCTCTTCCTTTGATCATGAAAGAGCCAACCAGCGAATTGATTTCTCAAATACCAGCTATTAGTCATCAATATAAGTTAACCGCTTACGATTCTTTATATATCGCTCAAGCGCTAAACGAGAACTGCCAATTAATTAGCGGCGACGCTCAGGGACATGGGAAAGTAACTGATGGCACTGTCCTTATGCTTAAAGATTATTAATTTCAAACCTTCCCATAAGCTCTCCGGTTATCTTTTCCAGCGAATTAACTACTTTATCTGCTTGGGAAAAATCCTGGTGTTTTGACCAGTCATGAGGTGTACGTACTGATATTTTTGACCGCCGTACTTGGCCACTATTTCGCTAAACGACTGCCACTGCAAGGGCTCGCTATCCACAATCACCCCGTCTTTGTCAAAAATGATTGCTTTGGTCATATTAGCGCTTTTTGACCAATGTCGCGGCGGTACTGCATCTGGGAAAAATAGACTCCTTGTTTACCGATTGCTGCATAAGTGGTTTTTAAAGCTTGTTTTATGTTGGTGCCGTAGCCGGTCACACCCAACACCCGGCCACCTGAAGAAGTGATTCTTCCTTTGTCTACGGTGGTGCAGGCATGAAATATTTGAATATTTTTATTTTGTTTTGTATCTAAACCGTGGATAATTTCACCCTTTTTGTAGCTTCCAGGATAACCTTCAGCGGCTAAAACCACACAGGCTGCCGCTCCTTTTTTAAACTGTACATGGTTGTTTCGAAGTTTACCGCGAATACAGGCGTTGACGATCTCAAACAAATCAGACTGAAGTAGCATCATCTGTGGTTGGGTTTCCGGATCACCAAAGCGCACATTAAACTCTAATACTTTGGGGCCATCTTTAGTGATCATCAAACCCGGGTAAATCACTCCACGATAATCGAGTTTATCCTTGATGATTCCTTGCAAAAACGGTTGTAAAATATTTTTCTGGATTAACGTCGTTAGCTTCTTATCAACGGTGGGTACCGGCGCATATGCTCCCATGCCGCCTGTGTTGGGGCCGCGATCACCGTCAAAAATCCGCTTATGATCTTGTGCCGGCAACAGCGGCACAATGATTTTTCCATCGGTAAAAGCAACTACCGACACCTCATAGCCCTGCAGTTTTTCTTGAATAATAAAAGTTTTTCCCGCCTCGCCAAACCCCGTCATTTCTTCAATTGCCTGCAGTGCTTCCTTCTTAGAGTTGGCAATCAACACCCCCTTGCCCAAAGCCAGCCCGTCGGCTTTAATCACAAACTCCGACCATTGAGAGTCTTGGATAAATTTCTTGGCTAATTTAGTATCACCAAACACCTTAAACTCCGGATGGGGGAGGTGGTGCCTTTTCATAAATTGAAGCGCCCAAGATTTGCTGCTTTCCAGTTTGGCGGCTTTTTTGGTAGGGCCAAAAATCGCCAGATTTTTTTGGCGAAAATAGTCAACGATTCCGGCAACCAATGGCGCCTCCGGACCAACTATCGTCAGCCTAATTTTTTGTTTAATGGCAAATTTTGTCAAAGCCAAAACGTCGTTGGCTTTTATTGGTAGGTTAGTGCCAATATTAGCGGTACCGCCGTTACCTGGAGCAAAATAGATTGTGCCAACTTTGGGGGATTGTTTTAATTTCCAACCCAAAGCGTGCTCCCGACCTCCAGAACCGACGATTAAAATTGGTTCCTTTTTTATCATATCTCTGCCAATTTTTAATTGCATATTCTTTTCAATGCCTCAATATAGATTTGATGTTCTCCTTTTTTTAAACGGGTATACAAAGACTCAACTGTATCTTGGGGTAGAATTTTAACAAAACAGCGCTCCAAGACCGGACCAAAATCAAACTCTTTAGATAAAAAATGCACCGTTGAGCCGGCGTAAGTGGCTTTCTGATCCAAAAAATTTTGAATGGCTTTTTCGGTAAACTTGCCCCGATTCCATAAGGCTTTGGTATCGTCTGGATTTTTTACCACGCCGTCTAATTTGTCAGGAATCAAGCCGGGATGGATGTTTAAAATTTTATTGGGGAAAGCGTCGATAAAATCATCAGAAATTATTTTCTTCCAGCCCCCAAGCGCTACATAATCAACGCGGTATTGATGTTGTAATAGAGCTTGCAAATTTTCTTCCGGTTTATAGATATGGGTGGTTAGATGGTGCTTCTTAGCTCTTACCAAGCCGTAGGCGTCTTTGGTGTCGCTGACCACTGCTGTAATTTCCGCTTTAATTTTCCCCGCCTCAATTGCATCAATCACTGCCTGTAGGTTGCTGCCGGTTCCGGCGTTTGATATGAGAAAGGTAATTTTTTTATGACCCGCTTTATTTATCATAGAAATATTTACCCTCGCGGCTTACTGGATAAATTCCGGTGATACAGCCGCCACAACCGCCGTTATTTAAGAATATCTCTTGTGGGTTTTTGGGCGTCTTTACTTTTGTGTACATAAATCGCGCTTGAATAAACCCACGATGACTGATGTAGTTTACGCTGGTGGCGCCAATTTTTCTAGTGATTCTTTTGATGTTCCCGGCCAGTTTGTTGGCCAAAAGTTCTTCGCCGGTTCTGATACTTACTCCCAAAAAACAACGGTGCGCAACCGGAGGAAAGCCGATAATCCAGTGAACTTCTTTGGCACCAAGAGAAAAAATCGCTTTTGTAATCTTGCTTGTCACGTTACCACGAACAATCGAGTCATCACCAATCACCACTACCGCATCTTTCCAAATCTCCCGATCTGGTACCAGAGATAATTTTCCTAGTATTTTTCGTTTAATTCTTTTTATCTGATCGTCTCGCATAAAAAGCCGTTGGTTGCCGTTTGGATCAAAATGGTCACGGATTATCACCTGTCGGTAAGGCAGATCGGCCTCATTGGCATAACCCATGGCCAGAGCAATGCCGGAATCCGGTGCACCAACCACAAAGCTAGCTTTTTTGATGGGTTTTTCGCGGGCCAATATTGCTCCACAGCGCTCGCGAAAACGGGCAACAGACAACCAATTTTGAGGTTGACGCTCCACACCGGTGGTTTCATAGGTGGGAATAAGCGAATCTGGCCGACTGAAATATGCCCACTCAAAATCACAAAAATTCCCCATTCCACCCGCACCTTGTTTTATAACTTTTAGACCGCTTTTGCTTATCTTGACTAGTTCGCCGCGCTTTAACTGCCTGATAACTTTAGCGCCTATCTTGTCTAAAGCGTGCGTTTCTGAAGTTGCTACCCATTTATCCTTAACGCGGCCAATAATTAACGGCCTGATGCCAAGATTGTCTCGAGCAAGATAAAGAGTGTCGTCTATTCCAACAATTAAACTATATGCCCCTTTAACCTGAGAGAGAGCGGTGGTAATTTTTTCGTCCCAATTCTTACCTTTAAGGCGCGATAAAAATTGTGAAAAAAGGTAGGTGTCGCTTGCCCCGGGTGGCAAACGGCCGCCAATCTTTTTTTTTAGATCGTCAATTGCTACAAATTCGCCATTATGGGCCACGGCTACTTTGTCGCCGTTTGGTGACTGGACCAAACAGGGTTGAAGATTGTTTTTATGATAACCGCCATGCGTTCCATAGCGGCAGTGAACAATGGTCCAAAGGGCGGGTTTATTAAATTGGTCAACGATTTTAGGTGTAAATATTTCTTTTAAAAGGCCGTCTCCGGTGTGTTTTACCAATTTTTTTTCGGTTCGGGTCACTAAACCCGCCCCTTGCGCTCCGCGATGTTGCACACCACCCGCTGCTAAAAGGGCTAGTCGGGTTTGGTGGCTATACTTAGTGCTAAAAACACCAACGATTCCGCACTTTTCTTGCAATGGTTTATCCATTTCCGGCTCCTCCATAAAAAAACAAAAAACCCGCTTTGGGCGGGTATAAACTGGTGAGCAAATTAGCGCGATTTTTCCGCAAAATGAGGATCATTTTGAGGTTTCTTTGTTAAAAAACTCTATGATAAACGCCTCAAAAAAAAGAAATAGAGGAATAGCCAGAAGAACTCCCAAAACTCCACCGGTTCGACCGCCGATGATTAATACCATCAGGGCAACTAGGGGATTGATCCCAACGGCGCGCTTCATAACAAAGGGTACGATTAGGTTGTTTTCAAGTTGTTGAACAATAAAAAACAAGGCTCCAGCAGAAAAAGCGGAGAAATAAGAATGGGTTAATCCGATTAATATGGCGGGAACGGCTGATATGATCGGACCAATGGTCGGCACTACCTCTAAAAACCCAGCTAGAACCGCAAGTGGAAGGGCGTATTTTATTCCAATAACATTTAGCCCAATATAGGTCAGCGCGCCAACCACAGTCATTAAAACGATTTCTCCCCAAAACCAAGACGACATCCTTTTTTCCGCCCCGGATATCAAATTGCTAATCTTTACCGCCCTCTCTTTGCTCACGTATTTTGATAGGTAGCGGGCAATGATGCCCTCTTGTGAAAGAAAATAAAAACCGAAAAATAGAGTAGAGATCACAAATAAGGTGTTGGAGAAAAGACTTGAGATAATATCAAACAACTGATTGGTGACGTTGGGAACATAACGGGAAACATTGTCGAAGTTGAGAAACCGAGAAATGTTAGGATTAAGCTCTTTGATAATAACGGGCAAATTTTTAAGAAAATTGGCGGTCTCAATGATGATGGGGGGAATAATTAGAGAGATGATATAAACAAATATTAAAATAAAACCCAGATAAACCGCAATAACAGCAATGTTTCGTGGTATTTTTTTTCCAACTAGAAAAGAAACAGCTGGTCTAAGAGCGCTCATCAGAATAAATCCAATAAGTAGGGAAAAAATTAGGTCGCGGATGATCCAGAGAAAATAGATACCTAAAGGAAAGAGGGTGAAAAGTAAAATAGAGTAAGGATTTATATTAATGGAGATTTTTTTGGACAAGTCCATAGAGATAATTAATTTTTGTCTTATATATTATACACCACTTCTTTTACTCTTGAATCCTTACTGGCATGATGATGTGAAGAAAATCATTGTTTTTCTCGTTTCTGAAGACGACCGGCGCGTCGGGACGAAGCATCTCAATTGTAATACTCTTGCTGTCTGTGTGATTTAGAAAGTCCAGAAGATATCGAAAATTAAAGGCGACCCGCATCTCCTCCCCCTTAATTTGCGCTTCTTGTACGGTTGTATTTTCCTCGTTGCCTTCTTTTTTAGGCCGCATTGCAAGTTCGTTCTTTCTAAAATCACAGACGACTACGTTTGAGAAATCACGGGCAAAAACAGAGATTAGTTTAATATTTCGCATTAGGTCGTCTTTTTCTAGGATAGCCGTGGTCTTTATTTCGGCCGGAAGAACTCTCTCGTAAGGGGGGAACTCGCCTTCTATAAGGCGCGAATAAAAAGAATGCTCCCTGACATAGAAACAAATAGTCTTTTCCTCCTGAGAATAGGAGAATCCCACCTCCTTCTCTTTATTAATATTTCTTAATACCTCTTGCAGGAATTCTGCAGGCACGATCATCGAAGGAATTATCCCCTTACTTCTCTCCTTCACAAGGGATAAACGAAACCCGTCGGTAGCCACCATTACCAGGTTGTCCTCGTCGGTTGAGAAACTAATTCCTGTCAAAACAGGGCGAGCGTCGTCGTTTGAGGCAGTAAAAAGTATCAAGGGTAGGTTCTGGGTTAAAAAAGAAGTTGCGATCTTCTGCTCTTTGCCTGGCATCTTTGGTGGTGGGGGGAAGTCTTCAACTACCATTGTCGGGAAATTGCCTTTAGTTTTACCCTGAAGGATTGTTGTTTGCTTGTCTTTTATGTCTAGAGTGATCTTTCCTGGTTGCAAGAACTGCATAAACTCTATCAACCTTTTAGGTTCGATTACAAACTCCGCTTCTCCTTTACCGGATATCGCTAGTCTGGTTTGATAGTAGACGTTAAGGTTGGTTGTGTAGAGCGAGATGCTGTCTTCTTTTATACCCACGCTCACTCCTTGAAGAGCAATTGAGGTCGTTAGCTTATCTGAAGTAAAATGAGAAGCTAAAATAAGCCTCTCAAGAAACTGATCTTTATCTATCTCTATAATCATAGTTTGGTTATTTAATTTAGTAGTAGTAGAGACCGTGCATAAGTGTATAAGATAAAGGCTAGATTTTCAAGACAAAGAGAACCAGAAAAAACCAATGTTGACAGTCGGTGGATACTATGTCGATGAGCGTAATGTCCGGACTATCGTGTCGACCCCTTCCCTAAAAGATGCGTCTTTCATGATCAGTCTCTTTATCTTGTCTGCGCCATGCATGACGGTTGTGTGGTCCTTTCGTTTTAAGATATAGGCAATCTCCTCAAGCTTAAGCTGGAGCTCTGTTCGAAGTAAGAACATAATAATCTGTCTGGTAAGAGCAATCGCGCTTGACCTAGAAGCGCTTTTTATATGGGATTGTCTAATGTTATAATAAGAACAGGTGGTTTTAATAACGTCGTTTGGAGAGATTTTTTTTTGAGATGGCTGTTTTCTCCTCTCGGCGAAGAAGTCCTCTACGGCCTCAAGGTCAATTTTTTCACTCTTGCCAACAACCCGAGCACACAACGAAAGAAGCGCCCCCTCAAGCGCCCGAGTGTCTGATACCGATTCAGAGATGATCTTAGCCGCTTCCATATCTATCATAACGCCCTTTTCCCGCGCTTTGATAAGAAGAATAGCTGTCCTTAATTCAAAATCCGGGGCCTGAATGTCAACAATAAGTCCGCCCGAGAAGCGTGATCGGAGCCGATCTTCCAAACCCTTGATGTGCGACAGAGGACGATCTGATGTCAGAATAATCTGTCCACCAGCAGAAACAATAGTGTTGAACGTATGAAAAAATTCTTCTTGAACCGTTTGCTTACCGCCGATAAATTGAACGTCGTCCAGAACGAGCAGGTTTAGGGGGCGGAATTTACGGCGGAATTTGGCAGTGCCTTTTTCTTGAATAGCCTCAATTAGCTCGTTAGTGAACTGATCGCTTGGACAGAAAAGAATTTTTGCTTTATGGTTGTTGTCCAAAATCTGCCGGGCAATAGCTTGGGCAAGGTGCGTCTTTCCTACACCCACGCCGCCATGAAAGAATAATGGATTATATGATTTTCCAGGAGAGCTGGCGACAGCTTTGGAGGCGGCAAAAGCCACCTGGTTACTTGTTGAAACGGCGAAATTATCAAACTTGTATTTTATATTCAGTCCCGCCCTGGTAAATCCATCTTCAGTTGACGGTTGAAACTGGAAAAGCGGCGTCTCTTTTTTAATTTTTTTTTCCTCAAGAACAAACTCAACTCCCAAGCCCTTTTTAAAATGGGCGCCGATGAGCTCTTCTACCACGCCCTTACGTCTTTCAAGATATAGACGAGAACCAATATTTTCACAAACAATAAGTATTTTTTTTTCGGTTAGCTCTTTTAACCGTACCTGTTTAAGCAACGAGTGAAGTATCGGATTTTTTTGATTCTTGTCCTGAAGGTTGGTTAAAAAATCGCTCCATAAAGAGGTTAACATCGATATGTATAAAATGTGGATAACTTATCCACAAATAATAAACATATTCACATAAAAAATCAAGACGTCATAATATAACAGAGTTTTAATACCCTTGTACTAGAAATGCAAATCGCAACCTGCTAGAATCAAAAAAATGCTTTTAGATTTTTTATTTCCCAAAACTTGTTTATCGTGCGGTAGGGTTGGAAATTACCTTTGTTTAAAATGTCAAAAGCAAATAATTTCAATCGACAAAGACAGGTGTTTTTATTGTAATCGCCCTAGTTTTTTGGGCTACACACATACCCAATGTGCGCCGCATGAGATTGACGGGATTTTAAGTGTGTTTTATTACTCTTTAATTATCCGTAGAATTATCAAAGGACTAAAGTACAAATTGATTACCGACGCTTTTGAAGAGTTTTTTTGCAACGTAAACCCTTTATATTTATCTAAGTTTATTGAATTTAGAAGACTTCATCCTTTTTGTTTTTTTCAACCCATTCCGCTTTACACCAACAAGGAAAAAATAAGAGGCTTTAATCAATCTGAAATCATCACTTGTTTTTTCCAGAGGTTTACCTGCTATCCGATCGTTCACAACTTAAAACGCATTAAAGAAACCATTCCTCAGGCGCAAATAAGGAATATAAAAGAACGGCGCCGCAACATCAGGGGCGCTTTCAAACCAATAAATAAAAATTATTATAGGGATAAAACCATTATATTAGTTGATGACGTTGTTACAACAGGAAGCACAGCAATAGAGGCAGCAAAAGAAATAAAAAAATCCGGCGCGGAAAAAGTTTTTGTTTTTACACTCTCGCAAGGCTAATAATAATTATCGACCCATCCTTAGTTTGTTTGTTGGGTTTTTGGGCTTGAAATATATATCCTATAGGATTATAATGCCCACATGGAATTTAACAAAATAGTCTCTCTTGTATTAGGTGTGGTAGTGGTGATTCTTATTCTGGTTTGGATAGGTAACAGGCTTCGCGCGAGAAGTGGGAGCGCTTTATTTACTACTGTCCAAATTACTCCATCTCCAGCTCAAACAATGACTATCGCCAGCCCAACCCCAAATAACGGTTGGAGTTTTTTTTCTTGGTTGCAAAGTAAACCCTCACCCACCCCAACTACTAAGGTTGTTCAAGGCGGCTCAACGATAATTTCCCCTACCACCACGCCCCCAACAATCAGAGCGACAGAAAGATATAACAACGACTATCGTCGTTATTCAACCGACGGCACACCATTAAAAGAGATTCCAAGCACCGGAGCCTCTACATTTTTAATCCCGCTAGCGGCCGCGACTCTTTTTGGTGGGATATTTATTAAAAGGAAAAAATAAACATTTTTCCCTCCCTTGTTTTTTGATTTTTCTTCTGTGATAATGTCCCTGAATTAATAAGGTTACCAATTATTTTTTTATTCCTATGTCAACATCAACAAATCCCAAGCATCAAGCTGTGTCTTTGGCAATTGAACAGATTCAAAAACAATTTGGCCGAGGCGCAATTATGAAGTTAGGGGAAAATCCAATTGTGCCGGTGGACGCAATCTCTACTGGCATTATGACGCTTGATGTTGCTTTGGGGGTTGGCGGTATTCCACGGGGACGAATCATTGAGCTTTACGGTCCGGAAGCGTCTGGCAAGACCACCGTCAGTCTGTCACTCATTGCCGAGGCGCAAAAAGCAGGTGGAACAGCGGCTTTTATCGATGCTGAGCACGCCCTTGATCCTACTTGGGCCAAGATTCTCGGCGTTAAACTAGAAGACCTGCTCATCTCTCAACCTGATACAGGCGAGCAAGCCTTAGAAATAGTCGAGACTCTTGTCCGTTCGGGCGGTATTGATTTATTAATTGTTGATTCAGTAGCCGCTCTTGTGCCAAGGGCCGAGATTGAGGGCGAGATGGGAGATGCGCAAATGGGGCTACAGGCTCGACTGATGTCTCAAGCCTTAAGAAAGCTGACCGGTGTGGTTTCCAAGTCCAAGACCACCATTGTCTTCACCAATCAGCTTCGTCTCAAGATCGGCATTATGTTTGGAAACCCAGAGACCACCCCCGGGGGACTGGCGCTAAAATTCTACTCCTCGATCCGAATGGATGTGCGCAAGATTGAGACGTTAAAGAAAAATAATGAGGTGTACGGCGCGCGAGTAAGAGTTAAGGTGGTTAAAAATAAAATCGCCCCGCCCTTTAAAGAAGCAGCGTTCACCATCACTAGTGAAGGAATAGATCATCTAGACGCCTTAATTGATGCGGCAATTATGAAGGGGATTTTGACAAAGAGCGGCGCTTTTATTAAATATGGCGACAAGATGATTGGACAAGGTAAAGAGCAGGTTAAAGTTACCCTAAAAAGTGATGAAAAGTTAACCGAAGAGCTAAAAAAAGCTGTCAAAAACAACAAGAAGAAAGAAGAAAAGAAAAATGGGTAAAAATAACTTTATATGGGAGTTTGAGGAAAAAATTCAAAGAGCCTTAAATTATGCCTATTTCTTTTTAAAGTTTCGCCCCCGGACAAAAAAAGAGATGCTGACCTATTTTACCAATAAGGCAAAAAAAACACAGTTATTAGACAACGAAGTAATAGAAGCAACCATTGCTCAGCTGGAAGAAGAGGGGTTGATTGACGATAGGGCATTTATTGCTTGGCTCGTTGAACAAATGGCCAAGCACAAACATAAGAGCGAACGAGCCATCTATTACGAGCTTCTAAGATTTGGTCTTTCCAAAGAACTAATTAATGATTATTTTGAAACTCATCCTGTTGACCAAGAGAGTCAGGCGCGACTGGCCTTGAAAAAAAAATGGCGGACATATCAACTGTTAGATCAAAGGCGGCGCTTTGAAAAGGCGGCTAATTTTTTACTGAGACGTGGGTTCCCGTTTGTTATTGCCAAAAAAACGATTGCGGAAATGGAAGAGAGAGAGTAAAATAGAGATCATTAGCATTTATAGAAGAAGAATAAAGAAGGCTTTTATATTAGTTAATCCCAAATTAATGGTTGTATTATCGATTTTGAGACATTTAAAAAATCCTAAATGCTGGTTAGATTACGCGATAAATCCCACCAACAAAAGACGGGACGATTAATAATAGAGGGCTTACTTTAAATTTTTCCTTCTTCTTTTTTCAATATTGTCTATGTTACCGACATTCATTAAAAAGTTGCTTTTTGGGCAAAAAGAAGCGGAAGAAAAAGCCAAATTAGAGCAACAAAAAAAAGAAATACTATTTAAAGCCAACGAAGAAGCGCTAAAGATAAAACAAGAGGCTGAGCAGGATGCAAGAAAGACCATTAACGAGAGCATGGAGATAGAAAAAAGATTAGCCCGTAAGGAGCAACAGTTGGAAAATCAGACAGCGCAGATTCTGCAAGAAAAGAAATTAATTGAGCAAGAAAGGCTCCAGATACAAACAGTGAAAGGGGATTATGAGGAAAAAAGAGAGGCAATTTTGGTTAAGCTGGAGAAAGTAGCTCAACTGACTAAAGACCAGGCCAGAAATCTCCTTTTACAAGGTTGGGAAGAAAAACTGAAAGCAGACATAGCAAAAAAGATCAAAGAAGCCGAAGAGGAAACTAAAAGAAAATCTGAGGATAAAGCCAAGGCAATCTTGGTTGATGCGATGAGATATGGGGCGACTGATTATGTGGCAGAGTATACACTGTCAGTTATTCATTTACCAAATGAGGAATATAAAGGAAGGATTATCGGTAAAGACGGCCGTAATGTGCGCGCCTTTGAGCTGGCGACAGGCGTTGATGTTGATCTTGAGGAGGAGGGGATTATTCGTTTATCTTCCTTTGACGCGGTGAGGCGAGAGATAGCCCGTATTTCTTTGGAGCGACTAATTAAAGACGGCCGGATTCAACCGCAAAGAATCGAGGAGATAGTGTCTAAGGTAAAAGAGGAGATAAACCAGATGATCTATCGCGCAGGCGAGGATCTGACCCATCGAGTGGGTTTGTTTAACTTACCCACCCAAATTACCCAGATGTTGGGGAGGTTTAAATATCGTTATTCTTATGGTCAAAATATGATCTTGCACACCCTCGAGGAAACTCGGATTGGTGTGGCGCTGGCCCATGAGTTAAAAGCTGACGTGAACACAGTCAAACTTGGGTGTTTGCTTCACGATATTGGTAAAGTGGTTACTGACAAGGAAGGTTCGCACGTTGAGCTTGGAGTGGAGCTGCTTCAAAAACTCCGTTTTCCACAAAAGGTGGTTGACTGTGTCGCCTCCCACCACGAAGACGTTCCCTTTCCCTCAATAGAAGCAGTAATTGTTTATATCGCAGACGCAGTATCCGGCGGTAGACCAGGCGCCAGACATGAAGATTTACAGGAATATATTAAACGGATAAAAACCATTGAAGACGCCGCTAAGTTAAAAAAAGGGGTGAAGGAGGCGTATGCTTTACAAGCTGGCAGGGAGCTTCGAGTAGCAGTGATTCCTAGCGAAATTTCCGACGATGAGGCAGTTATCCTGGCTGAAAAGATAAAAAAGGAACTAGAAACCAAATTTGAGGTTTTCCCCGGGCAGATAAAAATTACTATTATTCGAGAATTTAGAGCAGAAACATCAACAAAAATATAACAAGCTTACTAAAATGGTTAAAACAATCTGATTTAATATTTTAACGGATAGCCCCAGTGATCTTAAAAGATTATTACAATCTTTTAAGGTTGATATTTAAACATCTGCTATTGCATAGAACATTTGATAAATAATTCTTCTTTAAATCGTTGCAGAGCCTTTATTTGATATAGATTGTAGCAAAACGATATTTTAAATATAGATTGACAAGAAGCCAAGAAGTTACTATTCTGTGGGTGTATTATTAATCCAACAGTCTAAACAGATAGGAGGTGAAAAAAACAACATGACAAAAGCAGATTTAGTAGCTCAAGTAGCAAAAAAAGCCGGACTTACCTCAAAAGCCGCCAAAGACGCTGTAAATACAGTGTTTAATACGGTTTCTGATGCGATGAAAAGAGGGGAAAAAGTAGTAGTTACCGGATTTGGTACTTTTTTGGTTAGAAAAAGAGCAGCCAGAAAAGGTCGCAATCCACAAACTGGGGCCGAGATCAAAATCGCCGCCACCAAAACACCAGGCTTTACCGCAGGTAAAAGCCTTAAAAGAATGGTTAAATAACTCAACTTTTTCAACCCCGCCAAGGGCGGGGTTGTTTTTTTGCCTTAAAGAGGATATAATTACAAAATGAAAAAGCCAATTTTAGTTGTGCTTCTTTTTTTTGTCTTTATATTTTTGGGTAATTTTTTGAAGGTAAACTCAGCTTCTACCATATCCCTAGGGAACCAGAAGGTGATTTATACATTGCCTTATCCGGGCATGTTGCCAGATCATCCTTTGTTTTTTATTAAGACAATCCGCGACAATGTTCAGGAATTTTTGACAAGGGATTTGTTGAAAAAAGCCGATTTTTACCTACTTTTGTCGGATAAATATATATCTATGGCCGATCAGTTGACCAGAAAAGGCAAGCATCAGCTAGCTGTTTCCACTGCGGAAAAAGCAGAAAAATACGCTCAAAATATTACGCCGATAATTACATCATCAAAAAAACAGGGCTCATTGGCCACGGACGATTTTATACGCAAGATTCAAAATAGCAATATCAAACACCGAGAGATGATTGAGGGCATGATGAAGGAACTGCCCCAGGGTTCTTTGGAGTCGATCACTCAGGTTTTGGAAATCAACAAAGAAGTGGGCCAAAAGGTTGGTTTGACAGAGTAAACAATATTTCTTTGTTGCGTTTTGACAAAAGTTTGATATAGTAGAATCTTGCAGGTCTTGACTAATAAAGGAGGTAACTTATAAGGATGGCGAGTAAAAAAACTACAAAAAAAGCAATCAATTCACAATCTACGCACCCAATGGAGGCGCTACTTAAATCAAAAAAGCTTGCCACCGTAAAAAAAGGACAGGAAGTGGAGGCAAAAATACTGACTCTTTCTAAAAAAGGTATCCTTTTTGACATCGGCGCCAAAGCGCATGCGGTACTTGGAGAGCGGGAAGTAAAAGAGATCTCCACCTATCTGCCTTATCTTACATTGGGAGAGGTTGTGCCGGTACGTATAGTTGCTGAGGAGTCAAAAGAAGGTTTTCCAGTAGTATCCATGCAGAAATTTTTTGACCGCGGAAAATGGAATATTTTGATTGATAAAAAAGAAAAGGAGGAACAGATCGAGGTGGTCTGCGGAGAATATGGCAAAGGCGGAGTGTTTATCGATTTTATGGGCATTCGCGGTGTTATCCCCAAGATCCAACTAGCGGCTGAACACATTGACAGCCCAACCAAGCTTTATAATCAAAAAATTAAAGTTAAGGTGTTGGAGGTGGATGAGGCCAAAAATCGCTTAGTAGTGTCTCAAAAAGCTGCGGTCTTAAATATCTCTCAAAAAGAACTAAAAGAACGTTTCAATAAAATAAAGGTTAACAAAGAGTATAAAGCCAAGGTGCTGGGAGTGTCGGAGTTTGGAATATTTTGCGAGGTTGACGATGTTGAGGGTTTAGTCCACATCTCGGAGATTTCTTGGGAAAAGGTAACTGACGCTTCGACATTTGTTCGTCCCAATGAGGCGATCAAAGTATTGGTGGTTGAGAAAAACGAGGCCGATTTAAAACTGAATCTTTCAATCAAAAGACTTCTACACGACCCATGGCAGGAAGTTGAAAAAAAGTATCCCAAGGACAAAGAAATTGATGGCGAGATTGTCAGAAAAGAACGTTATGGCTTTTTTGTCAGGTTGGAGCCAGGGGTGGAGGGGCTTATTCATGTCAGTAAATTAACTGGTGAAGAGAAGCTTGAGATTGGCCAAAAAGTTAAGGTTTTCTTGGAAAGAGTAAATCAAAACGATCGGCGCATGAGTCTGATTCTTCCTCAAAAAGCCAAACCTGTAACTTATCGGTAAAAATCACCAACGCTTCAAACTACAGTGATATCCTTAAGACGTTTAACAATAAAATTTTGCATGTTTTTAATTGAGGTGTTGGCGATCCGGTGCAGAGCCTCGACGCTGTTGAAGGCGTTGTGGGGGGTAATGAGAACTTTCGGGTGATTGATGAGAATGTGGTTATAAACCAGCGTTTTTAAATCTACCGCCCGCTTATATTCAGACGAGAGAATGGCAATTTCTTCATTGAGCTCTTTTTCCTCTTCCAAGACATCCAAACCAACCCCCTCAAGTATTTGTTGTTCCAAGCCATCAATGATCGCCTCAGTCTCGATCAATCCACCACGGGCGGTATTGACGAGGTAGGCGCCTTTCTTAAACTGCCCAATGCGTTTTTTGTTGACAATATGTTTGGTGTGTTCATTTAGGGCCAGGTGTAAAGAGACGATGTCGGATCTAGCAAGTAACACTTCAAGCTCAACATATTGAAAGTCCAGTTTTTGAGCCAGCTTACTGTCTTTTGTGCGGTTGTAGACTAAGACATTCATCTGGAAGCCCTTGGCAATGCGCAGCACCTGCTGGCCAATTTTACCCAAGCCGACAATGCCCAAAGTTTTACCATAAAGATCAATACCGCGGATAGTTGTCTGGTCGAAGTTGAGATTTTTTGATTGGTTAATTGACTGGTAAATCTTTCGGGTGAGACTCAAAATCAATGCAAATGTGTGTTCGGCGACGGTATTAGTGCCGTATTCCGGTACATTGGTAACCAGAATATGGTTCTTTTTACAATAATCAACATCAATATGATCGTAGCCGGTTGAACGGGTACCGATATAAACAAGATGGGGCAGGAGTTTTAACACTTCAGCATTCAAGGCGCTGTAAATAAAACAGGAGATTATTTTGGCCTCTTGGTAGCGGGAAGCGTTATCGATAGTCAGTTTTTCATGGGTCAAAATAGCCTTGGGAAAGGCGCTTAGCAAGAGCTTTTTTTCCCAGTTTTGCACTTCAAAAAAGACAATTTTCATACGTTTAATAACACTATCAACAGATTTAATATGGCCGCATTCAGCGCTAAAATTTTTCTCATCATTAATCACTATAACAAAAATCAACACATTTAGTATGAGTTATCTACCAATGATCTATTTTAATATGTTGACAAATAAATTATTTTTCTATAATTTTAGACTATTTATTAATAATTTTAATATAAAAATATGGATGAAAAACCACTTAAGACATTTTTAGAGATTCCTTATGACGAACTGCAGACGATGAATATTGAAGCCAAAAAAAGAAGAGAGGCCAAAACCCCGGAAGACGATCTACAACAATATTATTTAATTTACTTGAAAAAAGAAAAGCGCCTCAAGGCTGTCACGATCGGTTTTTCCGATCTAGAAGGCAGGTTTCACATGTTGGATTATGATAAGAATTTTTTTCTGCACTCTTATGATAACTTAACTTTTGACGGCTCATCAATCCGCGGTTTTTCCCGCCAGGCAGAGTCGGATCTGCGTTTACGGGTTGACTGGGGAGCATTCTGGTGGATGCCAAGTGATGTCTTTGGCCCGGGTAAGGTGCTGATGATGGGAAAAATAATTGATCAGGACGGTTCACCCTATATAATGGACACAAGGGGACTTTTAGCCTCATATTTACAGCAGTTATGGAAGAAGCGTCAATACACAGTCAAAGCGGCTAACGAAATTGAAGGATTTGTGGTTTGCGGCAAAGACGCCGAGACCAATTATGATGAAAAGCAGGGGTTTGAGCTGGTGTCGGTGAGTGGATATTATCATTCGTTACCAAATGATACCCTGCGCAACTTTATTGACCGGTCGGCCGAGGCGCAGCGAGCAATGGGTTTTGCCAATGAAAAAGATCACCCAGAAGTGGCTCCCTCGCAGTTTGAGTTAAACTATTCTTACTCTGACGCTTTAAATGCCGCAGATCAAATCCAGATTTATAAATTAGTTTGTCGCCAGGTGGCTCATAATATGGGTATGACTGCCACTTTTCTTCCCAAGCCAATCATGGGAATAAACGGCAGCGGTATGCACACCAACTTGTCAATCAGCGCCAAAGGCAGAAATCTTTTTCATGATAAAAAAGGGCGAGGAGGGCTTTCGACAATAGCTTGGGACTTTATTTACCGGATTTTAGCCTCGGCTAGCGATATGTCACTTATCTTAAACTCAAGTGTCAACGCTTATCGGCGGTTGGATCCTCACTTTGAGGCGCCAAATGAGATTAAGGTTTCCGAGATTGATCGGGGAGCAATGATTAGAATTCCTTTGCATAACGAGCGCTCAGCCAGGATTGAAGTGCGAAGTGTTGGTCCGGACGCTAATCCGTATTTAGCGATGTACGCGTTAATTAAAACCGGCCTTGAGGGATTGCAGGAAAAAAAAACCGAGAACAAGCGGCCGCGCGTGCGCTTTCTTCCTGGCAATATCCAAACGGCAATTACCCTATTTAGGCAGAGCGACTTTATGACGCAGTTACTAGGTGTCGAGTTAAAAAAACATTACCTGGATCTTAAACAAACCGTAGCTAACCGTTCTGCCTCAGACCTGGGGACAAAGGTAAAAAATTCGGAAGTCATTTATCATCACGAGGTCTATAACCAGATGCTGTGGAATGAGTTTTAGCGCCATTAGGAAAAACCAAGACGCCGATGTAAAATATACAAAATGACCTCTCAGTCCTTGACTAAGTACGCCAAGCTGTCAATTGCGGCAGCAATCGTGACAATCAGCCTCAAATTGCTGGCCTATTTTCTCACCGGTTCTATCGGTTTGCTGTCTGATGCCTTAGAGTCGTTTGTTAACTTAGCTGCTGCTTCTTTTGCCCTTTTTGCCCTAAAAATTGCCGAAAAACCACCCGATGAGGAACATATGTATGGACACAGCAAGGCTGAATATTTTTCCAGTGTATTTGAGGGTGCTTTGATTGTGCTGGCGGCTGTCTCGATCACCTACGCTGCTATTGAACGGATTATCAATCCGCAAGTAGTTCAGCAGGCATTTTTGGGAATCACTATTTCACTAATTGCTGCGGTTGTTAATTTGTGTGTGGCTTTGTATTTATTGCAGATGGGAAAAAAACACCGCTCTATCACCTTAGTAGCCGACGGACAGCATTTATTGACCGATGTCTGGACGTCGGTTGGTGTAATAGTAGGAATTGGCTTGGTGGCGTTTACTCATATTCAGCTACTTGACCCGGTAATTGCGATTTTAGTGGCAATAAATATAATATTTACCGGTTTTCAGTTGATAAAAGAATCAGCACTGGGTTTTATGGACAGGGCGATTTCTCAACCAGAGAAAAAAATAATAGAGGATATCTTAAATTCTTATCAATCAATCGGCCTACAGTATCATGGTTTACTAACCCGTCAAGCCGGCACTAGGCGGTTTGTCTCCGTCCACATTCTGGTGCCTGGTAGCTGGACAGTGCAAAAAGGTCATGATATGTTAGAAAAGATTGAAGGCGCATTAAGAGAAGCGATTTCGCAACTGACCGTCACAACTCACCTTGAACCCCTTGAGGACCCAAAGTCAATGGAAGATGTAGGGATTGATCGAGCGTAAAGAGTAATTATTTATGTTTTTTTCAATTCTTACTGACTGCGGGAACTGGAACAGGTTAGAAATAACTTATTACAATTTAATAGAGTAAACTCCTGTTACGTAGTCTCTTATTAGAGCATTAAGAAGTGTTTGGTAAGGAATATTTTTTTTATTAGCTTTTGCCTTCAACCTAATTAAATCACCCTGATTTATACGAAGGGTAATTTTCTGTGATTGTTGTAGTTGTGTATATCTCTTAGCCGCTTCCTGAAACATTTTTTTCATTTCTTCAGAATTCTCAACAGGTTGCCACTCTCCCCGTGCTATAGATGTTTCTATTTCCTTTTCATAATCATCAAGGATAAGATTTTCAAATGGATTTATTTGGTTTTTTTGTTTTTGATAAGCCATAGTTTATTTTTTAAGATAAATTTTAGTTAATTTACGATCTGGATATACCGTTTTTAAGAATGCAACATTTTTCTTTTTGTCCCAAACAAAAGGAACTGCATAAATATAGTCATTTATATTCACTATTAGTATCTGCTGGTGTTTATATTTTTTCCTATTTTTATGCTCGATAACAGTTATATATCCACCATGCTCTAAGGTATCTTTGACATGTTCAAAACAGACACCACGAGTTTTTTTGAGTAACTCATTCTTTTCTTCACTATACTCAATATCAAAATCCATTATAGTAAATATAAACCATATGTATGGCTTTTGTCAATACTTTTTGCTGGCCGTTTATCGAAAATGTCGAACTTCATTTGATTAGCTCGGCCTTCGGCCTCGCTATGCTTCCCTCGACTGCGCTCGGGACAGGCCGGCGCGGCACCTTTACACTGAGCTTGCCGAATGTGCCCACCCGCTGCGCCGGAGTTTATCCTGAGTATAGTCGAAGGGCTATTTTTTGCGCGCGCGATTTTTGCTCGGCTACCGCCGAGCATATATTAAGGGTGATGTAAGATTTTAAGTATAGTAGCTAATAATCTTAGGTTAGGCTCGTCTGGAAGCTCGCTGACATCACGATAGTTGTGTTGCCATTTTTTACCATCGTGATAGAACGCTCCATTTTCTCCGTACTCCTTGAAGAAATTATCGATGAGAAAGATAGTTTTATTGTCAACATATTTCCTAACTGCGTAAGCTTTGAAAGCTTTGTTTTCTGTATCGACGTTAATAATAAAATCTTGTTTAAACACCGACCCTCTGCCGCTTTTGAGGTTAATCTTATCCAGATACCACAATCCAATAATTTCGTCGCTGGCGTTTTTGTGCCAATGGGGTGTATGGGAAATAAAAATAAGTGGTACGAATTCAAATCTTGCTGAGTTAGCAAGTTTTAATGAATTATAGAAAGATGAATTTTTGTCCATGAAATCGCGCAAAGAGTCAGAAAAAGGATAATAACTAGGAGGAAATCTCTTTCTATATTTAGGTATTTGCTTCATGGAAGACACTTTGTTATGGCGCACCGTATTTCTTCGCCATCCTGTCTAAAAATTCTGAGGTGATTTCATTTCCTTGTTTATCTTGAATAATTGCTCCTTTGTGCAGTAATACATAATCCCAAAAATCTTCACTCTCCAGCATATTTTGTAGAACAAACTGTGACGCACTCTTTTTTGCCGCACTGTTTATCATCAACCCGATAATAAAAGAACTCACAGCGTGAATCCATCCATAAAATATCAAAAGAATAATTGGCAACGGAACTATCAGAATAATACCCAACCAAGTAAAGAAAAGATGTGCCGGTTTATTATATTTGTCGCCAAATTTAGACATTACAAAGTCGCCAGCCTTTGATTTATTTACTAAAACTGCAAACTCATTAGTTTTGTAGCCTTCTAAAAATTGCTGATAGTTAATAAGTTTTCTATCCATTTTATTCTTTTAATTTATTTAGCCCTTCACTAATTTCCTGAAGCTTTTCTTTGGGTAATGACCAACCTTTCATTAGGGAATCATAAAACCCATGTAACAAGAAAGAGGAGTAGACAGTACTTATTTCAAGCATTAAAAAGGCGTCTTTTTTGTCTAATTGTTTACAAATAGCACTTCCTATATACTGCACTTCACGAGAAGGTTCATTCCCTACATAATCAACGATCTCTTTGATTAACGAAGTTGGATTAAAGTTCACAGCTTTTTCAAAAAATAGATAAAGAAAATGTTCAAATACTTTTGCTTCTTCCTCATTCTTTATAACTCTTTCCCAGAAATTTTTTTGAGCATTAAACAAAGTAAAGTAGGATATTACAAACGATAATTTGTTTTTACTTGAAGAATCAAGTTTCTCAAAATATTTTATTCTTTTCAGCATTTCTTTTGTTATCTCTTCAGAAAGAATCATAATAGAGAAACACACACCACCAGCTTTTAGTTTTAACTCTTCATCGGTAAGCCCCTGCGATTTGTTTTTCGAAAAAAAATTAAACATATTATTATCTGATTAAGTCATCAACACTAACCCCAAGAGCTTTCGCCACTTTCTTTAGTGTATCAAGCGTTGGGTTTATATTTTCGCCTTGCTCAATTTTAATAATCGTGTTGTTGGCGACATCGGCAAGTTTTGCAAGCCTATCTTGCGAAAGGCCATTTTTCTCTCTTAATTGCTTTAGGTTTTTTGCTAGTGGATAATCTTGTTTTGACATAAATTATTTATAGTAGTACTATTATATTGCAGTACAATAAATAATTTAGTACTATCAGAATAGTGCTACAAAAGACCGCGCTATTCAAGCTATGATAGACAATTCTTATAAAGAATTAAAGGCAATAACAGACTCTGTTTATGCTGGGATTAAAGATAAATGGGCAAAAGATGTTATTGGAATATTGCAAAAATACAACGTCAAGCTCCGTCAAAAAGATGGTCAACTTTATTCTGTCAATATCTCAATACCAAAATCCAAAAGCAATTGTATCCTTGTTGGATTGAGATACATAAAAAATGATAAGACTTACACTGAAGATCACTTTCTTTTTGAAGAGAATAAGTCAATAGTGGCATTTTATAAAGGGAAGCTAGAAAGTGTTCTAGGAGAATATAAAGGCACACATAAACAACAAACAGTGTAAAAGTTCTTTAAAATTTTTCGCGTTTTTCTTTTTAGTCCGCCTCTGGCGGACTGTTCGAGCCGACCCTCCAGAGGCGGGCAGGCAGTTTCGGAGGCGCGGTAGTGGTTTTTATAGTTTTTTTCTTGCTTATAGCGGGAACTGGAATAAATTAGAAATTTTGATATATTTACCAACTTTTTGGTTTTGTGAATGTTAAATCTGTTAAAACGATCTCGACAATTCTGTCAAAGCGAAATTTACGGACTTCTTTTTTCAAATGGCAGTAACCTTGGCCGTATGGAGACCGCGTTTGGTAAGGGTCAACCAGTCTCTTAGTCAAGCCTGAGGTAGTAGAGTCGTAAGTCATTTCAATCGTCGTTCTTTCTTTGACGCCTTTGACCCAGATATCATGAATTTTTTCGTCATATTCAACTGCAGGATAATAATATTCATCATCATCTCCATAGCGATCACCATATAGACTTTTCGCTTCTTCATAAATGTTAGTTCTGTATTCATGCTTTATTTTACGCAGACGGTGATTAGCATAATTTATTTGATGTAAATCCAGTTTGGCTTTAATTTCTTCTATTAACTCGTTAATTACTTTTTCTGAATTTTTATTCCGATCGGCAGTATTATTAAAAACCTCTTTTAATGTTTTTAAAGATAAATATTGGTACATTTCTTTTGTCCAAAGCATAAAGTTATTGATTAAATACTCTTCTCATTTTATTTCATAAGTGGCAAGAGCTTCTTTTAGCAAATTGTTTCTTGTTGCCCAGCAGGGATTCGAACCCCGATTAGATGGTTCAGAGCCATCTGGCCTACCGTTAGCCGACCGGGCATGATTAGTTATCAGTTAGTTGGTTACTTGGTTAATTAGTTAGTCGCAAATTAGATGTCGCGACGTCTTTATTTTACCACACGCGCGTCTTGTTGAAGGAGGCCGAAGACAACCGGCAGAAGGAGCAGATTTTGCTGTAGGGTAAGCCAGTAATGGTCAAACAGGCCGGTAATGACCACTGCCAAGATAACCAACAGATGCTTTTTAATAAACTTTATACCCCATTTTTTCCAAGAAAGATAAATCAGATAACCCATTAACATCACTCCTCCCTCAACTAATAATAGCAGAAAAATATTATGCACCGGTTGCAGGAAGAAATACGGGTAGCGGCTGGGGAAGGAATTTTGGCCTAGTAGATAATTTCCCAAACCAACGCCAAATAGTGGGTGTTGCTGGAATATTACCAGAGCGTTTTTAGTCAAGGTAATTCTTTTTTCCAGGCTTAGTGGATCGCCCTTTGCCGTGAGAAAAATCAGCGCCAATGCTAAAAAAATAGCAAACCGCGACAAAATGCACAAAACACAACGCGACCCGTCTTTTTTATAAATATAATAGACTAGATTAAGAAGCAAGAAAACAATGATTGCGATTTTGGAAAAGGAAAAAAAAATTAGCAGTGCGCACGCTGTAAGCAAAGCTTTTTTAAGCCAATAATGACGGTTAAATTTAGAAAAATTAAGAACGAAAAAATACATTAAAAGATAAAAGCCGGCCTGCGAGTTGGGGTGAGAAAAAGTGCCATAGGGGCGAAGAATCTCCACCCCATTTAAAGAAGTCTTAGCAATATCCGGCGTGCCTAAAGTGAAGTATCGTTCGCCAAAAAAATAAAAGATGCCCTGAAGTGAATGGCGGCCAATAAGTTGAGACATGGAGAGCGTGACCTCTCCTAATGCTCCGATTAACAAAGCCACGAGCAGTAATTTATAAGACAGTTTTTCTTTGCTAATCACCCAAAAAATTCCCACCGCTTCCAGTAATTTTACCGTTTTATACAAAGCAAGCGGTTTGGACAGGGAAAAGATGATGTTTACCATTATCAAGCCCAAAAAGATCAAAAAATAGCGATTTTTCAGTAGTACAATTAGGGTCTTCCAATTAAAAATTAAGATCAGGAGTGCTAAAACATCAGTCACATACAATGTCAAAGCCAGATAGTCGATACGCACGCCCGAAAGGTAAGAAAAAGGGAGAAAAAAATGCTTGCCAAACTGAGTGGGCAGGAGCAGAATAAAAGACAAAATCAGCAGTCGGTTGAGGAAAATTTTATTCATTTTTATCTTATTCTAGCGGAAAAATCCGTAAATTTACATTCGCACCAGGACATGATATAATCGACTTAACACAATATGGATCTTTCTGACAGGAATATTTTACTTATCATCATTGGAATAGTTTTTATCACCGCCGAGATTATAATTGGAGCAGCGACCGGTTTTGATCTGCTCTTAACCGGTGTTATTTTAATTATATCGGCAATTATTGGCATGATTTTGGGCTCATTTACTATTAGTCTGGTTTTAATTACGATTTTAGCATTGCTTTATATTTTTATTGGCCGGAAATTTATCAAATCCAAGCTCACCATTGCCACTAAATCTACCAACGTTGACAGTCTGATTGGAAAAAAAGGAATGGTTGTTAAAGGAATTCAGCCTCATCATCCCGGCCAGGTGAAGGTGGAAGGGGAGCTTTGGAGAGCCGAAAGTGAAAAAAATATTATTGAGGGCAGTGAAGTGAAGATCGAGTCGGTGAGCGGAGTGACATTAAAAGTTTATTAATATTTTATGAGCATTTTTATGCTTATTCTGGCAATCTTTGCCTTAATTACCCTGTTTGCTTCAGTCAAAATCGTTGAGCAGTATGAAAAGGGGATCGTATTGAGGCTGGGGAAGTTTAAGGCGGTAGTTGAGCCGGGACTTAATCTGGTGATTCCTTATCTGGAGACAATCATGAAGACTGACATGCGGGAAAAGGTGATCAATGTCGAGCCACAAAAAGTCATTACCAAAGACAACGTGACCGTGACGGTGGATGCGGTGATTTATTACAAAGTAGTGGATCCGGTCAAAGCCGAGTTTGAGGTGGAAGATTTTGATACCGCCGCCACTACTTTAGCACAGACTAATCTGCGAAACGTGGTTGGCGATAAAACATTAGACGAGACTTTAACTGCCCGCGATATTATCAACTCCAGTCTGCGAAATGTACTTGATGAGGCCACCAACGGCTGGGGCGTGAAGGTAACGAGGGTGGAGGTGCAAAAAATCGACCCGCCGCCGGAGATTACTCAGTCAATGAGTCTGCAGATGCGGGCCGAGCGGGAAAAGCGAGCAGCGATTCTCCAGTCGGAAGGTGTAAAACAGAGTCAGGTGCTTGAGGCTGACGGCAAGAAAAGCGCCGAGATTCTCAAAGCCGAGGGAGACGCTCAGGCGAAGATTCTTCGCGCTCAAGCCGACGCGGCAGCAATAAAATTAGTGGCCGAGGCGGCGAGTAAGCATTTTGACGAACGGGCGCAGATCTGGAGAAGACTGGAAGTGTCCAATAATGTCCTGGAAAAAGGCACCAAGTATGTGATTCCCACTTCAAGCGACATCGTCAATGTGTTAAATCTGGAAGGCGAGGGGAAAATTACACCGATAAAAAAGTAATCACCTGAAGACGCCCCCAGTGTAAAAAAATCGAGCTTCAATCTGAATAACTTACCCCCTCTTTCTGGTAAAATGCTTTCTATATGAAAGTAGTTAATCGGGAGTTTCACCGCAACTATCAGACCCTTGAGGAGTATGAGGCAGGCATTGCTCTTTCTGGGGGTGAGGTCAAATCAGTCAAAGCCGGGCATATCCGTCTGGAGGAGGCGTTTGTACGTTTAATGGACAACGAAGCTTATCTGGTTAACGCCGAGATCCCAATCTACATATTTGCCAGGCCCACCGGCTATGATCCGCGTCAGCGGCGAAAGCTCCTTTTGCACAAAGACGAGCTTTTGCGGCTGCAAACCAAGCTCAAATCCGCCTCCGGCTTGACGATAGCGCCTTATTCCTGCTATAATAAGGGCCGTTATATTAAGCTCAAGATTGCCTTGGTTAAAGGTCGACGCGATCTGGAAAAGAGGAAACTGGAGAAGGGAAGAGATATTGAAAGGGAAGGGAAAAGAGAAATGAAAGAGTATATGAAAGTATAGTTTGAAAAGTAGTTTGTCCACCTTAACTTTCTTCGAGACTTAACTCAACGTTATTCACTCGACGTCTCGAAGGGCGTTGGTCGGTGGACGCAAGAAACAGTAATCTCGAAAACGTTCGAGAAACTGTTTCTAGCGGGGATGAAAGGCCTCGACGTTTAGTTGTACTTTTACAAATGGCTAGGGCGGACTTATCCGATAAATAGGAAAAAACTTAACTGTCAAAACTGAATTTTCAGAAACAATGACAGACCTGAGAGATTTTGTAGCTTCTAGAGTCTATGCTCAACCAGCATATCTCCAGTTAGCTGCCTAAACTTTCAGGCTCCTCTTCTACGGTTTCCTTTAGTTCAACTGTAGTTGAGAAAACCAACTGAAGTGAGGCTGGTAAACGTTCCCGATCGTTTACTGGTCAAACAACCCAAAATCGGCTTCTTGAATCAGGTTTGTTTATTCACCTATTCAGGAAAGAGTAAAAAATAGATTATCTCTAGCTAAACATTTATAAGGGTACCTTTACGGACCCGGGTTCAAATCCCGGCATCTCCACCGAGTCAAACTCGGCTGCGCCAAGCTAAATTGGCAAAGTCGAGTTTGCGAAGGTAGCCGAGTTAGACTCGGCACCATAATTATATTTTTTCTTCATTGTTGCGTCTGACGCAACCGGTCAAGTTAAACTTGACCGATACTTATGAAAAGTTCTTCATTATTAAAAGATAAGTATTACGTCTATGTTCTTTTTAGTCTAAAAGATAATAAATTTTATGTGGGTTATATTACTGACCTGAAAAAACGATTAGCTGAGCATTTTGCAAGTAAGGTTACTGCTACCAAGCATCGTCTTCCCCTTAAACTTCTTCATTATGAATTTTTTATCAATAAAGGAGACGCAGAGGCAAGAGAAAGATTTTATAAAAGTGGTTTTGGAAGAGAGCAGTTAAGGAAAGCATTAAAAAGGACTTTGAAAAATATCTAAAATCCTCATCCTGTTTCGCTTTTAGTAATAAAAGGTTGGTATAAGAAGGCGCCCTATAATAGCATCTTGTTTAGTTAGTCGCAATAAGCTATAATAGCTTTTATGAGTCTACCACCCCTTACTAAACCCAGTGTTATATCAGTTACTCGAGGAGAAAGAGTTGGTGGTTTAACCAGTCATGAAAATTCTTCATTACCAACAATCGAGCAGGCAGAAAGGACACTGCTTAATCTTTTTGGTGATCCACAAGTAAATGAACTGGTCCCACCAATAACAACAAGCTTGTTAAGTGAAAATGTCGTTTATTCTCAAGCTGGAGGTAACGAATTATTGGCCAATTTAAATAGTAAACGCACTCTTGCCCACTGGCAGATCGTAAATAATGGCGGGTGGCAGCAAATTACCAAAACTAACAAAGAAAGTCCAGATTCTCCAATTATTCCTGTTTCGGATATTAGTGGTGCTCAAATAGTCTATACCGCTACTATTGAACACTTCTGGCTAGGATTCGGTCCACAACTCAATTTAGTATTTGCTCGGGAAGGAGCTATAAGTCAACCAACCTTTAGAGTGTATCGTTGCCCGAAAGGCCATGGTGTTGTTGGCAAAACCGACCCAGCAAAACGATTTGTCGAAATTGTCTCTTTTGCTGATCCCGAAGTAGCGCAATTAGTTACTCATAGTCCTTCCGAGGGTGGAAAACCGCTGATCGCCTTATGGAAACAGGCACCAAATGCAGATTATTATCTTGCAAAAGCAGCATTTGTTTCAACGGTTAGCTTAGCCAATTTAATACAGATTTATCAGGAAGTGTTGACACCGTCTGGTACAGGGCGACGTTAGGTAGAAGCAGTGTACCTAACGAAGCCCGAAGGGGGAGGTTTTGTATTCAGGAATAAAAAATTTATTTAGTTTTTCAGATTTTTTTCGATTTCGTTGATCAGCTTGTTGATTCCGTAATCCGTCGTTACTGATATAAATTGCGGCGAGAAATGGGAATATTTATTATTTATTTCCTTTAATATCTTCTTACCGTCTCCCTCATAAGCGTCTATCTTATTGAAAACATAGATGATTTTTTTGCTCTGCGCCCGAATTTCATAAAGAATTTGTTCCACGATTTCGATTTTTTCGTTCATCTTGGGGTCGCTGATATCGATGACATGAAGGAGGATGTCGGCATGGATGGATTCCATCAGTGTTGACTTGAAGGAATTTATAAGCGAAGACGGCAGATTTCTGATGAAGCCGATCGTATCGGAAACGGTAACTTCTTTTTTTAAAGCCGGCAGATAGAGCCTCCCAGAGACGCTATCCAAGGTGATAAACAGGGCGTTCTCGACGATTTTCTTTTTTTTGGTCAAAAGGTTAAAAAGAGACGTCTTGCCCACATTGGTATAACCGACGATCGAAATTAAGGCAACATTGTTATTTTTTCTTCGCTCAAGCTGGGTTAGATGCTGGCGGGAAATTTTTTCCAGTTCGTCCCTTTTCTTTTTGATCTGGTCGCGCCAGTGGCGTTTCATCAGTTCAATATTGGTTTCACCGATTCCTTTTGTACCGATACCGCCGCCCTGGCGGGAGAAATATGTTCCTCCGAGGCCATATATCCTCGGACCCATATGCTGCATCCTGGCAATTTCTATCTGTAGTTTGGCCTCGGTCGTATGGGCGTGTAGATCAAAGATGTTTAATATCAAATCGATTCTGTCCCAGACCTGGATATTTGGGTTTTTAGTCCAAAGGATCAGGGTCAAGTTAAAGAGCACGCTCGGGTTGACGATGGCGTTGACAACAACGATATTAATTTTTTTATTGGCAACGATGTCTGCCAATTCCGTCGTTTTCCCCGATCCGATAAAAGTGGTTTTGTCCGGACGGGTCCGGTGCTGGATTATATCAATAACGTCGATGCCTTTATAGGTTGCCACCAATGATTTCAGCTCCTCTAGGTTTTTTATGGCTTCTTCTTTGTGCTGGTAAGGGTCAGCGACATCAACAAGGACGATACGATGGACTTTTTGCATAAGCTATTTGATTATACCGGAAAATCCTTTCAAAGCAGGATTTGTTCGTACAGATGATCGATGAGCTATCCCCCAATCCAAGAACCACTTAACAAATACACTGATATAATAAGTTCAAAATTAAAGATTCAGCCTCTTTCCGTTTTTCTGCCGATAGACAAAAATTTTACGTCTATACTCTGTTGTCTTTGAAAGACCTGCATCTGTATACCGGATTTACCACTGATCTTTACCGCCGGCTGCAGGAACATGTGCGCGGCTTGGTGGCGGCAACTGAGCTGAGGATACCATTTAAGCTCGTTCATTATGAGTATTTTGTTAACGAGACCGATGCTAGAGCCAGAGAGATGTATCTGAAAAGCGCGGCCGGCCGTAAGGAGCTTCAGGAGAAGCTGAATAAGACTTTAAGGAGTTATCATAACCTGCCCTACAACCTCCAGTTTTCCTCTCATCTGAGCCGGAAATCGACGAGAGGGTTGTAATTATTTGACAACTAATAAATAAGTAATATAATTATAGGATATGGAGAAACTAAAATATCACACAGCATCTCTTCAAAAACAATGGCAACAATTAATGACAGTTAGAAATAAACATCTAGTTATTGCAGTTTTAGCTTTAATGCCTGTAATATCTCCTATAGGGAGTACTCTTTTGATTAATCCTATAAGAAGGGTTTTTGGTCAAGACGTGGTACATGATATGTGTGGGGATTTAGGTACGGGGCTGTTGGGAAATAGTAAGTATTATCTTGATAATCGAACTCAACCAATCAGCCCATGAAGGCTCAACGCTCATCTTCGTAGTAAAATATAGCTATGTTTTGGAAAATAATCTCTTTTTCAGTGGTAGGACTAATCGTCATTTTTATGATTTTTTTCCGCGGTAAAACTTCTAATATTAAAGGCGTATTTTCGATTTTTGCTTCACCGACACCCACGCCAACGTCAACACCAACGCCAACTCTTACCCCCATCCCCACTAATACTCCTACTCCGACATTTACTCCAACTCCAACCTTCACTCCTTCACCAACACCCACACCGATGCCAATAACTAGTTTTGAATCATATTTTGATCAATATAGCAGCCAGTACGATGTTGATAAAGACCTTCTAAAAAAAATCGCCTACTGCGAGTCGGGGATGAGTACTGGTGCGGCTAATGGCGAATACGGCGGGATGTATCAGTTTACCGTGGAAACCTGGCAGGTCACTAGGCAGGAGATGGGCGCTGATCCTAATCCGGACCTGCGGTTTGGGGCAAAAGAGGCAATTGAAACTGCTGCCTATAAACTCGCCCGTCAGGGTGAAAAAGCCTGGAAAAACTGTTTGTAGTATGGCTATCAGCTACTTACTTTTTATTTTAATCAACCCGTCTTGTTTAGTATGCGAATATTTAAATAGACAATTAAAGCAAAAATTAGCAAAAAACTCGTTACATAAGGCTTGCCAAAGATCATCATGTCCAACAAGACGATAATCGTGAATGTGTTCATGATAAAGTAGCCATAGGCAAAATAGTCATACCACGATCGGGGAATGCTGCCCATAGTAAATAACTGGACTGGAGGGTATGTAGATGGCCAACTGGCAGAAATGCAGCCTGCAGACTACCTACTAAATGGTAATAATGAAGGTGTAGCGTGTAATGAGTTCCTTCCCGCCCAAGGCGGGGTTGAACTATTTCCACAGTCTACCTAAGGTTTGGCGGATTATTGGTTGTCAGTTCATGTTCGTAATCGATATCGACAATGTAAGCTTGAAATATTTCACCGGTCTTGGTGCTGACATCGCTATGCGAGCTAACGACCGTCTGACCAGTGATATTTTTAATGATTTTGTTGGTTCCTTTTACCGTCAGTTCATAAAGAAGGTGGCGGATGTCTTTTACCAGAGAGATGCCTTGAGCGCTTTCCAGCAGTTTTTGTTCAAGAGGTAGTAGTTTGCCTTTTAGGCGAATAATGATGATATCCGAAAGTATATAGACCCGGGTTTCCCGCGGCCCGACACCAAAAGTCTTAAGATAAAATTGGGTTGCGGCCTTGGCGATCTTGTCTTCGATCTGTCCTTTTGTTGGGTTGGTAGGCATGATGTTGACTCGTA
>MGAR01000028.1:0-21394 GCA_001789805.1 Candidatus Roizmanbacteria bacterium RIFCSPLOWO2_01_FULL_41_22
CAGACCGGTGCCGGAAGCGGAGGTCGGCAACTGATTGAGAAAGACAAGGTGAAAATAATGTCGGGAGTACGTTTTGGCCAGACTCTTGGTTCGCCAATTAGTCTGCAAATTATAAACCGCGACTTTATCAATTGGGAGAAAACAATGGCTATCTGCCCCCAAACGTCAAAATACCGCCAATCTATTCGCGTGGTCAAACCTCGTCCGGGACATGCTGATCTTGCCGGAGTGCAAAAGTATGGATTTGACGACGTGCGTAATGTCATTGAACGAGCCTCTGCCCGGGAAACAGCAGCTAAAGTAGCGGCTGGTGCAATTTTCAAACAGTTCTTGTTACAGTTTTCAATTGAGATGGCCAGTCATACCGTGCAGATAGGTAATGTCAGATCAGATAACTTAAAATACTCATTTCAGGATGTTAAAAACAGCTATTGCGTTAATCCCGAAATCCGTTGTCTCAACCGACAAACAGCCAAAAATATGAAAGAAGCGATCCAAAAAGCCAGGATAAAAAAAGACACTCTTGGCGGTATTGTTGAGGTGTGGGCAGTAAATGTTCCGGTGGGGCTTGGCAGTTATGTTCATTATGATCGTAAAATCGACGGACAGATTGCCCAGGCGCTGATGAGTATTCCCTCGGTTAAGGCGGTAGAGATTGGTGAAGGGTTGGCAAATTCCTCACAATATGGCTCCTCTGTGCACGACACAATATATTTTAATAATCAATATTACCGTAAAACCAACAACGCCGGCGGAATTGAGGGCGGTGTGACAAACGGCATGCCGATTATTGTTCGCGTTTTTCATAAACCGATTTCTACGCTTTATAAGCCTTTAGGGACAATAAATCTAATAACAAAAAAACCTGACACTGCAACAGTGGAGCGATCTGATATTTGTATTGTACCGCGAGGTGGTGTCGTGTCTGAGGCTATGCTGTCATTTGTCATCACTCGCGCCATGCTTGAAAAATTTGGCTGTGATAATTTGCCGGATATTATTCACTCTTATAATCATTATCTTGCTCGAATAGGTTGCTAAAGGCTAATTTTCACTTTCACGTTGATTCCCGCGCTGTCCGGGTCGGTGTAACTACTTTAATCTCAATAGACGGCAGAGGTGTTTGTGTAATGGCTTCATTTAAATTTTGAGGTCGGATGATAGTTGGCCGACAGAAACTGCTATTTTCCGTCCCAATCAAGAAAAACTCTTTTTTTCCAAAGCACTGTTTTTGGACAACGTTTTCCGGCTGTGAAAAAACAGTATTTTTATTGGCGTTGTTTGTCAAAAGATAGGTCATCATCTTATTCCAGATAGGAGCGGCACCGGTTATCCCGGAGGCCAGATATTGATTCATCGGTGTGTTGTCATTATTGCCAACCCAGACCACGACCACAAATTCCGGAGTATATCCGGTAGTCCAATTATCGCGCTTCGAGTCAGTAGTTCCGGTCTTTACCGCTACTTTATAACCGGGAATTTCCAAAGCCGAATGCACGCCAAACTCAAGCTGCCGCGCATTGTTATCGGCTAAAATATCGGAAATGATGTAAGCGATACCTTTGTTAAGCGCGTTTTTGGGGGAGGGTTGCAAACCTTCTAATACATTAGAATCTTTATCTATCAAAGTTTTGATCGGAGTCAGATCAATTCTGTCCCCATTATTGGCAAGTACGCCAAAAGCGACTGCTTCATCGACCATCCTGACTTCACCTCCGCCTAAAGCCAGAGATAAACCAAAACGTGATAGGTCATTCCAGGTGGTAATACCCATTTTTTGAGCATGTAATATATAATTATCCACGCCCAGAGTGTTAAGGACTTTCACGGCTGGGATATTGAATGAATTAGCCAGAGCCGATCGAAGGGTAACTTGGCCATGAAATTTGCCGTCATAATTAACCGGCTGATATCTCTCAGAGCCTTCGAAGCTAAAAATGATTGGGGAATCGTCGATAACTGAAGATGCTGTATAGCCACGCTCAAGAGCCAGTGAATATAAAAGAGGTTTTAAAGACGACCCGGGTTGGCGAAGGGCGGTGGTAACATTGTAAGCGCCTGAGGGGTTGGAAAAATAATCTTTAGAGCCCACCATGGCTAAAATTTCTCCGGTGTCTGGTCGGGTGACGATAATTCCGCCGTTTGTTACATTCATGTGGGCAATTTTGTCAAGCTCTTCTTTTAAGATCTTCTCCGCTTCCTGCTGAATAGAAAGGTCAAGGGTGGTTACTACTTTTAACCCTCCCTCTTCCACCTGCTTTATACCGTAATTATCTTCCAAAAGCGCTTTAGTATAAAATACAAAATGCGGAGCATGAATATTGGTATTTGGAGAAACGACGTTTAGTTTTTCTTTTATAGCCTGACTGTATTGATTTTTAGTAATGAAATTCAACTCAAACATCTTGCGCAAGACTTCATTCCTTCTAGATTGAGCCTGTTTAGGGTCAATATACGGAGAATAGACTGACGGGGCGCGCGTTAACCCGGCCAACATAGCTGCCTCACCAATAGTCAACTGAGTAGCATCGTGGCCAAAATAGGTTTTAGCTGCCTCACCAATACCATAGGCCGATCCACCGTAGGGCACCTGATTAAAATACATCTCTAGTATTTGGTTTTTTGTGTAAAGTCTTTCTGCCCAGACAGCTAGAATAACCTCTTTTATTTTCCGTTCGATTGTGCGCTCCGGAGTAAGAAGCGCTGATTTTATTAGTTGTTGAGTGATTGTGGAGCCACCCTGAAGTTCGTTGTTTTTCCAGGTGTCTTTGATCGCCCGTAAAATTCCGCCTACGAAAGATATTCCATTGTGGTGGTAAAAATCCTTATCTTCGATAGCAATTGAAGCTTGCGAAACAAAAACGGGTAGATCTTTCAACTTGATAGGTGTGCGGTTCTGTTCGCGATATATTTCATATAGAAGTCTGCCATTTCTGTCAAAAATATGGGTGGAAAGAGGATAGTTGGTTTTACCGATATTCTGCGGTGAAGGTAACTTCTTAATAAATAAATACGATTGAAAGAAAAAAATTACCAAAAGACACATCACAAAACCAATGTAAAAATAACGAAAACGCGCGCTGACTGATAATTTTAAAACATAAAACGGAAAAGACACCATTTTTCTAACTACATTTAATGTCTTATTTATGTTTTTACTGGCGCTATGGTACACCACTTCCAGTATTAGAATGATTTTGGAAAGAGTAAACAAAAGACTTTGATAAATACTTTGCAGACTGGGGAATTTCCTTAAGAGTTTGGCGCCTTTGCTACTAACTCTTTTATGGGTCTTCAGTAACCAATTCTTCAACTTATTAGCATTCTCAATATAATATTCTTGATTAGCCGATACCCTGGATAGCAGTAGCTTGTCTAACAGTCTATAAATCTCTTGAATTACCAATGTGATCATCCGAAACGGCAACAGAAGAATAAAAGTCGTCATCTCTCCAACCGCTATAAAAAACTTAATCAGTAAAAATAAACAAAAATAAAATAAACGAAAAAAGGATCTGAGCACCGATAAAAGCGTATTCTTTAAGTTAATCGACATAGCCGTAATTTTATCAGATGTTATAGGTCGGTCAAGAGAGATTTTTTTAGCGTTTTACCATTTTTGCCCTTACTACTAATCTGTTCCAGTAAGTGCCCGGAGGCACACAAGTTATCAATGTAAGATAAGCGTCATCCAGTTTTTGTTCAAGCACCGACACTTGTTCAGGTTTCACTATAAACATATCATACACTTCATACTCATATTCCCTATTCTCGACCGTCGCATAAACTTTATCACCTTTTTCCAATGAAGGTAAATGTGTAAAGATAGTCTTATAATCTTTTACGTTATACATTTGCGGTAGAGTCGAGTGGCCAAAAATCGCTACATTTCCATATTCCCCGGGCAATGACTGGGGAAGATAGTGAACAAGACTCTTGGATAGATCCTCGCCTCCTACCAAAACCTGTGCGTTATTGATATTCAGCTTAGGGATCGACATGGTATATTTTTTAACAGCAAGATTGATGGCGACTAAATTTTGCGGTTTACTGGGAAACCAAACATTGGCCTGAACAAAATCCCGCAAATTACTGGAAAAAGCATTATAACTGCCAAGTACCTGTTGGACGTTTGAGAGTGAGGTGGCAATCTCAGAGCGGGGAATCGGGGTATTTAAAATCTGATTAATAAACAAACGAGAATATATCTCAAAAGAAATGATTGGATAATAAGCCCAAAAAAGCAATACCGCTCCTGCCATCAATGAAACATAAGACATCAGATGAACAGTCGTCTGCACCCTTCCTTTTTGCTTTTCTTTCACATACGCTCGGATCGCCATGAAGTATTTTTACTTGGAAGAAATAGTAACCTCAATATTTTTGGTAAATAACGGAGTCCAGGCAGAAAAAATCGGTAACGGTGGGAAGATCTTGTCTACCATGTAGGCACTGACCTGAAAATTTTGAGATAATATCCCTTCCAGCTGACCGTTGGTTTTGGCTCGAATTTTACTCAATAACTCAGCTTTGGGTATATCTTTAACCGCGTTATCACGGATATCAACCTTGATATCAATCTGTTCTTCCATTTTATCAGCACTCTCGATCGTATAGGTCAACTTGTCAGGCTCAAGTCGATAACCGCTTGGTACCTCTGCTTTTAATTTTGATAAGAGCCTTTCTTTAAAAGGCGCGTCTTCATACTCGTAATACGCCGCTTCCACTTTTGCCCGCAAAGCGACAATATTGCTTTCCTCACTGATCTCTTTGGAATATGTCGAATCACTGATGCTATACTCGGTTAAACCTGATAGAATATTAAACCCTGGCTTTTGCTGTTTTTTAACGATACTGGGTCCTTCTTTTTTAGCTTTAACTAAAACCGACTCCTCCAGTCCATCCAAGTCCTTTTTAGCTACAATAGTCACTTTCGTTTTACTTCCACCGGTAAATGCAGTATCGCTGACTGCCAGATACAAAGATTCCGGTAAATCGGCTATCTGCATCTCTTTATCTTTATCAATGTTATACTCGGACCCGATCTCACCGGCTGTCGCGCCTACTTTGGATTTACCAGCTTGTTTAGTGCCATCGCTGCTGACTCCGCTTGAAGAAGCGACGCTCACCTCTTGATCCAAAAGAAAACTGAGATTTTTTAAAGATATTTGCGTACCTTTATCCAATGTTTTTTCCTGATTGTCAAAGTTATAGATAATCACCTGCCCCTTGGCCTTTTGTCCTGTTTCTCGTACACCGGTCGCTTTTGTTTCATCAGAGATATCGATCGTGGTATTTTTAGAAGCAATCATCAGATCTTTCGCCGATGTCCCTATCTCCAAAGTCAGGTCTATGGTTTTGGCAATGCTTTTGGAAGGAACCACCACTGTAATGGCAATTTTATGAAGGAAAAATTCAAACGCTAAAAAACCACCTATGATGATTACTATAATCATAAAGACAACAAACAACCCGCCTTTATTTTGGATACGCATAGATGGCAGTTTTAACTTATTAAAAAAATTCGTAAAAAAAGAGTCCATTTTAAATCCCTCAGAAAGTCTTGGATTATTATCAACCCCCGCTTTATCTACTAAATCGTCCTCTTCTGGCTTAAGTTCTGGATGAAGTGCGATATCTTCCCCTATAGTAAAACCCAAAACCATAGAACCCTCTTCTTCTTTCTCATCCGGTCGTTTATCATCGCTTGTAGGCGATACGGTAATCTGGTCCGCAAAAACTACTTGCAACTCTTGATAAACTTGCTTTTCTTCAACATATTCAATGCGCGGCGTCTGAATAAACAGTTTACTATCCCATTGAAAAGACTTAAGGTTATCAATTTCTTCCTCTTGTACTGAACCGTAGACGATCATTTTTGATGGCAGATGGCTGTCTATGACATTTTGAGAAAAGACATCCATTATGTCATCAGCTAAATCATCGGTTCGCGGTGTATGTCGCGACAAGATCAGTCTGTCGCCTTTATATACGCAGATGCTTAAATGGCTGCTGTCCAGCTCAACAAAGATCGCGTTTAACGGCGCCTGTTCACGCTTTTTGATAAATTCCTTTATTGCTTCATGAAGCTCAATAAATCCTAGAGGTTTAAGTTCGAGCGATTTTGCCACGTTTTTGATGATATCTTTATAGGGATTCTTGATTTCCTGAGTAGTCTGATCGACCAAATAAGAATGTAAAAAAAATATCACCTTATTGACCTGTGTCGCTGACTGTGTTTCCAGCTTTGAAATTAGTTTATCAATATCTTCAAGAATATTTTCCCAGCCGTTGCTGTAAGTAATTGAATCTTGGGCGGCTATGGAAACTTTATTTTTTTGGAGCTGATAAATGAAACCTACCGCACCGTTATTTTTGAATAACAACCCAAAATAATCTTCCTGTGGAGCGGCCTTTTTGGAGAAAAAGGGCAATTGCATATGAATGATTGTAGCAAATAGTAAAATACTACTCAATCTTATATCTGGACAGCACCTGATCAACACCGCTTTTGGCGGTAACAAGAGCGGCCTGATAGTCTACTCCCTGGCTGGTTGCGGTTATGGCGTTTCGCAGATACTGTATGATCTCGTCGTTTAATCCTCCGTCATAGGTACGAGCAATCAAAGGCAAAGAGATATAAGAGTTCGCCTGCGATATAACCGAAGTCAGATACTCATGTCCTGATAGTTTTTCCGCCAGATCAACCCGCGAATAAGCATTCCCGAATAATCGCGTTTTACTTTGCTGCTCAAAGAGCTTAAGTTCGGAATCATAAGCCGATAGGAACTTCAAAAATTGCCAGGCTACCAGTTGGTTTTTGCTGTATCGTGATACACCTTCCGCCCAATAATCGGCAATAGAGATGGATTTACCATCCAGGCCTTTGGGGATAGGCGCCACTTTAACAACTAGATCTGGATTTTGTGCTTTAATGACCAAAATTTCCCAGGAAGGGACGATTATCATCGCCACTTTACCCTGAATAAAAGCCGAAATGGAATTGGGCATACTGCTATTCCAGTAATTGTCTTCGGCAAATTTACGGTAAAGCTGCAGCGCGCCGACTGCCTGATTATTATCCAGCTGTTTTAAATCTCCCCCATTGAGGGCCAGCAGCAGTCCAAATAAACCGGAAAAATGTTCCACGTTGTCTGAGGTACCGGCGGCAAAACCGGAGGTAATGAGTGTATTATTGGCGTCTCGGACTGTCAATTTACCAACCGCCGAGAGCATATCGCCGCCCCCGCCACTTTGTTGGATCCAGGCGCTTGGAGGAGCACTGATGCCGGCTTGTTTTAGAAGCGTATCATTATAGACTAGCACTAGTCCGTCGATATACAAAGGAATTCCATAATATTTATCACCAATTTTAAAGTCTTTTTGTGCCACCGGATAAAATGTCTTTTCGTATTCTTGCGCGCTCATCACCTCATCGGGTAAAAAAGCCACCATTTCCTGGATCTCAGGCAGCCAGGTATTGTGGAAACGAAATAAATCCGGACCGTTTTCTTTTCTAGCTAGTAGTTTTTCACGATACTGTTGCGGTGATTGTTTTTCATATTTAATATGTACTTTGGGATATTTTTTTTGAAATTCGTTAATAAGCGGCTCGTAAATCTCTTTTTCTTCCCATAAACCCCAGTAGGTAAGTGTAACTTCTTTGTCAGATATTGCTGGTGTACCAGCCGGAAAGATAAATCGGTTTCCCAATAAGTAACGGACAATCAAAACGACAATGATTACAAAAAAAATACCGGCAAAAGCAATAATTAAATATTTTCTTTTTCCCTCTTCATAAACCGGTACATCCTGACTCACATCCGGAGGAATCGTGCCTAATACGTCGTTGGGATTAGCCACATCTGGCGCCACTTCTTCAGGCTGGATATTTTCCGGTACATTGCCCCCAAAAACATTACCGGATGTTACTGGCTGGGATTGATTTTTATCCTGATTTCCTTTATCATCCATACATTTATGATATCAAAACCCAACCAAAAAAGCACTCTCTGGTATAGTCTAACCGGCATTATTTTAGGAATTGTGATTTTTACTCTTTTTATTGGAATTTATGTTTTTTACCAAGCCAAAAAATACAAAAACAATATTTATCCTAATGTATATCTGGACAACATTGACCTAGGCGGTAAAACAAAAAAACAAGCCAAGGATCTGTTTAGTAAAAAGAAACTGTCTTTTGACAAAGTCAAGGTAGAGGTGATTTATCGCGATGAATTTGTCGCTACACTGTCTGCTAAAACACTGGCTCTGCATACCGATACCGACGAAGTCATTGACCGCGCTTATCTCATCGGTCGGACTAATCATCTACCGACATTGATCAGACAGCAGACCGTAGTTTTTTTTAATCTAGAAAAATTTCACTTTTTAACCCATGTGATTTATACCCAGGCGGCTATCAACGACTTTATTCTAGCTCAGCAAGATCGTTTTAACTATCCGGCAAAAAACGCCCTTTTTGAGTTTACCGAAGGTAAAGTAGTTTCTTTCAAACCCGATGAAAAAGGACTGGAAATCCAATCAGAAAAATTCAAAGAAGACCTTGAAGCGGCCCTGCAACAATTGAATAAACGGATAGTTAATCAGACGGTGATCCTGACCGATAAAATAATCTTACCGGAGATCACTTTAGGCCATGCCAACCAGTTTGGGATAGAGGAGCTTGTTGGTGAGGGCGTATCCAATTATTCCCATTCCATTCCCACCCGTATCCACAATGTCATTCTGGCCGCCAGTAAATTTCACGGTGTTTTAATACCAAAAGGAGCAATGTTTTCGTTTAACAATACGGTCGGGGATATCTCCTCGCTGACCGGCTATGAACCGGCTTACATTATAAAAAACGGCAGAACGGTACTCGGAGACGGAGGCGGCGTCTGTCAAGTCTCCACTACCCTATTTCGCGCGGCGATCAATACCGGTCTCCCGATTGCCGAACGCCACGCTCACGCCTATCGTGTGTCCTATTATGAAAACGGCTCGCAGCCCGGTTTTGACGCGACCATCTTTAGCCCAAGTGTGGATTTAAAATTCCAAAACAACACACCCGCCTCAATCCTTATTCAAACGGCGATCGATAAAGAGAGTAATATTTTGACCTTTAAATTTTACGGAAAAAGGGACGATCGGCAGGTTAATATCTCGCCGGTCACCATCTGGGACGAGTCTCCCCCGCCAGCTCCCCTTTACCAGGACGACCCGACATTACCTAAAGGAGAAGTGAAGCAGGTAGATTTTCCAGCCTGGGGCGCCAAAACCAAATTTACATATAAAGTAATCAAAGGCAATGAAACCAGCATTGATGAAACTTTCTTTTCCAATTTCCGCCCTTGGCAGGCGGTATTTTTAGTAGGACAAGGGTGATATAATTTGAGATCATATATGAGATTAAAAAACACTATTGGGTTTATATTATTTTTATTTTTTTCGTGTATTCTTGCTTCTTCTGTTTCAGCTGCAACTGCTTATGACATGGCAACGACCAGTAACTGGAATATCCGTTTTAACGGTGCCGAAGTGGCTGATAAACTGGGCCGGTTTGACAGTATTAGTGTCGCTGATGTTGATAGTGATGGTGTCCAAGACTTTATTGTCGGTGCAGAAAGAGCTGACAATAACGGCCGTGTGGATTCAGGATCACTATACTATATTAACGGAACATTGTTTAATTCCTTAACTGGCTCTGGAAACACAGTCGATCTCTCCGATCCCTCAAATTACACAATTAGATATGATGGCCCAACCGCCGATGATCGATTCGGATATGCGACTGCCAAAATCGCCGATCTCAATAACAACGGCAAGCCAGATATTTTGGTGACTGCTTTTAATGCTAATAATAACGGAAAAAGCGCTTCCGGGTCGTTTTATGTTATCTATGACTCACTAATTGACGACTATTCCGGCACCGGACATAATGTTGACATGAGTGAAGAAACAAACTATAACCTGCGCTTTGATGGCGCTTCTGCCAATGATCAGATTGGCACCTATAGTTTTGTCGCCGATATGGATAATAATAATAAAAATGATCTTATTCTTCACTCTGTCAAAACCGACTATAACGGCCGCACTAATGCCGGTTCTCTCTGGATAATATACGATGATTTACTAGATAATTACTCTGGAGTGGGTAATAACATTGATATGTCTGTTGCTGCCAACTACAACCTTCGTTATGATGGGGCAATGGCAAGTGCCATTATCGGCGATCCAGATATTGGTTCGGCGGATATTGATAATGATAGCAAGCAAGATTTGCTGATTGGCTCTGTAACCTCAGCTATTGAGTCACGAACAGACAGCGGTGCTTTGTATGTAATTTACAACACTCTTCTTGATGATTATTCTGACGTAGGCAATAACATTGATCTGGCAGATTCCGATAACTACAACCTGCTTTTTTATGGAGCGGCTAATGAAAAAGTCGCTGTTCCACCAAGCGTCAGCGACGATATCGACGGTGACGGAAAAACCGATTTGGTTATTGGGGGACAAGGGGCTGACTACAACTCTCGAAATAATTCTGGTTCATTCTATCTTATTTACGGTAATCAATTACCCAATTACACTGCTGTCGGACAAAATATCGATATGACAAATCCAGCCAATTATAACATCCGCTTTGATGGAGCTATGGAAACATCAGGGTTATCTTACCATTATATTGCCACGTTAGATGTTGATAACGATGGATTACTGGATATCGTTTCTAATTCAATAACTGAAAGTAATAATTCTCGGACATACTCCGGATCATTATATGTTTTTTATAACTCAATTTTTTCTGGTTATTCTGATACGGGCAATACTATCGATACTGCAGATAATTATAGCATCCGTTACGACGGAGCGACTGACTTAATAAACTTTCCCGGAGGCGACAGTATGAGGTTTATTGATCTAAATAATGATGGGAAAAAAGATCTGATTGCTGGAGCTTCCTATGGCTATACAGCTGATCCAAGTGAAAGAGACGCCGGATATGTTTACATCATCTACAACTTCCCTCATACTATTTCTGTTAACTCAGTCTCCAGTTTCCAGGCCCAAACATCAGTCAATATCACCGGTACTGTTAATGCCGCAAACTCGGTTACCAATATCTCTAACGTTCAATATAGTCTGGATAATGGGACATTTGCTGGAGGATCTGGTGGTTGGACTAACTGTACTCCCTCAGATGGATCATTTAACTCAACCGGTGAAAGCTTTAGCTGTGCGCTAAGTGGTCTTTCTGAAGGCGCTCATTCGGTATATCTAAGAGCCTATGATACTAATACCTCATATACGGCAGTGAGTCAATACTCAACAGTCTCCTTCACTACCGATACCACCTCCCCCAAGCTTGAGTGGACATCAACAACAGGTGGAATAGAAAAGACTGTAAAGTTTGTAGCTTACGCAATCGACGACTCAATAGTCAGTTTAGTAAACTCCAGTAACCTCTACAATACCAATGAGCTACCAACATTTATCTTTAATAAATCACAAGACCAGACCTCAGCTATTGATAGGTATCAGGTTCTTCTTTACTCTTCCTCTCAAGGAGCGTGGGTAGTGTATATCGATAATATCCAACCCTCATCTCCCGGACAAACCCAAGCCACAGTTGACAAGATCAGAGATGAAACCGATAAATACATGGAATACATCAATGATTTAAACCAGATCAAGGTAAGAAGTAAGAGAGAGATAGATAAATTAACACCAGGCGCCTACAAATACAAAGTAAGAGTAGTCGATAAAGCCGGTAATTACCGAGACTCCAATGAGTATATATTAAGAGTCAAAACTTATCAGGCGGTATTCTCCAATAGTAATCAAGGCTGGTTTCCCTTAACCATACTTTCCTTAGGTAATATTAACACCAACATCTCATCCTATGACTCATCATCATATCCAACTTCCCCTATCGCCATTCCCTCATCTATCTTCTCTTTTTATGGTATTGCTCCAACTGAAAGTAAAGTCACAGTGGTGATTAAAGATCCAAAAGAGATAAATAATAGTAGCGAGATAATAAGGAGAGAGACAATAGCCAATAGTGAGTCACGGTTTGGTATTAACATCGACTCTTCAGATAACCTTACCTCAGACAAAGAATATACCGTTAACCTGATAAGTACCAACTCTCAAGGAGACTATGTGGAGATACCGGAGTTTAAACTGAAAGTCCAAAGCTTCAAAGCAACAAGTGATACTCACCAGACACAAGCTAACCCTATAAAACTTACAACCTCTCCTACCACCACAACAACCTACAAAACTACCAATCGTCCTTCATCACCTACTCCCACTCCTTCTTCCCAGAAACACTGTTTCCTTTTTGTCTGTTGGTAACCTTTGGTTAATCGCTTCTACTTATACCGCTAATAAACTGCACGTGTTTTTTATTTCTCTTTGTTCATAAATCTTAAATCGTAAATCACTGTTTCCCCTAGCTACTAGCTACTTACTACTATCTCCTGATTTATCGAAACCAACTAGCGCGGCCTAAACGATAATGCAAATCTTTGTTTTTCCTCTCCCCTATCTTTTGGGCGGGAACGCCCCCGACAATAGCAAACTCCTCCACATCTTTTGTCACTACAGCGCCGGCACCCACCACCGCACCACGGCCAATAGACACGCCGGGTAAAATAATCGCCCGCGGGCCGATAAAAACATAGTCGTGAATATTCACCGGTGCAGTTACCGCCGAAAAATCTTTATCATTGATATCATGCTGTGAATTATAGATCATCACCTCACTGGCAATATCGACGTGATTACCGATTACCAGTTTATCCCGACCGTCCAAAACTACGTTTTCGCCAACAATCGAGTCTTCACCAAGTCGGATAAGATGCGGATTGTAAAACCGCGCTCCCATATGAACCGTCGAGCCGCTGCCGATCCTGATCCCATCCAACCGGTAAAAAAACCGCCTCAGGTGATGGGAAGGAATACGTCCCACCAAGTGCAGTAAAAACACATCCAGCTCTTTGATGTAATTAAACACGCGGGAAACTATTTTATAACCGGCTTGGCCTGGCGAAAGCAAACGACCTGATTTTGTTGGAAACGTTATCATGGTTGACTGCTTACAATTGTAACTGATTTTGATTCCAAAAATCAATTCCGATCAACAAATTTGTCCTTTCTATTTATTACTTAAGCTCAAACGACTTAAAATCTTATCCTAACGCCTGCAATTTTTAGTTTGTTTATTACTGCGATTTTTCGTATAATCGAAAACAGGTTATTTTTAATTTCCCTATCCTGCAGGTAGTCGTTAAGGAGATAGGCTTTGTTGGCAAGAGAATTTACCATTTTCAGTCTGCAATTTTCTATTAATTTATGATGGTTAGCCGATTACAACGACTGGAGAAAAAAAAGGGCTCTAAAATACGTAATATCGTTGGTATAGTAATTACTATACTGGTTATTTCCGGCATTTTTCTTGCCTGGCGGGTATACGGATTTTACCGTGGTATCAAGCAACCGACTCGTAAACTCATTGTCACTAAGTCGCCTGAGGAGAAATATACCTATAATCTGCTGGTTCTTGGCTACGGCGGCGGTAAACACGATGGGGCGTACCTTACAGATACTATTATGATCGTGCATGCCGACACCAAGAAAAAAAAGGCCGTTTTAATCTCTATACCTCGTGACGTTTGGGTAAAGGTTCCGACCACCACCCAGGAAAATTTTCATTACAAAATCAACGCCCTTTATGAAATGGGCTTATTTCCTCAGGATTTCCCCAATGTCGATAAAAAATATTTAGCTTATGGCGACAGCGCGGGCTTAATCAAATATGCAGGGCTTGAAATACTCGGCTTTCCGATTGATGCCTATGTCAGCGTCGATTTCAGCGGTTTTACTAAAGCGATCGATATTTTAGGAGGGGTGGACGTGGTAGTAGACCGCGCCTTTAGCGACTACGAATACCCGATTGCCGGAAAAGAAACCGATCTTTGCGGCCGCGATGAAGAATTCAAACAGATTGAGCCGCTTATCAACAAACAGATGAGCGAAGAAGATAAAGTCAAACTTTTTAAAGAAAAGTCTGATCTGGAAAATTTTTTCAACGAAATAAAAGATGAACCCAACAAAGCTTTTCCCTGCCGCTATGTAACCTTGCAATTTGAGGCGGGACCGGCGCACATGGATGGCGAAATAGCTTTAAAATATTCCCGTTCCCGGCATTCACTGCAGGATGGCGGCGACTTTAACCGCGCCAAAAGACAGCAAAAGATACTTGAAGCGGTGAAAGATAAATTTTTGAGTATCGGAGGACTCACCAAGATACTACCGCTAATGGATGAGATGCAAAACTATATCAAAACCGATGTACCGGAAGATGACATCCGCAGGCTATTTCCGGAAATTAAAAATCTCAATGAATATGAAATTATCCCCTTGGTGATTGCCGAACCCCAATATGTGATAAGCAGTTACTCAGATTATGGTCAATATATCCTTTTACCAAAATCGGGAAAAGACAACTGGCGCCAGGTACAGACTGATGTCAAAAATATTATGGATGGTATCACACCTGCGCCAACTTTATCCAAAAAAAACAAGACTAATTGAAGTTTGGAGAGCTAACAACTTGGTTTATTTATTGTTTTCCCCAGCACCCAGTACTGGGTGACACGCCTGCGCCTCTCTTCAAGATTTAAAGAAGAGGTGATTCCCCCACCCATGATGCAACCGCCGTCGCAAAAAAGAATATCTAAAAGCCGCACCGTATCGCTGGCTTGAAAATCAATCAGCGCTTTTCCGCAATTTTGCCACCCCGACACCACCTGGATCTGGTCATCGCTTAAAATTTCTTTCAGATTGCCACTCTGGACCAAACCACCGGAAATTGGATAAAGCCTGGTGCCGGGAAAGGTGATATCAAACTCCGCCTGCTTATCTTTTTCCTCATCGTTGATTTGGAAATGTTTAAACACCTCATCCAGTTCCTTATAGGTCAAGACCAGCAGTTTTAGATCAGGAAAATCTTCCGAGGCTTCTAGTTTTTTAACAAAACAGGGACCAATAAATACCGCTTGATAATCCGGCCATTTAACTTTTACCATTTTGGCCGTCTGAATCATCGGCGACTCGGCAGCATAAGCTAAGTATTTTTCCAGATGCGGGTATTTTTTGCGAACCATCCGTACAAAACTTGGACAGGGGCTGGTGATATAACGAGCTTTTTCATCTTTTTTCAAAGCTTCAATCACTTTCTTGTTTGTCTCTTCTGCACCTGCCGCTACCTCCACCACATAGGCAAATCCCAACCGTTTTAGCTTGCCGACAATGCCCGGATAATCGTAAACCACTGGAAAAGAGGGCGCCAGCATTGCCGTGAGTTTTGATTTATCGGTCAGAAGTTGTATCAGTTCAGGAAGTTCTGCCATCTTTTCTTGCGCTAAAAAATAAAATGATTGCCGCGCCGCCCGCCAAAGCAGTAATTAACTGCACTGCACCCATGGCGGTTAGAAAAAGCGCTGGTACTACTCCAAAAATAAAATAAATATAAGCAGCCGCAAAGAGTAGCGCAACTTTAACTGCCGCCGATATGACGAGCTTAACATACTGTGACCGATTGACTTTATTAAAGATAAAAACAAATAAATAATTTCCAAGCCAGATAAACGGTAAAAAGTAAAACAAAAACCAGCTTAGCGGGCCAAATATTACTCCATGGGCAAAAGCGGCCACACTAGGCAGGATGATGACCGGAATCCATTGTTTTACTGGTAAGCGCATTGCCGTATAGATAAGAAGTGCATTGATGAAGCTGCCAGTCAGAAGTTGCGGTCCGGAGAAAAACAGCGGAACCAAAACCGCAAGAGACCAGACAATTACTTTCTCCTGAAAAATCACTCGCGGTAAAGTAATGGCTTTTTCTTGCTCCATAATTTATCATACCATAAAACTTGGCGCGTATGATATAGTGTTAACTAGCAAATAAATTCTTGTTTGACTGTTTTATGTTACACGTTACAAGTTACACGTTACACTTTTATGATCGTCAAAAATCCGGATCAGCGAGTCGCAGTTTTAGTTGACGTACAAAATCTCTATTACTCAGCTAAAAATCTATATAAAGCGCGGGTGAGTTATAAAAACCTGCTTCAACTTCTCATCAATAAACGCATCCTTGTTCGAGCGATTGCCTACGTGATTAAGGCCGAAGATTCCCGGGAAAGCGACTTTTTTGAGGCATTAAATTCCGCCGGATTTGAAGTAAAGGAAAAAGATCTGCAGGTGTTTGTCGGTGGGGCTAAAAAAGGCGACTGGGACATCGGCATTGCCATGGACGCCATTCGCCTGGGCAACAAAGTCGACTCCATTATCCTGGTGTCAGGTGACGGCGACTTTCGGCCGGTAGTGAACTATCTTCAGCAGTCGCTTGGCTGTCTGGTTGAAGTGGCGGCTTTTAAAAAAACCGCCAATCATGAGCTGGTGGACATGGCTGACGATTTCACCAACATCGAAGACCACGCCAAAACGCTGTTGTTTCGGATATAAGAAAACATTGTAGTGAAGTTCCTCCCTCCCCTTTCCCCAACTTGCTCCCTTTTTTGACTCTCTGGCTTTATATGAGTATTTTTACACTGCAAACGAAAAGACTTAACTTCAGTATAATAAAGCATGAGTGAAAAGAAAAATATCCGCCTGCTTACCTGGTTCAACTTTTTCACCGACTTTCGACTTTATGCTCCCATTGCCATAATTTATTTTAGCCGCGTTTCCGGTTCTTATGCCTTGGGAATGAGTATTTTTTCTATCACCATGATTGCCTCTGCCCTGTTTGAGATACCGACCGGAATATTCTCTGATCTGATCGGCCGCAGAAAAACAGTCATTTTAGGCGCTTCTTCTGCCGTCGTCTATTCGCTTTTTTACGCGCTGGGTGGCTCTTTTATAATTCTAGCAGTTGGCGGTTTGTTTGAGGGGCTTTCCCGATCTTTCTATAGCGGCAACAACGACGCCTTATTACATGACACCTTGGCCGAAAAAGGTAAACAGCACCTTTATGACGAATTTCTGGGGAAAATAAGCGCCATGTTTCAGGTGGCGCTTGCAGTTTCTGGTCTACTGGGAAGCTTATTGGTTAAATGGTCGTTTCCGCTTATTATGTGGCTTTCCGTTATCCCGCAAATAATCTGCCTGTATCTGGCGTTTCAACTTCTAGAACCAAAAATTCACGGTAGTCAAAGCGGCAATATTTTCAGTCACCTCAAACAAGCTTACCAGAACTTTTTACTTAACCGGAAGCTCCGGCTATTAAGCGTCACATCAATATTGGGTTATGCTTTCGGCGAGGCGGGTTATCAATTTCAGTCAGCTTTTTATATTACGCTCTGGCCGATCTGGGCGGTCGGTTTGGCCAAAACTTTTTCCAATATTACAGCGGCATTTAGCTTTCATTTCAGTGGAAAAATAATCAAAAAATTCGGCGGACTAAAACTGCTCATTATCGATAATGTCTCTAATCGAATAGTCAATATTGTTTTAACCGCCGTTCCTACTGTCTTGTCGCCTCTTATCATGTCAACGACATCACTTTTTTTTGGCGTCACCACCGTCGCTGAAAGCACCTTACTGCAGAAAGAATTTACCAACGAGCAAAGGGCAACTATGGGTTCGTTAAATTCGTTTGCCGGGAGTATTGTTTTTGGTATCTTGGCTTTGTTGCTGGGATTGACGGCCGATAAAATTTCGCCTTCGCGCGCGCTTTTGTCTCTTCAAATTTTGCAGATTGTCAACTTATGGTTCTACTGGAAACTATTTAAGCATAAGGATTAATTGAATATTCTCAATCACTTTTTGCTGTGAAATCTTTTATTAAATGCTATCACTAAAGATAGTTGCACTTGATTATTGAACTTGCGCTCTTTAAAATTTGATATACAAAAAATCAGGAACTTTATCTGTTTTGCCAACGAATTACCCCAAGATGTAAAAAATAAGCTATAAAGGCAAAAAGGATCTCGCTTAGCGAGACCCTTAAGCCTATGATTTGTGGTTGATTTTACTCAACCAAAACAATTCTAACAGACTTCTTAAGCGCCTGTCAATAGATAAAAAGGTTATTGTGACAATCTTATGTATCTTGTATACACCAATCTAGATTAAACTATAGGCTATAATTTTACTCTAAGTGGTGCACTTCGTTTGTGAACCTAAGTTTGACAGCCATTTCGTGATTCTTTACACATAATTGCTACAAAATCATATATAATTACCCCATGAATCTGATTTTGAGTATCTTTTACTGGTTAACTTCGCCTTTGCGAAAACGGTCGATTAAAAAATATACCCGTGAAGCCATTTTTGTGTATGAAAAAGCCATCCGTAAACTTTCCTACCATTAAACCTCCTGTTATTATCTATTACCTTGCTCTGCAGGATATCAAAGAAATATGTCTTGAGACGGTAAAACTCTTATACCGCTTCAACGAACCGGTGCCGGAGTTTGAGACGCGCTTTCCCCACAAGCTGGAATCAGTTTTGGAAATCCCCAAGCAACATATTTACGGGCGCGAACTTTACCCGACAATCGAGCAAAAGGCGGCCTGCTATTTTTATTTTATTATTAAAAATCACCCGCTTCTCAACGGCAATAAACGGGTAGCAATCATCTCAAGCTATGTATTTTTGAAATTAAACGGCCGTACGTTTGTGGCGCCGTGGGATAAAATATATGACTTTGCGATTAAAATTTCCTGCCCGACCTACAATCATGAAAAAGAACTGACAGAAGTGGTGATTTTTATTAAAAAATATTCGAAGTAGCATGATTATCTGCACGGCGTTGACGACGACGCTGGACTTCAGTCAATTGTTTTTTACGGACACGAATACTTAAAGGCGTCACCTCCAAAACCTCATCTTCATTAATGAAATCCAAGGCTTGTTCCAAAGAAAGAGGTGTTGAAGGGGCAAGCTGAACGGAAACTCCCTCGCCTTGAGAGCGGTTATTAGTGAGCTGTTTGGCTTTACAAACATTGACTTCGATATCCAGTTCGCGGTTGGAAATGCCCACCACCATGCCCTCGTAAACTTTAACTCCATGTCCGATAAAAAGCGTACCGCGCTCCTGGGCGTTACCTAAGCCATAGGTGACAGCTTCACCGCTTTGAGTAGCGATTAGAGCACCATTTCGTATCGATTCCATTTTAGCGCCTTTTGGTTCGTAACCTAAAAAATAAGTATTCATTAGAGCTGTGCCTCGGGTTTTGGTCAGAAGCACACTGCGAATTCCCAATAAATTTTGACTGGATATTTTATAGACCAAACGAGCGTGTGTAAGACGGTCGGTGGCCATATCAAGCATCTGTGCCTTCCTATTGCCAAGCTCCTCAGTCACCACTCCCACCAGATCCGGAGCAATGTCGATGGTAACTTCTTCATACGGCTCGCAGACTGTGCCGTTTTGCTCTTTGTAAATTACCTGCGGTTTGGAAATCTGCATCTCAAACCCTTCCCGGCGCATCTCTTCAATGAGAATGGCCAAGTGCAGCTCACCTCGCCCGTGCACGATAAAGTTGATACCGGCCGGATCAGCCTCGATCTTCAGGCCAAGGTTGGTTTCTTTTTCCTTGAGTAACCGCTCTTTAATCTGACGGGAAGTGCAATACTTACCTTCTCTACCGGAAAACGGACTGGTATTGGGGCCAATGGTGATCTTGATTGTCGGTTCTTCAACCGCAATATTGGGTAAGCTGACCGGCGCCTCGGGAGCCGCCACTGTCTGGCCAATGGTCAACTCCGGAATGCCGGCAATAGCCACAATATCGCCGGCTGTCACTTTTTCTACCTCTGTTTTTTGAAGTCCGGCAAAAGTGTACAGCTTCTGTACCTTATAGTCACCAATCGCTTTCTGATTTTCAACCAATGCCACTGTCTGATTTTTACTCAAACTTCCACGGTTAACTTTACCAATACATAGTTTGCCAACATAATTATCATAATCCAGCGTGGAAATAAGCATCTGAAACGGTTTATCTTCGTTTACGGCGCTGTCAGGGATCTCTTTCAAAATGGTATCAAAAAGTGGCGAAAGATCACCGACTGAATCAGGTTTATAAACTGTCGGTAAGGTGTGAAAAGCCTTTCCGTCACGACCAACGGCAAAAAGAGTGATAAAATGCAGATGCGCCGCTTCGTTGGCCAGATCCAGAAACAGATTTTCCACTTCGGCCAAAACTTCGACCGGACGAGCGTCCTTTTTGTCGATTTTATTAATAATCAGAATAATCTTTAACTTGGCCTCAAGAGCTTTTTTTAAAACAAATTTTGTCTGAGGAAGCGGACCTTCAGCGGCATCCACAAGAAGAATCGCGCCGCTTGCCATATTGATTACCCTCTCCACTTCTCCGCCAAAATCAGCATGCCCGGGAGTGTCAATAATATTGATTTTGGTATTTTGATAAAAAACTGCCGTATTTTTAGCCAAAATAGTAATCCCCTTTTCCCGCTCCAAGTCGCGGGAGTCAAGGATCAGCGTCTCCTGCATCTCCCGCTGGTTGTCGCGGAAAGTATGCGTTTGTTTCAACATGGCATCAACCAGGGTGGTCTTACCATGATCAACGTGGGCGATGATGGCGATGTTTTTAATTGACATAATTTAAAATAACTCAAAAATTAAAAATTAAATGGAATAAAGAAGAATCAAACCTGAGGATTATTCCGGTGTCTTCTTTTTAAGAAGTATATTATACCAACTATTGGCAGCCAAATCACGCTGTAAACGGCCAGCCTGATAGCTAGCGACCCTAAGCTGCGTAAAGTGCCAATTAATGAGCGTATAGACTGCTTGAAAATAAGCTGCGGCCTCCAGGCCTCGCTTGGTGCATACGGTAGGGCCAACTCATCAGTTGACAGGTAGACGGTCACCCTGGCCATCTGGGTATTTTTGGCCAAATACTCCTCCTGCCCCTTGAGGCTGTCAATCTGGGATTGCAGGTTAATAAGCTCCCGCTGGACCTCAAGAATGTCAGGGACAGCAGTGGCTTTATCTAATATTTCTTCCAGTTTATTTTTAGTTTTTTGCAAGGTATCCATCCGAGCTTGAATATCGGTATACTGGTCGGTCACATCCTCACCTTGAATATTTTCCGAAACCACCTTCACCGCCTGAGTTTTAAAATATTCAAGCGTACTTTCCATTTGTTTAGCCGGAATCCGCAATACTAAAGTGCCAGTCGCCGCTTCATCGGGATTTTGAATATTGGTATTGACCATAAAACCACCAAATTCTGTCACTTTGGTCAGAATCGATTTTTTGACCTCTTCGACATTTTTAACCAGCAAAGAGACGCTTGATTCCTGAATTACCATGCGCTCTTGTGAATTTACAGATTGACTTGTCCCT
>MGAR01000028.1:21415-21634 GCA_001789805.1 Candidatus Roizmanbacteria bacterium RIFCSPLOWO2_01_FULL_41_22
TTGGACTTTGCTAGAGATGGTGCTTCGATGACATCAGCGCTATACCCTCTGTTCATCATTACGCCGCCACTTAAAGGAGTAGCCAATCGATAGGCAAAATTGTCTCTAAGTACAAAATAAGCCACCAAAAGAAATAAAAACGCGATTAGTTTATGAGTTTTGATCCAATCGATAATTCGCCCCATAATTTAACTCTAGCAGTTGGGTATATAAAATCAA
>MGAR01000029.1 GCA_001789805.1 Candidatus Roizmanbacteria bacterium RIFCSPLOWO2_01_FULL_41_22
TTTTTCATTCTATCATCAGTTTAGAGGATGATTGTGTCTAGTGTCAAGCTGTGTTGATCAGGAAAGCTACGGCAGTACCAGTAGTTTTTCAGGTTCGTTCGGCATGATTACTTGAGCAGCACTTGATATTTTTCTTCCATCTTGAAATGATTTTCCTGTCATTAGGGCTTGAACCACTTCCCTCGTTTCCGGCAGCAATGGTTTTATGATTGCGACTCGTTCTATAATTTTTTTTCTTCTTTCTGCATCATCTTCCTTTATCAATAATTCCATTTCATATGCCTCGAGCGCGTCGTCATCTATAACATTTATTAGCGCAATCAACTGATCGCCTGGTTTGATAATAGAGAAAACCAGTTCCGGCGCAAAAGCACTGCCTCCGGTTCTAGCATCACCCACAGGAATAAAATAGCCATTTTCATCTTTTTTAGCCTGGGTAACGGCAATTTTTGATCCTGAAAAGCTCAGGAAAACATTTACGTTCACCCAGCTCCCATCTTTTTGAGGGACAGACATTTGTAGAAAAGAAAAGTTATCAATCTTAATTATGCCTCCGGCTATTCCTGATAATTCATATTGATCAAACGGAGAACCAACACGAGTTTCTGGAGGTACCTGAATAATCCCAAATGGAGCATCCCTCAACTCATCTGGTTGTCCCGGTACTCTAATTTTTTCTACTAATCGTCTTTTCACCACAGGCACTTCACTACTTTTGACTTGTTCGGCAGTCGGTTGCTGGGTGGGAGCTCTTGTTACTGTTGGTTGGCGCGTTGCTGTTGGTTGTATTTGAGGAGCTTTAGGAGTAGCGGTACGAACTGCTGGTGGTGTCGCTGGTTTAGCAGTAGCGGTGGCAGTTGGGGTAGGGGTGGGGAAATCTTCTCCTCTTAATGCTTTACTAAGGTCTGCGTCAAGTGCTCCTGGTTCAAAGACTGGGACATGTTGATAATTTAATCGTCTTTGATTAATTCCATCAACATAGCCGGCATGAACCCAACCAGGAGTCTGAGTTAGAGTCTTGGTGCCGGTGGCTTGATCAACTGTCTCTTCAGTTGCCAAGACAAATATCCATGGACTGTTTTCTTCTCGAAGACTCTTTGCTTCTCGACTTAATATGGTTAGTTCAGTACCATTGGGGAGAGCTTTTAGTACATTACCATTTACCGGTTGAGTTCTGATATTGAGTTCCTTACCTGTAATGTTATTAATAATGCCAGAAGTTCCCAATAATGAATTTCCAACCACAACGCCATTGACTGGTATTTTACCTTGAGCGATTTGTTGGGCTCTTGCTGCCTGGATATTGGCTAGTATTTGAAAAAAATCCAGTAGTTGTTTTGGGGCTGCGGCACGACGGTTATTATGATCAAATAGTTTAGTAACTGCCGGTGCAATAATATATCTTTCTACTCCTTCTCCCCCACGAGCACCACCATATAATTGTGTTGCTAAATCTAGCTCGTCTTTGGTAGTGACTAATGGATCACCTATCGAGATTTCAGTCGGTGTCGGGGTTGGGGTCTCAGTTGGCTTGGGCGTGAGTGTGTTGGTTGCTGTCGGTTGACGCGTTGCTGTAAATTTTGGCAATGGTGGTGTTCTATCAGCTTGAGCCAGTTGAGCTGGAGTAGGTGTCTTTTCCGGTTGAGGGGTGGTTGATCTGGATTGAGTCGGGGTTACAGTATAACCATATCTTTCAGTTGATAATGGGCTACCAGGATAACCAGGAAAGTAATCAGTAACCGGTCTGGTGGTTGGGGTGGGAGCAGGAGGGGTAGGAGTACTGGCATTGACCTCAGTTGGTCTGGCTACCGCACAGCTGGTTAGTAATACACTAGCTAATGCAACTAGTCGAAGCGGTGCTCTTCCTAATCTTTGTTCTGTCTCTGCAATTTGAGCTGCTGTATTTTTAATATCATCAATAGCCAACATTAATCTCAATTTTGGTTTGGTTAGTGTATTTGGTTCTGGTGAGATACGACCCGCTTCAACTAACATATACATACACTATATATATCCTATAGCAATTTGTCAAGCGTGTGTGGGGTAAAAATATGTATAAAAGACATACTGTCAGTGTAAGTTTTTATGCCAAGACATTGGTCAAACGGTGGATCCCGCCACCGGATTTGATGTATTCACCAACGTCTTTTGACTTTTGTCGCTATTTCACTTTCGCTGATTTCAGTTTTTCGATAAAATCCTGGGCCACACTGACGCTGGTAATAAGGGAAACGTTGCCTTTGATCGCCATCTCACGGATGATCTGGCCGTCGGTCTTTTCTCTGTCAGTGGTTTCTTTACCGGTTGGGATATTGATGATGATATCAAAACGATTAGCTTCCAACAGGTCGTAAAGATTGGGCTTTAGGTGGCGGTCCGAGATCTTACTGACTAAAATCGCCTCAATGCCGTTGGCCGCCAGAAACTTGTGGGTTTTGTAGGTGGCGTATAGTTTGTATTTCATCTCCCTCAGCTCTTTAACGGTATTTAATAATTTCATTTTGTTTTTTCTCTTGCCGACTGACAAAAGAGCGGTTTTTTCGCCGCGCTGTGCCAACCGCATCTGCAGGGTAAAAAGTTCGATAAATCCGGGCGAGGCGTTTTGATTGAAGGCAGATGATGCCATAAAAGTCGCCAGTTTTTCTTCAAAAATAGTATTGGGTGTCTCAATTGCCACCACCTCGGCCATGCCTTTGTACAGTTTTACTGTCACTTTACCGGTGACTTTTTGATTAAGCCTTTCAATAAAAGCATTGAGATCGTCCATCAACGGCTCCATCCACAAGCCGGCATAACAGGTGTAGGCCCATTTGGTATCCACCTCGGTCTTAAACTCATTTTCCATCCGCGTGCAGACGTATTTTTCCAGATTGCGGTGAGCAGTGATGATGATCTCAGCGGCCGGCGCCTCGTAAACGCCGCGCACCTTCAAGCCCACGATCCGGTCTTCCACATGGTGAGTAATGCCGATGCCGTACTTGGAACCGACTTTATTTAACACTAAAATCAGATCCGCCAGTTTAAGTTGCTTATTGTTGACTGAGACCGGGATGCCTTTGACAAACTCCAGAGTCAGATATTCCGGCTTATCCGGCGACTTCTCAGGCAAGGTTGTCACCAGTAAAATGTTCTCTAGAGGCGGAATCAGCGCCGGATTTTCAATCTCCCCGCCCTCGCCGGTCACACCCCACATATTGTCATCATACGAATAGGGCTTGGCCGCAGTCTGCCTGACTGGGATGTGGTGCTTTTTGGCATACTTCATCTCCTCGTCGCGGCCCATCTCCCATTCGCGAACCGGAGCGATGATCTTGATGTCCGGATGCAAAGCCAAAGCCACCCCTTCGATGCGCACCTGATCGTTACCTTTGCCGGTGCAGCCGTGGGCAATGGTATCGGCGCCTTCAGCCGCGGCAATTTTCACTGCCCATTTGGCAAGAAGCGGCCGGCCAAGCGGCGTGGAAAGATGATAGTTTCCTTGATATGAAGCATTTGCTTTGATGCCGCGGGCAATATATTCATTAGCAAACTCGTCGTTGGCGTCAATCACAATCGCTTTGATTGCCCCCAATTTGACTGCCTTCTGGCGGATTTCTTCCAAATCATCAGTCTGCTGGCCGATATCAATGGTAAGGGCAATCACCTGGGCTTTGTATTCATCCTGAATCCACTTAAGCATCACTGAAGTATCCAGGCCACCGGAATAAAGAAGTACTACTTTTTTCACCTCACCTTTTTTGCCTTCGTAAGATGAGACTTTGATATAGCCTGATTCTTTTTTCATATTTTTTTAGACTAATGAATTTATAATAATTTTAAAAAAACCGCCTTTCGGCGGCAAATGGATTAGAATATTTCGTAAATATTAATAATTTTTTGACGAAACCAAGGATTTTTTTGGATTTCCATATACTCGCCAAAGAGGATAAATCATCCCGAAAGATTTGTCAAGAGGTTTGAGAAAGAGATTATTTAACAACAGATAACTTTCATAATACCGCTGCCGCTAAGCCCGGTTGTAGATCTTGCGCTGTTTGCATTAGTTCATGCGGAATTAAACCTACTATTTCAATAATTTCGGAAAAAAATACTTTTTATTTTTTAGTCTTTTTGCTTTGTCCCACCCGGCCAAGATAACCGTGGCTCTGGACGCGACTAAACCAGCTCGTCTGGCCATCTCAGGCGTTATATTAAACTCATTGGTTACTCTGTTGGCAACCAGAAAACAGATTGATCCGGCACGCTTACCAAAAATATTAGCTAAAGTAAACAAACACGATGTCTCCATCTCAAAGTTCTGAACACCGACTTTTTGCAGATCAGTAAAAAGCTGTTGTTTGTGACTTGGCAGATAGTTGCGGTAACCGGGTCGCCCTTGTCCGGTATAAAAAGTGTCGGTTGAGGCGGTAACGCCAACATGATATTTCTCTCCCAGCTCCTCACTAGCTTCTATTAAAGCCATCACCACTTCATAGCTGGCAACTGCCGGATACTCAATCATCACATAATCACGGCTAGCCCCGTCTAAACGTACCGCGGCTGTTGAGATCACCAGATCTCCTAAGTTTTGCCCTGGCTGAATCCCACCGGTGCTGCCAACACGGATAAAAGTCTCAACCCCGATTCTACTTAATTCCTCTATGGCAATGGCAATGGCTGGAGAGCCTATGCCACTTGAGGTACAAGACAACGGTACTCCCTGATAACTGCCGGTCATTGTGTGATACTCCCGATGATAAGCCACCTCCTTTGATTTATCCCATAAAGCGGCAATCTTCTGCACCCGTTTTGGGTCACCCGGGATTAACACGGTTGAAGCGACGTCGCCTGGACCGCAGTTAATGTGGTACTGTTTGCCAGATAACATAGGTTGATTAGCACTCGCAATTGATTTCATAATTAAAATATTTTATTGATAGATTTTATGACATTTTTCACACACGGCAATATATTTATCAGCCGCCCCCACATCCACCTGACCTTTTCCACCGTGCATACGCTCGCTATGGCGGGCTAAACTGCCACATTTTTGACAGATAGCAAACAGTTCCAGTCGTTCATCGGCCAACCCTAAAAGATCACTGGTTGCCCCAAAAGGTCGGCGCTGATAATCATACAACAATCCGGCAACGATAACGTGCATGCCGCGCTTTTTCAGTTCTTTGATCACTTTAATGACTTTTTTTTTATCAAAAAACTGGACTTCGTCAAAAATAATTTTATCGGCATGTATCATCAAAATTTTTTGGAGAATCTCATCCGGCACTTCCCCATCGATTACCAGCGCCTGCGTCGTCTTATGGTCGTGACTATGAATTTCTTTTCTATTTCCATAACGGGTATCAAATGAGGGTTTGACAGTCAACACATGGTGGCCCATCCGGGTAAAAACATCGACCATTGCCACCAATTTACCGGTTTTACCACTAAACATCGGGCCGGCAATAATGGTCAGTTTGCCCTTTTCTCGCCTATTTTTTCCGTCTTGTTTTGGCATAATTTAATTGTACCTTAGACAACGCCCAAAAGGATATTGAATCAGTAGTAAGTAGTTAGAAGTGAGTAGCAAGGGAAACAATCAAAAACAGGCTTGTAAAGAAACTGGAAGAGTGTCTTTGGCTTTGTTATAATTTCCCCAATAGTAAATAGTGGATTATTTACGTTTTTTAAAAAAATTCCTAACTACTTACTATACTAGCTACTAATTTAACTAGCCGGGGTGGCGGAACTGGCAGACGCGCAGGTCTCAAAAACCTGTGATGGCAACATCATGTGGGTTCGATTCCCTCCCCCGGCACCAAGCACTAGAGCCGCTTTTTCCAGAATACATCCCATAATCCATGTAGCCTAACCGTATAAAGTGAGCTGGATGACCTTGATAGAATTGTAGACATTTTACAAAAAGAGTAGGAACTGGTATTATATCAATAACATGTCTAAAGTTGATTTAACCAAAAAACTTGAAGATGAGCGTAATTCGCGTGTTATTTCCTACGCTACCAGCGATAGGCCACCTTTTACTACTAAAATTGCTGGTGATGTCGTGCCATTGCTTGGTAATTTGTTAGACGGCATCGGTAAAGTAAAAAAAATCAGTTTGCTTCTGTATACTAGCGGTGGCGATATGCTTACGCCTATTCGCATAGTCAAACTCATTCGTAATAATTGCAATAGTTTTGAGGTTTTAGTACCATACAAAGCGCACAGTGCGGGAACGCTTATTTGTCTTGGCGCGGATACTATTGTGATGGGCAAACTAGGAGAACTTACACCAGTTGATCCGGCCACTGGCCACCCATTTAATCCGCAGAATCCAGCCAGTCCACAGCAAAAACTTGAGATAAGTGTTGAGGACCTAAATTCATATCTGCTTTTTGCCAAAGACAAAGCGGGGGTGAAAAGCGAGCAAATGATTGACGTATATAAATTTTTAGTCGAAAAATTGCACCCTCTTTCAATCGGTAACGCTTATCGTGCATATCGTATGGCGCGTTTACTCACTGAACGCTTGCTGTGGTTGCATATGGACAAAAAAAAAGATGAGGAGAGAATTAAAAAAATCGTCAAAGAAATCACTGGGGACATTACCATTCATGCTTATCCAATTGACCGCGATGAAGCCGCCGATCTTGGCTTGAAGATAGAAAAAGCGTCGGACGGACTTGATAAAATTATGCGAGAGTTATATGAGGCGTATTCTGCAGAAATGAAGCTAGGTCAACCATTTCACCCGAATGAATTACTAGCAGGAAAAGACATAGCAGACATTAACAGGGCAGGAGCATATCTTGAAACGACAAATTCATCGTATCAATTCACTTTTTCTGGTAAGGTAAAAAAAGACATTAGAAATAATCAGCCTGCGATCGACATCAATTTCGAATCGCAGACATGGGTAAAGAAAAAATAATTATGAATCCAACCATCGGAACATATACAACTCAAGTGCTTGCAGATGTATTGCCGACAAATTGTTTGTATCCAACGGACATATATTTAGAGCTTGAGAACATGTCCAGCGCAAATATCTGGTCATGGCGAATAAAATATCCCCACCCAGTCGTGCCTACCTACACGGAAACATATCGGGAGGGCTTTATTGGCATATTAACTGATGATGAAGCAAAGGTAATGAAAAAGAGTATCAAATTATTTAAAAAACGCTTCAATGATGACTTCGCAAGAAAGAATAAAATACTGTTTGGACGCTAGTTTCATCATTGATCTTTTAAATGGCAAGGATAATGCTATTCAAGTCTACGAAGAGATTAAAGATGCGCCTCTCTCCGTAACAGCCATTGCTTCAGTGGCTCTTTTTGAGATTTTGAGAGGTAAAGAACAAAATCAAGACAAGACACAAAAATTTGAGGAGTTGCGGCAAAAGATGACCGTCTTGCCATTTGGCGAAAGAGAAGCGGAAGAAGCAAGCAATATAGAGAAAGCAATCCATCAAAACGGATTAACTATTGATATTGACGACTTACTTATTGGCGCGACTGCGAAAATGAATGGGGCAATCCTCCTGAGTAACGATAGCGATTATCAAAAGATTGGAGGTTTACAACTACGCACTTATTAAGAATATGAGTTACTAATCGCCAGTCATTGCGAGAGTCGTGTGGCTCTACGTCAAACACAATAGACGCATCAGGCATTTTTACTACAATTAACCATGACCATCTCAATCCGTAAGGCCACGCTTGACGATTTACCAACAATTCTCCCCCTTTGGAAAAAACAGACCGACTATCATCACGAGCTCGATCCTACTTATTACCAAACCTACAACAGTAAAGAAGAAACCACTTATCTGACTGATGCCTTGAAAAAACAAAAACCGCTGATATTTTTGGCTTTCGACAAAAATCAGATTATCGGACTAGTGACGTTTCAAATAGATAAACCGTCTTATGAAGATACAAACTTCGCCGTATTTGGTGAAATTTTAGAGCTATATGTTGAAAAAAATACCGTGGTCAGGGTGTTGGCCAACAACTTTTAGAAACAGCAGAAAAATACTTTCACGTTAAAAACATACTTTGGATGAAGATTATCAGTTCTACTTTTAACACAAAAGCGATCGATTTTTATAAACATCGTGGATATGTCAATCGGCAAACTGATTTATATAAAAATCTGGGGAAATAAAACCTGACAAGAAAATAATCTGCTGTTATAATCAATAAATGATTATTGCCTTTGGGTTGATTATTCTTGCTCTGACTATTGGTCTGATCTTTCTTTTCACCTCACCCTCCCTTTCACCGGTCCCCTACTTTCCGACCAATAAAAAAGACCTGGCACTAGTGATTGAAAAACTGCAGATGAACAATAACCAGATTATTTATGATCTGGGCGCAGGCGACGGCATGGTGCTGTTTGAGGCGGCCAAATGGGCCAAGCGCGCAAAACTAGATACCCGGTTTATCGGTGTGGAGATTAATCCGATTTTGGTTTTAATCCTTTTAGTTCGTTGTTTTTTTCACCCCAACAAAAAAAATATCCACATTGTGCTTGGGGATATGTTTAAGATTGACTACCGCCAATTTGTAAAAAATGAAAACATGGAGAGTGTTTTTTATATGTATATCTCGCCGTGGTATCTGGAAAAAACCGTCAATCAAATCCGCAAACTAGATACGCCGGTGCGCATCGTCTCATACATGTATGCCGTCAAATCGCTGCAGCATCTGGAAGAAAAAAAGATGGGTCTGCATCAGATCACCAGTTACCACCTGCCAAAATGATTGTTTCTTTTTTAAATCTTGATGTTTATCTGACTGACTTAATCAACTGGCTAATTCCCCACAACATCTTTTTTAACGTGCTGTTTTCTTTTTTTTCAGCCCAGGGAATGGCGATCATAATCTGGTTGCTGATTGGGGCTGTTCTCATTTTTTTGGAAGAGCATAAAAATAAAATTTTTATCATTTATCTGACTGTCAATTTGGGTTTGGCTTACATACTATCAGAAGTTATTTTGAAAAATCTGATGATGCGGCCGCGGCCGTATTTAGTTCAAGAGCTTGTCAGCGCCAGTTGTCCGCTGGATTTTAGTTTTCCTTCAAGTCATGCCGCCACTGCTTTTGCCGCGGCCGCAACTTTGGCTTTTTTTGATAAAAAGCGGCGAATTCTTTACTATATTCTTGCGGTTTTAATCTCCGTTTCCCGAATTTATCTGCACTGCCATTATTTTTTTGATGTGGTGTTTGGAGCTCTCTTAGGCTACTTTACCAGCTATCTAATTTTACGGTTAAAGACCTATAACATAAAAACTGCGGTGGGTAAAAAAACTTGAACGTTAATCACGCGCCTTATTAAAACTCCTTAATTCATCTATGAAAACTAATATTTTTTTATCGGTTATATCTTCTGGTTTGAGCCGGCAATGCTCAAAAATCTGCTGTTCGATCTTTTTCAGATAACCCGCCATTTCTTGAAAATAGTCCTCTCGCTCTTCTTTCGACTTTTGTAATTGAAAACGCCGATGGCCATCTTGCAGACGCGCTTCCAAACTGACTACTCCTTTAGGATGAACCCGCATATCAGCATAAATAACGATTTTTTTCGCCAGATCCTCAGACAAAAAATTATCCTTGGCGTGGGTAAAGCCAACGGCCTCAATAAGCTCAATTACCCGCTGATTTACTCCCAGCTCATGGGCAATGGTGATGGTTGCCTGATGCTCGTCGGAGCCGTATTTTTGGAGAAACTCATCTTTCACCATCTGCCAGTACGCCTGGCCTTGAGGCGCCAAAAACTCGGGAAAAAGCTGCAGATCGAATTTTAAGATATTGCCCATGTCATGCAAAAGACAAGCTGTGATCATTGATGATGTGTCCGTTGGCTGATTAATATTGTCGCTGATGATTTTTACTACCGCCGCCACCCGCAGCATATGGAGTTGTAGCGAAGGCATTATCTGGTATTTTTGATAGATCTGTATGATATTCATAAAATCCTAAAAATTCAAATTACAAAGTACAAATGACAAATCAATTCTAAATAACAAATTATTAATTTTATTCCTTTTATTTTAATATTTGAATTGTGATTTAAATTTTATCATTTGATATTAATACTTCAATCTTAAATCTTAAAAATCACGAATTCCCAGAATAAATTAAGGCTTTATGAGTTCATTTTTTGAAAGAGAAAGGAGCTTTGCGCTATCGAATTCAACCATATCTGTAAATTTATAGGGTCTGATATGGTTTTGTCAAGAAGCGTGAACTTTTACGAGGCGTAAGCTGAATTGAAATAGCTTATAGTGTATGCTATAATTTGAGGCCGTGTCATCATCATCTGCTGAAAATGGAGGTAGATCTCCAAAAAACTACAAAAGAGGTCATACGCCTTTGAAGAAAGAAGGTGTTGATTTTAACCATTCACACCGCAATAAACTTATAAGAGACTTTGCTGCTTTCGGGCTCGGAGCCTTTAGTGCTTTAGTCGGAGCACAAACTGCTCTTGCTGATCCTTGTGGCTCTGAAACTTTAGGCTACCATTCTCCAGGAGTTTATTGTAGTACTCAATGTGACCCAAACGGTGGTTATATCTTTGTTCAACCAGATACCTGCGCAGGCGTATTACCCCAAGATCAAGCCGCTCATGACCTTGGGATCGGGCATGTTTCAAGACCAGGTCAACCATATTCGGCAGCCTCTGTTCAACCTATCTCTCCTCAATACTCAGATGGATCACCTGCTCAACCGCCAACACCTGATCCAGCTCCAAAACCAGCGCCCCACGTCGTACCTTCATCCAATCGCCCGCAAGAGAGAGCGGTTGCTCCAGCACAACCCAGTAATCCCCAACCACCGGTTATCAGCCATGTTGACTATCAAGCCGGACCTGATGATTTTTCTTTAACTATCCATACCAGCCCTGCTTCTCCCAATGATCCAACCAAAACAATAGTAGCTGTTCCTTGTGATAATCCAGATCGAATGATCGTTGGTAATGTACCTTCAGGAAACGGCCAGGCTTCCATTCCGCTTTCACTCAAACCGAACACTGATAACTGCGTTCGAGTGACAGCAGTAGATGCTTTCGGGCAAAAAGGCTCTGTCATTGAGACACATATTCCATACACGGTCGAGGTTAAGTTGGATGCGCCACCGCAGATTGATGAAGAGACGGGTCTAGTCAGTGTAAGTGGGAGAATTGAAAGTAATTTTCCAGTAGTAAAGTTTCCCCGCGGTTATTTTCATACCTGCGGTGACCATGACCAAGGTTCGTTTCTTGACATTACACCTGATGGTGAATTTTCAGGTGATCTTCAATCTCAGCCTGGCGACATTCCCAGAGTGTGTATAAACGCCATTGATGAATTCGGGGAAGTTGCCCATCTGGAAATACCGACACCAGAGCTTGCCTATCAGTTGGAAATGGGCCAAATTGTTACTCATCAGCTGCCAGATGACCCCAAAACATGGCTTATTGCCAGTAATCCACCGGAATATATGCAGTCCATGAGCACGACGGCGTTTGGTACTCAACCTCAGTGGAAACTTGTAGGAATGACGGGTAAATTTAAATGCGATGCTCCTTTTTCTAAAGGTGTTACGATTGGTGATGAAGAATATCGCTTTGCAATGAAGTGCGATTTGACATCTGACATCGGAGACGCAACTGTCCAGTTAGTAATGGCTGATGATTTTGGTAATTTTATCGAACAAACTGTCATACTCGATAATCGAGACAGCGCCACTTTAAAAGAACAACTGGCCTATAGCGGCCTGCTTGCCGGGAGCGGTTTATCGATACTGTTGGGAATCGCCACTGCCGTTGGAACAGGTCTTTATATTCAAAGAAAAAGGGAGTTGATCACTGCTCAATCTCATCTGGTAAAAATTATTGGTCCTAATGCTAAAATAAATCGAGCGAAACGATTTCACCAAGCACAACAATTTGCTCAGGCATATCCTCGGGAAAGTACTCAAAAAAGACTATTGGCTTCGTTGGAGAGGGAAAGAGAGGTAATAATTGATGAGGCGATCGCCAAACTTCAAGAAATAAGAAAATCAGTTCAGTTACCTGTACAAAAAAAGTATCAACTAGATGACACCGCCTCTTATCTGGTGGCAACACTAAAACTACTCGAAGAAACATATACGCCTCGAGTGCGCTCCGAACCTACTAGAAGAGATGCTATGCGATCCCGATTAATGACTGTGTTTGAAGAATATGTAGATACTGTTTTTTACGATGAGACTGATCAAAATAAACCAAGATCGTGGGAAGGAGAATTAATTAAAGGTGATCGTGATTTTACACGTGTTATAGCTAATCATGACGTCGCCCGCTACTGTTATGATTTAATTCATCTAGAAGACGCCGATAAAAGAGTATTTTGGAAAGCAATAGTTGACCAGAATCCGGAACTGGCGAAAAAATTATTCAACACTGGTATTGCCTACTGTATTGCTGATTTAGAACAGTATGACAATCCACCAGATTACGTTGCTTTTGCCAAATCGTTTCAACATTCCTTTCCCGTAGATAACGGAGAAAATAATAATCCGTTTTACTACTTCCAAACAGCGTTAGACCGGCAGTTGGTAACTTTGACCAGTCTGCCCGCAATTGCTAAACTTAGCCCTTCTGAGAAAGTTAAAGCCGCGACTTTGCTGATTAAACAGGGTAATATTGAAACAGGTGCTCGGGTACTCCAATTACCTCATCTAAATTTAAGACGCGTGATAAAACCACAGACATCAGTACGAGTTATTTCAGTTGTCGACACACTCTGTCAACTTGGCGACTTTCAGACTGCCCAAGCTTGCGTGATGGTTTGTCCTGACGATACTCAACAAGCTACTTTAACAGCCAGATATCAAGAGCGCGCTCAACAAGTAATTGATGTCTTTGCTAGACAGGCTAAAGCAGGAACTACTTTAACCGACTTTCAAACCGCCTATCGTCTCTCACCCCCATTGGCATCTGACCTGCAAATAATTGATCAAGCAGAAACTTTAGTAAAAAAAAGTGACGTCAAAGCCTTACTAGATCGGGGACAAACATTAGTAACTTTACCACCAACCATTGCCTCTCATGTCACTGATGCGGTCGCTCGTGGTTTAGATCAGGCACAACAGACAATCAATCAAGGTGCTTTAGCAAACGGCCCGCATAATTTAAGTGCCCTAACCGCCTGCCTGCCTACCGCAACACTGATTTTAAAAGCCAGTCAAGAACCCTGGTATACCGATTTACCTTATCCGAGAAAAGGATCGTTAACCTCACTCGCTAAACAAATAGTAATGATTCATTCTTCGCAAACTCAGTCTTTTACAGTATTTCAATTTATGTGGGCTAAAGACCTGCAAACACCCGCGCAAGTTACTTCAGTCGTGGAAATGCTCTGCCAATTTGGCGACTGGCAGACAGCGCATGCCTGCATAACAGCTTATCCTGACCAAACCCAACGAGCAAAATTAGCCGCCCTATATGAAGAACAAGCTCGATTAGTAGTCAATCAATTTGTAATTCAGGAAAGAACCACTGGTGTTGGCCTTGAGAAATTCACCCAAAAATTGAAGTTACCCGACCGCTTAATGCAGACACTTGGAGCTTGTGAAAATTTATTTCATTCATTTAGAACAGACAGTTTGAGGGGTCTCGCCAGTGCCGTTGAAATTTTATATCCAAACTACCTACCAGCAATCCTACCCGAACTGAATGCATATTTTCAAAAGATTGCGGCAAGAATGGATACATATATGCAAAGAGGAGATGTGTCTATTTTTTCTAAACCACGACCTAATCACGAAATTGATGAACTGCTAACTATTGATCAAAAACCGTGGTTTCAAGCGATGCAGTTTCCTGAAAAAGCGAAGTTACTATATCAAGCTAAGATGCTTGGTTTAGTGCGTTTAGCACGGGGAAGTGAACCATCGGTCTTAAAAGCGACTCTTGATCGAGACGGTCATTTAGCCGACTTCCCTCAAGCCTACCGCTTAATCGATCTACTTTGTAACTGGGGTGACTTCACCACTGCCGAAACTTGTATGGGTTGGTACGACCAGCGGGCTAAAACCCAGTTAGAAAAATACCTCCAAGGAAAAGAGAGACAAATAATCCACGATTACGCTATCGCAGCCAGACAAACTACACCGCCGGTTGCTTCTGAAGAGTTCTTAGCGTCAATGCGGGTTCCTCAATCCATTATTGATCATTGTCAACAAGTAGAACGAGCGTATCGGGCATTTGCGTTGCCAAATCAAGCTGCAGTGCTGCAGCGAATTCATGCTCTTTGCAGCCAAGATACAGAGTTGGTGGGTTATATTCAAGAGGACGTTGCTTCATTAGTGATCGAGCTCGCCGCTGGTTTGCAAAAGATGTCTGGTAGAAAAAACTGGGCGGTACTTTCCAATCAAGCCTACGGCAAGCTTCTGACCTTGATTTCTGAAGTTGCCGCTACTCCTTGGTTTGGGCAGGTAAAGTTTCCCCAAAAAGAGCAGTTTGTCCGTCAAGCCAGCACGCTTAGTCTTGTACGTTTGGCCCGTACCAGCGAGCCATGGGTCTTACAAGCTGTTCTTGAACGCGGCGGCTATCTAACCAATTTTGTGCAAGCAGATCAACTAGTGCGCGAAGTTTACGACTGGGACGATTATAGTTCTGGAGCATTGGTAATTGAACAGTATCGTGGCCCAGATAAACCTAAACTGCAAAAAGTTGGTGAACAAAAGCTGGCCGACCTAATTGCCGGTTATCGGGTGGCAATCAAAGGTGGCCAAAATAGCGCCGCCTTTTTCCAGGGAATCAGAGTACCTGAAGCAGTCAAAGAACAATGCCAGCGGGAAATCGATGTGGTGCTTCTTCAGGATTATCAGGCGGCAAGAGAAATAGTTACCGCGGAATTACTCAAAGGAGACTATCACAAAGCCCGAAGAGAACTAGATCGACTAAAATCCACCTTAGCCAAACCATATCAAAAAAGTTTAGAGCATTTCTTGATTGTAGAAAAGGTGGTAGATGATCTGGAAGAAGCAGGAATTAAAGATCCTTATACTATAAGTCTTGATAAAAAATTGGCACCATACGACATTCGTGGTGTAATAAATAGGCACGAAGTAAAAGATGTTTTCCCACTGATTATTGAATCTCTCACAGAAGAACAGTTACGTATTCTTTTGTTATCGCTTATCCTAGTTGATATTCTACCACCAACGCTGGTCGCGGGAGCTCATGAATTTCGTTTTGACGAGCGTAGAAACCAATTAATAGCTCATATATTCCCTAGGGTTGACTTTAAGCATAAAATGGCAGCATTCCATCCAGATACAGTTCGATATCAATATCGCCAACTTCCGCCCGGCAAACAAACAGCGCTGACACTTTATATGCAGGGCGCCTCACAAGCAATTGCTAAAAAGGTCGGGCCAAATCGAGATAATTTATCCTGCTTAGAAGAAATAGACAGAATGGCAACTACTAGAGAAAAATTTCTGAATTTAGTGGCTATTTTAGCACTAATTTTGCCCGGGGTATCCTTAAAAGTAATCGAAGACGATGTTTTATCGCATGTTAAAGCTGAACTCGTAGGAAAGTTTTCAGCCTAAAATACAACGAAAGGCAGAAAAACTATTGAAAAAAAGGGTAGGGTTTGACTTATATAGTCAATATGATATAATAAATTATTATAAGTATAATCTAGCAATCTTATGGCAGCCGAAAATGGAAAAGGAAATGGACATTTAATGAATATCGGGGGAGAATATGCTTTAACTACAATCCTGGGTTTGCGTAGCGCGGCGCTGGCCTCTCTACAACAATTATCACTTGAAGCGCAAACTGCTGCTGTTAACTCCCAAAGAGATCCTTCACCTCAAGCGAGACAAACATTAAAAATAGCCCAAGCCAATGAAAAACAAGCCAAAGAAACACTCGATATTACTCCTCGAAAATTGATCTTCTTGGTTGATTTAACCGATTCAATGCAACCTGATGAACGGAAAAAAGCGGCAAAAGTCCTCCGCACTATCGATTTGATGAGCGGAACTGGGTTGGTTGAGTTTTATGGGTTCGGAGATAAACATACCACTCCAAGTCGCTGGTTGCAAAAAATCGATCCTCAGGAAGAGGATCTAATAAAAATGCTCCCGATGCTTGGTGGTAGCAACCGTCATGAGTCTCTATTATCAGCTTTAGATGACGTGTGTCGGGAACAAGGCTTATATAATTCCGTTGATGATTTAGGAAATATACAAGTTTACGGAGTAACTGATGAATATGATCATAAAGGAATTCCTTCAATTGCGATGGCAGAGCTTGTTGTTGATCCAGAAGCTCGCGAACAGGTTAGAACGAAACTGAATCAGTTAGTAAATAATGCTAATGAAGTAAATAATGGCGGACTTAGTGAAACAGACGGCATCGATGGACTATTAACAAGACTGGTCGCTAATCAGGTAATAATTCATGCGATTACTCCTGATCAAAATTGCGAAGATTATCACGGTCGTGATTTGAAAAATTTAGGTCTTTACTGGTCAGCTATTGCCGAAATTACTGGTGGTGACCATACAATATTAGGCCAAGATGTTTTTGCTGATAATGCAACATCAGGTACAGTCAAAGCAAAAGTGACTACAGATTATGTTGGTTTTGCTCAACAATATTCCCAAGTACTTGGGCTCACGGGTAACTCATCTGTAGCTGCTCGATAATTTAATTTACCGTTACAAACAAAATTATGAGTGGTTATGAAACTGATCGACAACCTACAGGCGATGGAGATACTTGCCCATTCCCTCCCAATCTTCCTACCATTGTTAATCACGTCTGGGGTGAAGGGTACGCACTCCCAGGAATTTTTAATCGTCTTACTGAAGCGTCACTTATTAGGCCGGCTCGATTTCTCTGGACACTACCAAGACGATTAGATTTAAGCTATGAATTAATGAAAGTTAGACATCACAAAGAAAGATATCGAAAAAATTGGGATATGGAATGGTTTGATGCTACCCAACAGATATTGGAGGCACTGGCCAGAAATAATATCGGCTGGGAGATGGGTCTGGCTGGAGCTTGTGGCGATCTGCAAGACCTATACGCAATAGAAGCAATAGAACACCACCCAAATTTTCTTAAAATTGCCGGTATTGCCGCGATCACGCTCGGTTCATTAGTATTGAGCCCGGAAGATGCTGCAACAATGCAACGTATCGGCCTTACATTAGGTGCTGCCGCTGCTTCATCTGCTGCTGTTTTAATGAGTACAGGAGTAGCCCACGTTGCTCGAAAAATCGGGATTGACTATAACCCCAATCACGTCCGTCATGCAGTCGATGGCGGTGGACAGTTTTTCCTTGAGCATGCTGCCTGGGACGCGGTACAGAGTGAAGAGGTAGGGCAACTTGCCAACTGGCTTTTAGGCACAGTTCCGGTTGATATAAAACCAGCAAAAGAGGTACCTGCTGACCAGTTTGACTTCAATCCTGAAGGAAGACTTTCGCTTATTAGAATCATCTCATCACAAGAAGCACTAATTGGAGTCTGTGCAAAATATTTATATGACAACCCTTTAGTCGGCCAAGCAATAGCCCACCTGAAAACAGTTCTACCAGATAGTCCTGTTGTAGGAAATTTTGCCGAGATTGAAGAAAGACAACGAAAGATTAATAAAGATCCCCACTATATTGAAGACGATGATTATAAACGAGTTCAACAAGCACTTCTTGCTCTTCGAATACCCCATATTTTATATCGGCTTGCCATGGATACCGCTGGTGGAAAAGCTCCAATATTTACCCTACTCGGACGAGGTTTAAACAATTTAAATACAAATTTACAACAACAAGCAGAAACTGCCGTGCTTAAATTACCTAGACGTTCTTTATTAAATGCAGTTAAAGTCGCCAGCCCGCTTACTGATATTGATTATTCTTTTGCTGAATCTTTAGTTGCTGATGTAATGGGTGCTTTAGAAGGAGCAGAGACCAATCCTGGAGCTAGAGGTCAATTAACAGAAAAACAAAGACAGAGCCGAGGTAATCGAGCCTTTCTTGAACTGACTGACTATTTTCGTAAATATTGGCAAGAAATGAAAAGTCAAAATAAACTATCTAATAAAACAATATTAAATCGCTATCAGCAATTTATGACGATGATTGAAGAACAATTACGCGGATCAGATATCTGGAAACAGTATCGCCGACCTCCATATGCTATTCAAAAAATGCTAGAAGAATTACACAAACTGGAAGTGAAATTTGCTATACCCGCAGGATATCGAGATGCTCAACGTCTCCGTTATTTATATTACGCTAGATTAGTGGAAAATCTTGGCAACCCGGTAGTCGAACCTGCGTTACCAGATTTTTTAGCAATAACTAGATATCTTCGCGGCAGTTTAGATAAACGAAAAAGAGCCAGTTTAGGTGGTGTTTATCTAGATCTATCAGAACAAACTGAACTTCAAAGGGTCGTAGCTGCTTTTATCTCACATACAGGATTTTTAGATGATGGATATTTTCAACAGATTACGACTGCTGAAATCAATGCAAGACTTCGTCGAATTTACACTGCAATGACCAGTTTGAATGACACTGAAAGAGTGATACCTACTAACGATTATGAATTAATCCGTCGAGCGGCTGTTGTTGATTTTGCTCATTATTTAGCTATCAACTTTGGTGAAGACTATCTTAGTGGTGAAACATTTAGTTTTAATTTACCAAATGGTCGGTCATATGTAAATACATATTTCGGTCGACTAATCGCCATGTCAAAAAATTGGTCAACTCTTAGTGGCTCCATGCTTGGAAAGATCTCTACTCCTCGAGAAGAACATCCTTCAACTGCTGATGAGGGTGGACTTCTGGGTGAACACAATGGACACGGAGGTGACCCCGATCAATTAAAAAAAATGCTTGGAATACAAATTCCTTAATTTTATCTCACCCCGTCTTGTCGACTGTATAAAACCTCACCCGATCCCCTCTAAATAACATATCAAGTTCGCCGGTGGGGCCGTTGCGGTGCTTGGCAATATACAGCTTGACAATGCGCTTGCTGGCGTCAAGCAGATCTTCGGTGTCATCCTCATGATATATAAACATCACCACATCGCTATCTTGTTCAATGCTGTTATGAACAATAATATCATTGGCAATAAAATTATGCGTTCCTTCAACCGTGACGTCGTATACTTCTTCCACTCCTAAAGGTTCGATCGAAACAATCCGATCCCAGTAAACATCAGACTCCGCCAACATTTTCAGCTGATTATCAGCCAAAGAATCAGCGATTCTTTTCATTCTTTTCCGGCTGATTCCGTTTTTAAACAGCGCGCTTCCGCAGTAGGCCATATTAATCTTTTTGCTGAAATCGCGCCAGGATAACTTCAGTTTATCTTTTGCCGGCTGGACATGATGCTTCCATGCTTCTTTAGGAATCGTGTCGTTGTTGGGATTGGTAATATCATGAGTTCTTTGTACAGCAATCCGATCGTCTATTTTCAACTCATCCAGTCTTGTCCAACCGTGCAAACAACGAAAAGGATGATTGGCTGAAACTTTGATCGTTCTTCCGCTTTGAATTTTCAACTCAAATAACGGTTTTCTGCCGCTGGGAAAAGCCTTCACTAAATTTCTGATTGATAGTTTCCAGTCATCGTCTAGAGAATAAACCGGAATCTGCAGTTGCAGATCTTTTTTAGCCAGATCTCCGATTTTTAACAACTCGCCGGTGTCAGCTCTCATGATTAATGAGTCTTCAGCCAAACAACCCGATTCTCTCAGATCCGACAGCTGCGGCTTTTTGCTGCCGCGCTGCTCAACCGCCCGGGAAAGCTGGGACACGGCTAAAACCGGAATTTTCAGTTCACGGGCCAGGTTTTTTAAGCCCTGCGACACATAAGACACCTCCTGCACCCGCGAATCAAACTTTTTGCCGGAATCAGCAAGCTGAAGATAATCGACAATCAACAGCTTAAGGTCTTTTTCCGCCTTCAGTTTTCGCGCTTTGGTGCGCATCTCCAACACCGAGATCCCGGGCGTGTCATCAATATAAATTGGCGCCTCAGAAAGGTCTCCCATCGCCTCAACCAAGGCATGCTGTTCCGTGGCCGAAAGCTGGGCGGTTTTCAGTTTCCAGGCGTCAATATCCGCCTGCCCGACCAGCAGCCGGTCAACTAACTCCTCTTTGCTCATCTCAAGCGAAAAAAAGCCAACACTCTTTTTTTCTATCAGACCGGCGTGAAGCGCGATATTTAAGGCGAAGCTGGTCTTCCCTATTCCCGGCCGGGCTGCCAAAACAATCAGGTTGGAGTCAATCAAACCGGACAGTTTTTTATCCAGATCAGAAAAACCGGTAGCCACACCGCGAATGCGTGAGCCGGACTTCATAAACTCCTCCAGCCGCTCAAAACTCTCAGTCATGATCTCTTTTAACTGGATAAAATCGCGGCGCGCATGCTCCTGGGCCAGGGAGAAAATATCCGACTCGGCCTCATCAATTAAGATTTTTACATCACCAGCCCTGCTAAAAGCTTTTTCCACCGCACGGGAGGAGATCTCAATTAACTTTCTTTTGGTGTATTCGGCCTTCACTATCTGTCCATAATGCTCGATGTAGGCTGAAGTAGGGACAACATTTATCAGATCAGATAAATAACTCGCCCCGCCGATTTTTTTCAATGTCCCATCTTCACTCAACTGATTTTTTAAAGTCACGATATCAACCGGCTTTTGTTTCTCAAACAGCTTCAGCATTGCCTCATAAATAATCTGATGTTCGCGGATATAAAAATGGGGAGCTCTTAAGAATTCCGCAACTAAAGTCACAACTGAAGAATCAATTAAAACAGCACCGAGGACTGATTTTTCAGCCTCAAGATCATGAGGGGGGACTTTTAGCGCATCAACGGCTGTAGAAGACATTATAAAAATACAAATTATCAATTTTCAATGTTCAATTATCAATCAATGTTCAATTTTTCAATATTTAATTGGGTAATCGAAGTTTGGAGTTTGTTTGAAAATTGATAATTGAAACTTGAAAATTTAGTTTGTTAGCACTATTACCTTCATCCCCTCCTCGGCCAGGTCTTCTTTTTTAATAACTAGTTTATCCTGCGGGGTAAAACTTTCGCCATTCATCTCTTTCATAAAGTCGCCAACCGGCGCCAGTTTGCCGGCCAGATCAGGGCTAAGCCCCGGTGTACTAAAGTGCATGGGGATGATAATAGAAGGTTCAATTTTACGGGCCAGCTTTGCCCCTTCTGACGCGTCAATAGTATAAAAACCGCCAACCGGCAGCATCAGAATATCCACATCGCCCAAACTTTCGATAAAATCGTCATCCGGTATCATTCCCAGATCGCCGGCATGCAGGACGGATAAGCCCTCAGTTTCGATTTTATAGATCACCACTTCTCCCCGCTCTTGACCCCCTTGTTTATCATGAAAGCTTTGATAACCAAAAATTCGTACATCCATTTTTTCAAACTCACCCGGCCAATCAAGAATCAGCGGATTGCCGCCGACACCGGCCACATAGTCGTGGTCGTGGTGATGATGGGAAATAGTAACAATATCAGCCTCAGTCTTGGGAAACTTTAAGCCCACCATCTTTGGGTCAAACGGATCAGTGACAATACGGGCGGTCTTGGCTTTAATAAGAAATGAAGAATGCCCGAGATAACGGATTTCCATAGGACTATACCATAACAAATTTACGGTGGAAAATCAACCTTCGTTAGTGCAACTTAATAATCAGAGCGGGCTTTCGATGCAGTAGAGTGAGTTTAAAGTGTTACATCTTTTTCTATAAACCGCATTGGTCCATTGAAAACCGACATGGTCTGTCCAGCCTCCCAACCCCTCATAATAATCTACAGCTGTCGTCCAATTGTCACAGGAGTAGCTTATATTATTACCATTAATATATCCATCAGTGCGAGTATTAGTCCAGGCATACTGATCGGTCTTGCTATAAAATGCCGACTGTAAACAGTTGGTGCCAGCTGATGAGTTCGGACACTGCGTTAACTCATTAATACTGTTTAATAATAACTGATTGTTGCTGGCATTATAGACAGGCAGATTAGTCACCGAAAATCGACCTCTCGCATTAACCAAACTAGAAGACAACCAGGCGCGAAAGTTACCAGTTAGATTTTTGTCGCGAGCCAACTTATTACAGATAAAATCGGCCGCCTCCAGCCCGCCGCCCACATTCCCAAACCCTACTTTTTGAGCTTCTCCGATTAAATCACCGTTATATTTTGGTTCTGTTACAAACGCCTGCAGTTTTGTTAAAGGTGTCGGCGTTGGGGTGGGAGTGATTGAAGGCGTGACTGTTAGAGTTGGCGTTGGAGTAATCGGGGTTGGTGTGGCTGTTGGTATAATTATTGGTGTTATGGTAAATAAAGGCGTCGGCGTGATAGTTAGGGTAATTGTTGGTACAATCGACGGTTCAACTATCGTCGCATTTCTTCGCCAGATCTCAAACTCAATAAGATCCACTATGCCATCACCCAGCAGATTATTTTGCACCGGATAAATATCGGCGTTTAGTTTGGTCTTGAACTCTTCACACTTCCCGCCATTTAAATACTCGCACTTCCAGATCTGGTAGTCTTGCTCGTCGATCTTGCCATCACAGTTGAAATCACCCTTTGGCTGGGTATCGCAAAGAGGCTGGTGAGGATATTCTGGAGGAGTAGGAGTGATAGTAGGGGTAATGATTGATCCGATACTAGGCCACAAAGTATTGTCAGTGATAATAATATCAACTGCTACTCGATAAGGATAACCATTTTTTAGTTTAAAATCACCTGTGACAAAAGGCAGTATAGTATAAGTAGAATAATTTTGAGCAATTGCATTCCATTGGCTTACTACCTCTACTTTAACTTTGTTACTTGAATTATTTTCAATATCTGCTGCCAGTTGTGAAGCGTTAATATCAAGACTTTCTAAAGGAAGCATGATCCAGTTATAATCAGTACCAGCCGTTTCCCTTAAAGTGTCTTGATTTGACCCAACTTTTGGTACATCTCCAACTAGAGTGAAGATCGCAGTGCTTGCTTCCTTAACGTCTACCTCAATCCTGTAGGGATTCTGGGGGGTGATATGAAAATCACCGGAATTGGTTTGCGGAAGATAACTGTGGTAACTTTGTGTCAAATTATCCCAAGAACTGATCGAAAGGATAGCAACATTACCATTACTGTTATTTTTTATATAGACAGCCAAATCAGAAGCCAATGATATCTCCTTAACAGTTAGGGGCATCGCAATCCAGTTATAACTTGTACTGGCGGTTTTATAAAGTATATAATTGAAGATTCCTACCCGATTGGAATCCTCACCTTCTTTGATTTCTGATACCGGCCTAACGAGATAATAGTGATTATCAGCGGTAACAGGTTCGCTAAAGGTCGGTTCTTTAGTGTTGGTAATCCGTTCACTTTCTGTTGGCGTAAAGTAAGGATTAGTCGAGCGATAGACATTATAAGAGGAAGCTCCGTTGATACTGCTCCAGTCTAATCTAATACTTTGACTTTCTTTGCTGATCTTAAGGTCATTGATTGCGGAAATATCAGTAAGATTGGTAGTTGTTACCGCTTGGACTTTGAACGAAAAAATACAAAATAGAAATAGAGAACTGAAAATAATGAAGTTCTGTTTTAAGTACATGGTATTGAATATTTATTTAAGATTATCACGTAATTGATGTGTTTTGCAAGTACGACCGACTAATTCTGCCTCTTCATCCACTGCTCTAAAGCTTTTTTCCTGCTTTCGGGCAAAATAGAGATCAATTTTTTCACAATCTCCTCAACTGTATGTTCATAAACATAATCTGAGGCCGCAGCCGCAGTTTGGGTGGCGGCAGTTTCCGCCAGCTTACTGGTTGTCCCCAGAATATTTCCCGGTGTCAAACCCTGCTCCGAAATTGCTTTGATAATCAGCTCACTCCCCTGCTGGGTCAGTTTTCCCGCCTGATTTTGCAGGGCAAAAGTGGACGACGACTTTTTTGTAGCGTTTCTGACAATCTGGTATTCCAGATTAGCATAATTTGAGGCAAGATAAGCGCCAATTCCCAGTGCAATTATCAAAAATCCGATTTTAACATAAGCCAGCCTGGTTAATTTTCTTGGTTTAATTTCCTTTACCTTTCTCTTTCGCGGGCTTTTTTCTGCCAATTTTTCCAGCGGTTTAAGTAGCATACTATGTTAGTTTACTACTTACTGATTCCAATGACAAATGTACCTGATATTATGCTACAATTTCCCTTATCTGTGAAAATTATTGCCCGAATAGTTTAGTGGTAAAACAAACCCTTGGTAAGGGTTAGACTGTGAGTTCGATTCTCACTTCGGGCTCCAAAACAATTAATCGCTCCACGCTTTTCTCAATCGGCGGCTCATTAGGATCACCGCTTTCCCGCCCCTGGGTGTAAGTAAGATAGCGCGGATCGTCAGGTTCTCCTTCACGGTGGGCTTTATTGATCTCTGCTAAATCAAATTGCGGATCCGTAACATCAAGACCCATCTCTTCATATAGCTCTTTACCAACTCGCGCTAAGTTGGCCGCAGCCCGATCAGTATACTGACCTTGCTCTGTACCTCTCGGTCCCACATGTCCAATATAACCTGGGTAAGATTGTTCTGAATGATTTTCCAATTTACTTCTCAGTTGTCTGACTTCATCTTCCACTTCTCGTGACGGCGGGCAACAGCTTACCTCAACTAGATGTAACACCACCTGTTCCATGATCCACTGTTGATCTGCGCTAATTGCCGGTTCTTTGGCAAAATGGATATTGACGCGTCTATTTATAAAATCGACTGCACCTGTGATGGTAATCGGCTTACCACCAGTGACTTCCGTTATATCGCATAATTTTAAGGAAAAATAAATGCCTTTTTTGGCTACTCTTTTGATCGACGCCTCGGCAACAACATTCGGCAGATCAGGATGATTAGTCAGTTGATAGTGATCACCAGCTCTGGTCGGAAAACGGCGAAACTCACCAGCTAACCTTTCTCGAAGCGCCATATTAGTTTTGACCAACTCCAAAGCACTAGCGCGCACTACTGGAGGAATCGTCAGGTTAAGTAAGGTCTCTGCTTCAGTGATATCGACTGATCGTTCAGGTGCCAATAAAAACTGGCATTCCCCTATATCAAGCGGTACAAATAAGCCACCAATTTCCATCATAGTTTTACTGACTTGCTGCGCCAAACTCCGATCCAGCCCGGCAAGCTGATCTAACACCCATCTGGTGGCTTCAGAATTGGGAGTATCGGCAGGTAGCGGTGCTAAAGCATAGCCACGCACTCCCTGAAAAGCCACTGGGACGCTGATCAAATTTGGTTGCGCTGCTAGTCTTTTTTGCACCTCCTCGTTGATCAATTGTCGAAAATAGACCGGATCAACAATCGCTGCTAATTGAGCTTTAACCGGATAGTTGTGTAACATAATTCCGGTAATTGGATTACCATCTAGTTCAGCGACTACTACTCGTTGTTCTTCTCCACCAGGCGCCATCATCTCTTTATATTGGTCATGATAAGCTTTCCTCTGCCGATTTCTTGGATCAGCGGCCTGCTTGGCCACTTCCAATATGTCTAGCGTTGGGAAAGCATTGGCTTGAGAGTGTTGTTTAAATCGCTTATACCCGCTTTGAAAAGCAACTTTTTTTGCTAAATCATACAGCTTTCTTCCTGTTCCGGAGCTTAAATCAGCGTCTGGTGCCTTTTGTAAAGCAGCAGCCGCTACCGAATACTGAAAAGCCAATGGATTATAAGCGCCGACATTGGGGTCTTTTTCACCCGGTTGACAAAAAATTAGCGAAGCAGTATTACGACAGGAGGTGATCGCAGCTGCTGCCGCCATATACGATTGATCAGCTTGATCAATCGCATGAATTCCTAGATACACCGACCGCCAAGCGACCGAGCTCATCTGCGGCATAATCTGAGGATAACTTCCACTTACCAAGTGAAACCATTTATAAAGCAAAGCTAGCGACTGATCAGCCACTGCTGCTTCCAAGAAAGTATGCACTGAGATTAATGCCCCTCGCCAATCAGGCAACTTTTTATCTTGAAAACGGGTATCCAGATAGCCGCGGGCAACGCCTTCAATAATCGCTGCCTCTGGTTGTTTCCTTTTTCGCCTTTTATCAAGATCAGGCGGTAGTAAATGTTCAAGCAACGCCGAGGTGTCTTCAACTGATAATTCTCGTTGTCTTAATTGCTGCCAAGGATGACTTTCAACTCTCTTTTGTACTTGCCGCAAAAAACTGACTAACGGCTCATCTCTCCGTCCATAAGGGTCAGGATGAGCTCTTATTTCAAGACGACGTAAGGTTGCGGTACGTAAAAATGGAGACAGCTCACGAGGATCAGTAATCAGTTTTTGGGCAAGAACGTCTGCAGCATGAGCAAATTCTACAGATCGTGAAGGAATCTGAATTGGCGGCTCGCTCGGTAGCGGCTGGTTGACCGGGGGCAATTGTCTTTCTAGTGACATATTATTATGGGATAATTATACTTTAAAAATAGCGGTTTTCAACTCACTGAAGTAGGGTCAACTTCGAGCAAGAGCCTGGTAGCTGACGATGGCGGCCGAGACAATGACGTTAAGCGATTTATTTACTCCCCACATTGGAATCTCGACAATCTTATCAACTGCATCTAATGTTTCCGGCAGCACGCCGAACGTCTCGTTGCCAAATACCAGTGCCAGAGGCAAGATATAGTCGGCCTTCCGGTAGTCTATTGACCGTTTGTCCTGTTCAACGGCAATAATTAATATTGTCGACGAACGTGTACTTTTAATATTACTATAGGTTTCTTGCTTACTTTCTAGCTGAATTTCTAATGATAATCTCTCCCGTTTACCCTCTTTTAATATTATAGGTTTGATTTCCTTTTCTGGCACTTTTGACTTTTGACTTTTGACTTTTGACTTCAAATCCTCAATCGCTTCTACTACGGTTGTCTTATATATCCACGGTACCACCTTGTAAGTGCCGATTGAGGCTTTTTTAATCTTAGCATTGGGCGGGATCTCCGTCTGGCCGCAAAGATACATTCTTTCCACCGCCAGGGCGTCAGCCAGGCGAAATAAGCCGCCGACGTTATAAGTGTCATAGATGTTTTCCAGGATAAAGTAAAGCGGACGGCGCTTGATCTTAGATACCTCTGATTGAACAGTCGACTCTTTCAACTCACGCAGCTGACGGGCATTATAACGCATATCATGTAACATAGAACATGTAACATAGAACAGCAAACAGACTTTAAACTTATAGTCAAAATATAACTCAATCATACCAAACGTTTTGATTTTAATGTTTCATGTTACAAGCTACAAGTTATATGTTATATGTTTACTATCCTATAATTGACAATGGTTTCATCCTGTAGTATAATACACTCCTATGATAAAAAATCTTACTATTTTGGGCTTGTTGTCTTTTCTGGCTGCTCTTTTATTTGTCTCGTCCGTACAAGCTGATTCCGGCCAATATGGCCAGTACGGAGGCGCCCCGCAAGCGGTGTCAATTGTGATTGACAAACAGGTGGGAAAAGCCGGGAACACCAAGGGCGCAGTTGTCAATTACGTTGATAATTTCTCCCCCAGCGACCCGCGTTTTTCACCCGGGGAAAAGGTCTACTTTCAGATCAAAATCAAAAATACCTCAAATATTGACTTGAGTAATATCAAAGTCCAAGACGTTCTGCCTGAGTTTATTGAACCGCTGGAAGGCCCAGGCACCCTTGATAAAGTAGCACGCACCATCACCTACAACATCGATTCGCTTAAAAGCGGTGAGGAAAAGATCAACAATGTCTTAGCGACTGTGGTAGCTCAAGAAAAACTTCCAGCCGATCGCGGCTTGATGTGTCTGGTCAACAAAGCTCAGGTTACTGTCAATGACAAAGGTGACGCTGATACGGCGCAGTTTTGTGTGGAAAAGCAGGTGGTAACTGCCAAACAGGTGCCTACTGCCGGACCGGAGTTTGGATTGGTGCTTTTGACTGGTTACTCAGCTGCTCTAGCCGGAGGTTTGTTTTTAAAGAAAAAACTGTCTGCGTAACCTCAGCTTTTTTACCCTTTTACCCCATTCTTACCTTCAATTTATATATAACTTCCAATACAAACCAAAAACATGAGGTGATTGACAAAGAAGATAGTCATTCGGTAGACTGTAAGCCGTATGATTACTGACGCCGATGTCAAAAAACTCAAACAAACTTTTGTCACCAAAGATGATCTGAAAACTTTAGGCGAATCAATTGCGCAAGAATTTCAGGTTGTAATCAATATGTTGGGTGACAGGGTGACTACCTCCGATCGACAAGAGCAAGAAATTCAAGGACTTTCCGCCACGCAAGACGATCATGAAAGAAGATTGGACAAGGTGGAAGATAAAATATTTGCTTCTGATTAGCCAGCGGCTACTTACTTCAAAAAAATTCTCAGTTTACGAGCTTGTTTTTGACTTAATATGGTACCCATCCAGCGATGCCGGCCGTCACGTCGGGTATTAACCTCGGTTGTCCCATCATCAAATAGGATAAACAATGCCTGACTTTTACAGCCACACTTGCAAACGAATGTTGTGTCTTTGGAGGTATCGATCGGTTGAGAGTTTTGCATATCTGACTATAGTGTACAGTATCTGTTGCAATCTGTTGATTTTGAACTTCATTTGTTATTTATAATTGGAAATTTGAAATTAGTAATTATTTAGTTCTCTCTACTCTCCTGCCTTTCAGAGTCAGGTGCCGCATGGTGAGGTGATTGACAAAGAAGATAGTCATTCGGTAGACTGTAAGCCGTATGATTACTGACGCCGATGTAACAAAACTAAAAAAGGCTTTTGCGACCAAAGAGGAGCTGAACAGTAAGTTTGATGCTCTAGATAATAAGATTAACAAAGTTGATAAGAAGATCGACGACAAGATCGACTCGCTATCTGAGGTGATGACCAAGGAATTTCAGACCGTGATCGAGATGATCGGGGACATGATAGCCAGATTTGATCGGCAAGACGAGCAGATTAAAGAACAGTCCTCTACTCTGGATGATCATGAAAGAAGATTGGACAAGGTGGAAGATAAAGTCTTTACTGCGTAAATGATGATGTATAATAGAAACATGAAAACTACTATACTTCGCTATAACGTAGTGATCCGTAAAGAAGGTGATTTTTATATCGCCGATGTACCTACTCTAGGTATCTCTGATTTTGGAAAAAGCATTAATGAAGCCAGAAAAAATGTCGAAGGAGCGATAGAAGTGCATCTGCAAGGTTTGACTAAAATTGGTGAAGAAGTTCCAAGACAAGACACACAAGAAGAGGTATACTTCAGTCAAGTGACTGTCACTGCTCCCAAAAACATCAAATTCAGCTTTTAAAGTATGCCAAAACTGGTACCTATTAAACCGAAGGAGATTGAAAAAATCCTTCTTAAAAACGGGTTCGTACTAAACGTAAGCAGAAGCTCTCACCGGCAGTACTACAATCCGCAAACCAAAGCCTTCACTACCGTGTCGTTTCATAGCCGTCAGATACCAATCGGCACACTGCGAAGCATTATAAAGCAGTCTAAACTACCTGTGACTATATTCCGGCGATAAATAAGTAGGTCGTCCCAACTCTTCATCTTAATTAATCCGTATTGTTCCATGGCTCCATTAGACGGCCTAGTCAGCGTTGGTTGCCCTAGCCGGAGGCTGGTTTTTGAAGCAGAAATTGATGGTTGGGTCTTATTGACAGCAAATCAGCTGAATAAGTTACGAAACATATGGCACTCTGGGGAAATGAAGTAAGCGCCTATGAGTCGCGGAACAACTGGA
>MGAR01000030.1 GCA_001789805.1 Candidatus Roizmanbacteria bacterium RIFCSPLOWO2_01_FULL_41_22
ATAGTATAGTGTTTACAGTTAGATATAATTTTTATTATCAATTAAATTATTTTTCTTATGGCAGACAAAAAGTCGAACTTTGGATTAGGGGTGATGCTTGGTACCATTATCGGCGGTCTGACTGCTTTTTTTCTGTCGCCAAAATCCGGGCCGGAAAATCGCGAGATGGCTAAAGCAAAGATTGCGGCGCTTAAAAAAACATTAGAAGAGCATAAAGTACCGGAAAAACTGCAGGAGATCTACGGCGAGGTGACGGATGAGGGTAAGAAAGCCTTTCTGATCGCCAAAAAAGAACTGGAGAAGAAATTAAGCCAACTGGAAGAGAGTTTCGCTAACATGGATAAAGAAAAATACTTAAAACTAGTTGACGAGGCGATGAAAAAAGTCAAAGAGCAGACTAAAGAGACGGCGGAACGGATTAATCGGTTAAGAGCATATTTCGCCGACAGGTTTAATTGAGATAGTTATTTAGTTGTTAAGTTGTTTGAATGTTACAAGTTACATGTTACGTGTTACATTTTATGATTGACTTTCAATCCTTATTTTACGCTCTGGGAAGCCTGTTTCTTATCATCTGGATTTTTGTTCTGTTACTTTTTGCCGTCATCCTTTGGAAAACCTATACTTTCATCAAAAAAGCACCCGAGGAGATCAAAGAAAAAATTATGAATATGATACCCGGCCATAAGAAAGAAGTCGCCGGACTAATTGGCCTGGTTTTGTCGACAGTAGTATTAAATAAAATCAAGGGGGTGTTTAGGAAGAGAGAAGAACAAGAATAGATCAAAAATCAGAGAGTAAAGATCAGAACCACATTTTAAAAACATAAAACGACTTTCATGCTAGTTTTTATTAGAGTTTTGAACTCTGATCTCTAAGTTCTCACTTTGTATGCTTATATTACCTTTCTCCCATACTTTTCCTTCGATAGTCTGACGATTTTTTCTTTGTTATCATTCTTTAAAGCCGGCAGTGGCAGGGTTTTGGCCGGAAAGGGCATGGAGGTCATATTATCAATACAAAGTTTGAGCACGATCTCGTATTTGCCGATATTGACCAGGTCAACCTCAGTGAAAATTTGGGAAAATTCCTTGGTTAAAACCGTAGCATCCCGGGCGCCAACCACAAAGGAAACCAGGCTTCCCACATTGCCAAAGATCGCATGCATGATCTCCTCATCAAGCTGTTCGATGTACTGATTGGTGAGAGTCAGGGCCAACCGGTATTTACGCGCCTCAGATAGGATTTTAATAAATGAGATGGTGGCAAAGTTCTGAAACTCATCAACATACAGGAAAAAGTCACGGCGCTCTTCCTCCCGCACAAATGAGCGGTTCATCGCCGCCAGTTGTATCTGAGTGATGATCATTGCACCCAAAAGTGCCGCATTGTCCTCACCCAGTTTTCCCTGGGATAAATTTAAGATCAGTATCTTGCCTGAGTTCATAATTTCCTCCAGATTGATCGTTGATTTGGTGTGGCCGATGATGTTGCGGATCATTTTGGAGGAGACAAACTGGCCGACCTTGTTTTGCACCGCTGAGGTGGATTCGGCGCGTAAACGGTCAGTCATCTGGTCAAACTCATTTTGCCAGAAGTTTAATAAAATCTGGTCCTTGATCTTGGGATAAATTCTCAGGCGGTATTTTTTATCGGCAAGCAGGCTCAAAGCATCCACCAACGTCACATCCTGCAGTTCCAGCAAGGTTAAAATGGTATTTCGCAAAATATATTCCAGACGCGGCCCCCAGCTGTTGCCGTAGATTTTACTAAAAATAGACACAATGCCCGAGGAGACCAGGTCTTTGTGCTGTTGGTTTCGCACTTCAAGCACATTGATGGCAAACGGCCGTTTGGTATCAAAAGGTTCAAGATATACCACGTCATTCATCCGTCTTTTGGGAATGTAATCGAGGATGATTTCTGAGAGATCGCCGTGGGGGTCAATGATGCCCACACCGCGGCCTTTTCTGATGTCGTCAATCGCCATATTGGCAATAAGAGTCGATTTACCGGCACCGGTTTTTCCGACAATATAAACGTGACGCCGTCTGTCCGGGGTCAGGATACCAAAAATATTGTCTTTATTTTTGAAAACTGTTGTTGCAAAGAAGTTCAGCTCTTTCTTTTTTTCAGCAGTTAAACGTTCTGCTATTGGTAGGTTTTCCGGCGGTTCGCCAAGTAGAGTTTTTCCCCAGGCGATATTTTTTACCCCGGACAATAGTTTTCCCGACGGATGCCACAACGTCGCCAGTTCCTGGGCGTTTAAGATCTGGCGTCTACGGTCAAAAAGGCCAAAGTCTCTCTTTTTTATCCGGTTAAGAAGTATTTGTTTATTAAAAAGCGGTCGGCGAAAAACTAGCGAATTACCCTCGCCCAAAGAAAAAGTGCCCAAGGTACCAGCCAGATTTTGTAGATAGATGAGGGGAGAATGGCCGGTTTTTGTGCTTCCGGCAATCAGCCTTATTGCACATCTTCCGCCTTGAAATAGTACTTTTTGGGAAAGGTACGAGGCGTTTTCCTTACTTTTTTCTTCTTTCACTGTGCCGGTTTTTGAATCATATACCTGGCGGGTGCGCGAGTCCAGGGTTTTACCAGCCCAGGGAAAGGAGGCTGCAGTAACAAGAATCTGGATTGCCAGGCGGGCATTGGCGTCTTGTTTTGATAAAAAACCCATCAGCGCCGTTAATGGGTCAATTGCCGAAAACTCGGCATAGGTTTTGATCGGTAGGTGGTAGGAATAATTAAGTTTCATCTCGCCCACTGTCAGCCGGGGCGATTTGAGTAAAATCTCCAGCGGATCGCGGGTGTGCTTGATAAGCGATTTGGGATAAGCCGAGTGAACGAGGCTTTCCAGCAAGGTGCGGCGACTGGCTGGGGTAGTGATGTAAAAATAAATTGTCTGACCAAGCAGATAAATCTCAAAAGCATAGCGCGGCGGCGGATAAACAAATCTTTTGAACAAGCCTACATGCGAGGGGAGGAGTGAGGAAAAAATTTGTACAGCCGCTTCAATGGCGGTTTCGTCGTCTTTGGGCGTGCGGATCTGCAAATGAGAAAGAGTCATAAGTTTATTATAGAGTATGGAATGAAAATGGGAGATGATAAATCAGATTTCTGGTGGTTGTGGTAAAATAGCTCAATGGTCATGGATTTATCGTGACTATTTATCAGACATCGAAAGTTAAAAGAAAAGGGGAAAAAATATGGCCAGAATGAATATTTGGTGGGGTGACCCACAGGATGCTTATGAATCTGAGGAAGTGGAAGCTCAAGATAGAAACGACGTTATTGTGAAAGATAAGCAAGGAAGGCCAATCAGTATCGAAATCATTGGACTATTACCCAAAGAATTGAACGTATCGGAAAAATTAGACCAGTTGACTGCAGGTAAAAAAACTCCCTTTATCCTTTCTTCGGAATAAACGGTTTACTCAGTGTGTTTTTTGATCGATGTACAGTTATTCCAACAAAACTCAGTAATAACATCCCAAACCCCACAAACTCCAGATACTGCGGCCAGAAGACGATCACTATTCTTTTGGATTGCTATACCGCTTTCAGATGAAATTGCAAAAAAACACTTCATCTTTCAGCGGCATAACCAAGTCTGACTTGGCATAACCCTCCGTACTCCCGCCAAAGGCGGGATACGGTGGGTATATTTATTTCTTTTTATAAACTTCTTTGCGGTGGCGAAGATAACCAACAATCCAGATATTGTTTCTTTCTTTCGTTAAAAGGATTCGATAATTACCGACCCGCAACTTATACCAGTTTTTCCAACTGCCGGTAAGTGGTAAAGCTTCTTGGTCGTCTAAACGAAATTGATGAAGAGTTTTTATGATTCGTCTTTTAGCTAGTTTGTCTAACTTTTGCAGATCTTTAAGTGCTTTTTCCGTAAACACTAGGGTTCTCATATTTTCTTAAGAATCTCTTCAAAAGGAATCAATCTGCCTTTTTTAATATCTTTTTCTGCTTCCTGCCGCGATTTTTTGCTTTCTTCATCCATCTCTTCTTCCATAGTTGCCATCAAGGACATAAAAGAGGTATAGGAGATAATGACCATGTTTTGGCCTTGTTGTAAGTCTTTGAGCAGAGATTGCGTTGAGGGTAAAAGGTTGTTCATAAAACTGACGGTATTATAGTATTTTTAACCATATCCTGTCAATCCGCATAGGCACACGTAAAAGAGAGGTTATCATCTCAGCTAATTGGGTGATTTTTGGGTATAATTTGTTCATGCAGAAGCTGAAATCTTTAGTTCAACCCCAGTTTTTACTATGGTTTCTCCTAGGCTTCCATTTATGCGGTAATCTCCTCTGGCTATATCTAAACAATATGCCTCCTCTTTGGGATGAGGCAGGTCATACTCGGGACGCGGTAATTTATTACAACATTTTTTCCGACGTATTAAGCGGTAAAATAGATTGGTTTTATCTACAGGAAGTGCTGCATAATTTCTATCCACCTTTAGTCAAAGTGATTGCTGGGGCGTTGATGCTATTTCTTTATCCTGATATTAAGATGGCCCAGTTTGTCGGTACGTTATTTTTTCTTGGCACACTGGTTATGACTTATAAACTAGCAGGATATATTTTTAATAGTAAATATACTGCTTTTCTTTCGGCGTTTATTTTTTCATTTTATCTCAATGTCTACTGCCGATCGCGCAGTTTATCATTAGATATAGCATTAATATTTTTTTATTTAAGTGGAATATATTTTTATTTACGCAGTAATTCACTTGAGAAACGAAGAGAATCAATTATTTTTACTATTTTTTTGATATGTTCTCTTTTAACAAAAATCCAGGCTCTAATTTATTGGTTACCAGTGGCGTTATTTTCCCTTATTAATATCTTCTATGCACATAAGGACAGTAATCTGTTTAAAAAGCGAACTATCAATTCCTTTCTCGTCATTATTATTTCAACTATTTTTGTCCTTCCGTGGTTATTTTATAATTGGCCAACATTGCAAACTTATCTTAGGCTATCATCAATAACCGAAATAGATGAGCCCAGTAGCGTCTATCAAATAAATTATTGGCTTTATTATCTAAAGATATATATTTCTGATCTGGCAACTATACCGGGTGCAATCCTATCTTTATTAGGCCTATTTTACTTTTTTAAGAAATCTCAGTACCGGTCTTTTTTTTTAATAATCATTGGGACAATTTATCTACTGTTTTCTTTTTTTCCCCATAAGGACGATCGCTTTATCTATCCAATCTTACCTTTTATCGCAATCGTCTCTGCCTCTTTTGTGGGTGTTTTTACCAAAAAATATGCGATACCCTTTATTTTGTTATTTGTGTTATATCAGATTACCCTTTATTCAACAATTTCTTTTGGATTCCCTTGGCAGATGCAGTTTGACATCATCAAGCGGCGTTATAATCCGATAAAATACAATTATCAACAAGCAGTTAAAGTTTATAAAGATCTGGTCTATCAAACAGACGAACCGTTAGTTTTTTTACCAAATTATGCTGGTTTTAACGTCAATATTTTCACGATATATACTCAGTTGCAACGACTCACTAAAGCCAGTTTTATTCAATCCGGAGGACGGACCAGTTTTTCCTCGATACAGGAAGTCGAGAACTACCTCAAGCCATATCAGTATTTTTTTTATACTGATAGCGATATCGGTGTCTCTTGGTTAATCGATCTGCGGGCACTTCAGCAAATGCAGAAATATATAAAAAATAGAATTTTACATAAACAAGCAGAAATTCTTTATAGTTTTACTGCTCCTGAGGGGCAGAAAATTCAGTTAGTAAAAATCATCCATGATTAAAAAGGTATTTTCCTATCTTAAGGTGAGGCCATTTTTGAGTTTATTGACTCTTTTTTTAGTAGTGATTAGCGTTACTTCCCTTAAACCTGATTTTTATTTAGTCGGATGGGATAATTATTCATCTTATCTTGACACAAAACTAAATTTTTTCCGGCTGTTTTTTGCCACTTGGAGAAGCTTCCGTGGTTTTGGCGTCCCCTCTGATGCGGAAGTAGTCGATATCTGGCGATTGTTATTTCAATTAGCTTTGAAGATGCTGTTTATCCCCACCCGTTTACTGGATCAACTTTACTATCTACTGGCTTTATGGTCAGGAGTAATTGGGATGTACTCTCTAGCTTCTTTTATCCATAGTCAACATAAAAATCATGACGACCGATTTACTGATGTTTTCAGCTTCGTGGCTGCTTTTTTCTACCTATTTAACATTAATACCTTATCTATTTTTTATTTTCCTCTGCCAATGTTTGTCACCCGATTTTTTGCTTTACCATTGATATTTTATATCCTTTTAAAGCTGGTTTATTCTTCTAAACTCCAATTTAGTAGTTATCTCGTTTATTGTCTAGTAATGCTTTTTACTGCCGGTAGTTATCTTATTCCAACGGTATTTATCACGGTCTGCATCGCTGTTCTTATTTTTCTTGCTTCACAGGGGAAGATAAGAAAAGGCATAGCAGTTTTTGTCTTTTTTTTACTGTTAAATTGTTTCTGGATCTTACCGTTTCTTAATTATACTTTTCAAAAATCCGCCACTGTTCAGCTGGCCCCGACTTTTATTGACGGTAATGAAGATTTATTAAATAAAAATCAATCCGATTTTGGTTTAGATAAGCAGCTGATTTTTTATCCTCAGTTTTTTACGATGAGTTTTAACCAGATAAAAGACCATTCTACTCATTATTTCCACGATCTTGCCAGTACTCTTAATAATTTTCCTCACAGTTTACTTGTACTTTATCTTTTTCCAGTGCTCTATCTCTTTGGCGCCGCTCTTCTTTTGTTGAAATACAAACGATTCAGGCAGCATGGATGGCTACCGTTGACTCTGCTGGTTTTCTTATTTTTATCTTTAAAAGAATACTCAGCGTTAGGTTTTCTCTACAATTTTTTTTCCCGTTTTATCCCATACTTCAGTGTGATCTTCCGTTTTTCCGATACCAAGTTTCATGCCCATATCGCTTTCGCGGGAAGTATAACTGCCGCATTTGCGATAGAGTATCTTTACTATAAGTTGAGCGAGGGAGGGCTGAAAAAAATTCTGCCAGGCGTCTTTGCTTTCCTGGTTGTCATACCGACTTTATTTGTCTTCCGTACCTATTTTAATGGCAACTTCATTGGTTTTTTCATGTACAATCGTATACCACAAGCATATTTTGATCTAGCGGAAATCATTAATAAAGATCCATTGGCGGGGAGAATTGTCCAGTTGCCGACCGAAAATGGCTATAGTCTTTACTGGAAATCTTACAGCTGGGGTTATTTTGGTTCGGCATTTTTTCATTATCTAGTGGATAAACCTTTATTCGATAAAACATTCTCCCCAGCCAGTCAGGAAAATGCTCTTTTTGATGAAGTGCTCCAGAGTATTCAAAAAAATTATCAGTCTATCGCCTTAAATTCGACTTCCTCTAACCGTTTAGATGAACTATACACACTCCTGAAAAAATCATCAGTACGTTATTTAATATTTGATGAAACAATCTCCACCCGTCAATCTACCCGCGGTTTGGATATGTGGGGCAATTTTAATTCACAAGACGTAATACCTCTGTTGCAAGGATTGCGGGATAAAGGGTATATTCAGTTGGTAAAAGAGTTCCCCGTTAATTTAGAAGAATATGCCAATTTTACTTCTGAGTCGACGAAACAACAGAAGATCTTACTTTATCGGGTAGCCAACAGTGATCAGCGTTTAATATTTATCGATCAAATCCAAGTTGCAGAAGAACCAACTCATAATGGTTTAAGATCGGCTCTGATAGAGCAGAAAGATGTTCTTTATGATAATGAGTCGCCTACAAGAACAGTAGCACCCTTTCTCCGTAATGATGCCCAGGTATCTTTTCAAAATAAAGAAATCAACTATCAGATTTCTCTACCCGGTAATCTGCAGGGCGCGTTTACGTACTCAACAACAGAGACCGAGACGGGAAAGAAAACTCGGTTAATCCAGGTTTATGTAAAAAAGACAGATAACGATTTAATATTTAATTTATATGAACAGTATTTGCCCAACCTTAATGATTTGACTTTTTTACAGCCTTTAGGCTCGGTGGCGGTGTCTTTATCTAAAATACAACTGGAATCGGAAACGCTCTCAAGTGATAAAGCTACCAATTCCTGGCATATTATTAGCCCCAGAATACTCAAAGATCTCAAAATTAGAATCAATGATACTGTTTTACCAGTTGCGGCTCCTTTATCAGCCGTTGAAACATATTCAGGCTCGGTGATAGTTCGCACCACCGATTTTAATGCCAGCATCCTTCAATATACTGATACTCAGCCAATTGATGTCCGTTCTTTTATCTCTTTGCCAAATGAGAGCTGTTTTGGCGACAAATTAGGCGATTACGAGATAGGGAAAGAGTTGCTACCAAATAACACCATGGCATTGGCAGCGCGCAACGGCTCGCTTTGTTTACTGGCTCCTCTTCAATCAGCATTTAATAAGAATATCGCCTATGCGGAGCTCGCTTTGCGTCTTATCGCAAATCAACAAGATTTAGATTCAGAAGCACAGTATGGAGCCAATTTCTCAACTGCCAAACCACAGTTAAAGCAGACAATCCAAACTTTGGCCAAACCGCAATATTTAAAAATTTGCGTTAAAGAAGATCAGTATCAGGAATGCTATAACAAAGGGAGCCTGGAACTTAGTCATGCTGGTGAAGTGATCGTCCCCATTGAAAAAAATTTCAATTTGCTTTTTCAACCTCAGCTAATGTTAGTATCCCGTAACCTGGCATATCAAAAACAGTTATTTCAGGTCATTAACCCGACAATCCGCTATTATCAAACTATCAAAGAACAAAAAATTTTCCTTCCCCAGACAACCAAACAGGCAACAGTAGAGTTAACCGATGTTAATCAGTTGCAAATAACTTTTACCAAACCAATATCCACCTACTCCGATTATATTCGGATTGGCAAGGATTCCTTAGAGTACGAGAGCACTCCTTGTGGTTACTATCGGACGATCAGGGAGATGGATAACTCTATCATTGGCTATGTGGAACAATGCGACAATCGCCTATTTAAAGAACTGCCTTTTTCAAGTGACAACTTTTACCTCTGGCAGCTGTCTTACAATTTAGCGTCCGGACAGTTTCCTCAACTTATTATCATGGATAAATTCAACAATTATCTCAATGAAAAAATTTCTTTATATAACGGTTATCCCCAGATTCCTGGTTTTAATACTTTTCAGAGTCCCGAGTTTTTCACTAATTCCGAGCTGATCAAAAAAAAGCTAACAGCATTAACGCCATCAAGCACCTACGTTTTTATCTATCCCGCTTTTGATCTTAACGACGCTAAACCTAAAAGTTTTAATTTCAAGCAGTATACGGAAAATGAAGGTCTGTTTCAGCTTGCGGCCTTTAATATTGTTGAGTTACCCAATGACTGGCCTTCATTAGCGCTCACTCCGCTTAACAACAGTCAGAAATTTTACTCTCTTCCAGCAAGACATCAAAGTACCCAGATTTTACCTTCTTTATGGAGAGTCACAGCGCAGGTTGCACCAGCTGACCATTATTTACTTCGTTTCAATGAAGGCTATGATACTCAGTGGGGGATATACCCAAATGGCAAAAATGGCAAACATTATCGCTGTAACGGTTACGCTAACTGTTTTGAAATTAGTTCAGTTGACGGCGGTGAGCAGACATTCTACATTTTCTATTGGCCTGAACTTCTGGCGATACTGGGTTGGACTGTCACAATTTTTTCAACTATAGGTTTTGGCTTCTACTTTATTAAAAATAAGGAGAAATAAGTTTTTTGGCTGAAGCGGTGCAATGCTATTGATAATTTTTTTGAGCTTCCGGTAGAATCCCCAGTTAAACTGAGGTGAAAAAAGCAGACCGGCAATTAACATCCCTATCCAGAACAGCTGGACAAACAGGGGAGCAGTTTGGATATTACGATGTGCCCAGCGGTGGGCATGATACAGTTTGATTGTCAGTTTACGAAAGTATAAAACCGAGGCGGCTTTGTCATGCCAACGGACTTTGACAAGAGGCTTTTGGATATTGGCCAGTTTTCCTAATTTACCCAGACGGTACCACAGCTGAGTGTCATCGGCCGGCCAGAACTCCTGTTTATAGCCGCCGGCTTTTAAGGCGGTTTCCTTGCGATACATCACCGACGGATCGGAGAAAGGGCTTACCAAAAGCCAGGTTTTTTTGATTTCCTCATCGGTTTCCAGAAACTGGAGAATCTGTTTATTCTTATTATCAAATAGTTCAATCCACGAGCCGACTGCCACAATATTTGGATTCTTGTCCAAAAACTCCACCTGGGTTTTAATCCGGTCTGGGAGCATAATATCATCCTGATTAAGCCGGCAAATATATTTTCCATGGGCTTTATCCAAAGCAAAGTTCAACACCCGGCCCAAACCGCGGTTGCGGGGAAAAGCATAAAAGCGGACATTAGCGTATTTTTTTTCAAGAGAGTGGCATAATTCCTGGCTACGGTCAGTGGAACCATCGTCAATCAGGATAATTTCGAAGGCGCGATAGGTATTTTTTTGCACCGATTCCACTGCCTCGGCCAAAAAAGGAGAACCGTTAAACACCGGAATAACTACCGACACCAACGGAATTTTTATGTTACATGTTTCGTGTTTCATGTTATATGTGTTATTTGTATCCCTTATCCCTCATGCACTGTTCATACCATTGGGTGTTTGGTTCGCTGGTAATTCTATTTCTTCCTTCCGAGGCTTCAGTAGTCTGGCTCGTAGCCGCGCGTATACAGCTGTCTACGGCCGCATTTTTCGTTGTTTGTTGATATGATATTAAGCCATAAACGCCCAGGATCAAGACAACTGCGCCTACAGCGATTAAGTTACTATATCTCATAGAATGTTAAGTAAGTTAATAAATATTAATCCTATAGTATAGCAAATTATTAACGATAAAGCAAGCGTATCCCATTGCCATAAAAAAACCTCCACCTTGAAGATGGAGGTTTAAGAAAAATAAAAACCTATTCTTATTGCACTCTTACGCCCCATTCAGGATTAGCTTGTCGACTGGTAAAAATCTGGCTGGTTGTTGGATCAATTCCCTGAGCCAAACCAACCGCTATATATCCCCCCTCATTTCCAACTGAAAGTCGAGCTGTTTCCTGATATCCTTCTGGATATACTGGGGCATTATGACTAACTCCATCCCATTGATAATATAACCAAAAGACGCCACCAAAATTTCGTGTTAAGTCAGCATCAGGCAGTACTACATTTGTTCCCTCTGGTCGGTCACTTGTTTCGATTGTGGCGACCGGAAGACGACCGTTATTTTGGTCGACAGCTGCAGCCTGTAATTGGAGAGCATAAACTGTACTATAAAACGATTTTTCATCATTATTTACCTCTGCTTCTATTAAAGCCCTGTCAAATGTTTCCACCGGTGCTATTTGACCAGAGATGGGTCTCGTTTGCCATTCTGTATCATTACCATATTTGAGCGCTGTCCCCTTCGTTAACTTTTCAGCTTTTTTTAATAATCTTCTCTCCCTAGCTTTAGCAACTAACTCATCAAAATTGGTAGGAGGTGCAGCTTCCCTCTTCGGACTTATCTCACCATGCACAGTAGAACCTGCTAATACTGGTGCTGCGATAATTGCTAGTCCACCACCAGTCAAAACTCCTGCTGCTCGAAGAAATCCTCTTCTTGATATTTTTTCTGCCATAGTTTAAAAATTAAAATTATAATAAAGTTTTCTTTCAGTAAAAAAAGTTATCAATTTAAGTCCAAAATTTTCTATCTCGTTCACCTCCTTAGGTCTATATTTAGTAATTAAGGCGTGTTTCAATCCTATAATACAGTATTTCTTCGAAAAGTCAAGCTGATGTATGAGTTCCATACATATGGCACTCTTGAGGAAGAATAGATAACAGATAATTGATAGGTGAAATATTGTTTAAACTTTTATGAACTCGC
>MGAR01000031.1 GCA_001789805.1 Candidatus Roizmanbacteria bacterium RIFCSPLOWO2_01_FULL_41_22
AAGTTATTATTTTATTTATTAATTTAATATATATCCTATGGCACAAGGCGTATTTCAGAGGAATAAACCCCATGTAAACATTGGTACTATCGGACATGTCGATCACGGTAAAACTACCACCACATCAGCTATCCATTACGTACTCTCCAAAAAGGGCTTGGCCAAGTTTCTTAGGTATGAAGATATAGACAAAGCGCCGGAAGAAAGAGCTCGTGGAGTGACTATCAACATCCACCATTCAGAATATGAAACCGCAAAACGCCATTATGCGCATATTGACGCCCCTGGACACGCCGATTACATCAAAAACATGATTACCGGTGCTGCCCAGATGGATGGAGCGATTTTAGTAGTGTCGGCTCCGGATGGCCCAATGCCTCAGACTCGAGAACATATTCTTTTAGCCCGCCAGGTTAATGTCCCGGCGATCGTAGTTTTTTTAAACAAAGTAGACATGGTTCAAGACAAAGAGATTATTGATCTGGTGGAAATGGAAGTGCGCGACCTTCTAAAAAAATACAAATACCCAGGCGACGAAGTGCCAGTGATCCGCGGATCAGCGCTCAAAGCTCTGCAAGATGACCCGGCCTCTATCAAAGCTATTGAGGAATTGATTCAGAAAGTCGATGAGTATGTGCCAGAACCAAAAAGACCGATCGATAAGCCTTTCTTGATGCCTGTCGAAGACGTCTTTACCATCTCCGGCCGCGGAACAGTGGTTACCGGTAGAGTGGAAAGAGGCGAACTTAAGGTCAACGAGGAAGTAGAAATTGTTGGTGTCAAACCATCACGCAAAACAATTGTTACCGGAATTGAGATGTTTAGAAAAACCTTATCAGAAGCCAGAGCTGGCGACAACACCGGTCTGTTGCTTCGAGGCATCGAGAAGGATGATGTCGAAAGAGGTCAGGTGTTGGCCAAACCAGGTTCGGTGACACCTCATACCGAATTTGAAGCGGAAATTTACGTTCTTACTAAAGAAGAAGGTGGTCGACATACGCCGTTTTTCAAAGGGTACAGACCACAGTTTTATATCCGGACAACCGACGTCACCGGCGAGATTGAACTACCGGCCAACGTCGAGATGGTCATGCCCGGCGATAACGTCAAAGTGAAAGCAAAACTGATTTACCCGATTGCGCTTGAAGAAGGATTGAAGTTTGCTATTCGCGAAGGCGGTCATACCGTGGGAGCTGGCGTGGTCATCAAGATACTGAAATGAAATCAGGAAGTTCTAAACCCCCGCTTTGCCGCTTAAGTAGGCGCTTCGTTTTTTTGAGAAGCGGATGACCTGGCTTTGAGTAGCCAGCATATTGTTTATTTATTGCACGTTTATATTATGCCGAAAGGGAGAATACGCATTCGATTAAAGTCTTACGATCATCGACTCATTGATGAAACCTGTCAAAAAATTGTTGACACGGCAATCAAGACTGGGGCGTCGATTATTGGACCGGTTCCACTGCCAACCAAAAGGGAAGTGTATGTGGTGAATAAGTCTACTTTTACCGACAAAGACTCGCGCGAACATTTTGGACTGATTATTCATAAACGACTATTAGATATCGTAAACCCCACAAATCAGACCATCGACTCTTTGATGCATTTGGAATTACCGGCTGGAGTGGAAGTGGAAGTGAAGATGTAGTTGAACATAAACAAAGCGTATTATATAATTCTTTTGATGTTCATGACAATCATGTTGAACTCAGTATCAACATAAGGCTATACAGATTGGCAACAGGCAGAAGAAGCCCCGATCTGGGGCTCTTTTTTTTCGTAAATTTATTGCAGGAATTTGGTAAGTATTCATTTTTATTATCATGACAGCCGTTGTTTTAGGAGAAAAAATAAGTCAGTCGCAGATGTTTGATGAGCAAGGCCAAAGAGTGCCGGTGACGTCTATTAGGACGTCACCTTGCTTTTTAGTTGACTTGAGGTGGTCCCGCTCAAACAATCGGGATTACTGTACTTTTAAGCTTGGTTTTGGTCAAAGCAAAAGAATTGCCAAAACCGTTCAAGGGCAGTTAAAAAAAGCGGGGATAGAAACCCCGCTTCGTTTTTTAAAGGAGGTTCGCGTCAACTCTGTAGTCACAAGCTGCAGCCCGGTTGAAGAGGAAGGAAAAAAGGGAGTATTAATTGGAGAAACTAAAGTGTTTATCGGTGGAGAGTTAAAGCCATCAGTCCTTTTTAAAGTTGGGGAAAAAGTGCGGGTGACAGGTGTATCCAAAGGAAAAGGCTTCCAAGGAGTGGTAAAAAGACATCATTTTGCCGGCGGCCCCAGGACCCACGGACAGTCCGATCGTGAGCGCGCTCCAGGTTCCATGGGCCAGACCACCACCCCGGGTCGCACCTATAAAGGTAAGAGAATGGCCGGTCGCATGGGTAATGAGCGGGTCACGGTACGGGGACTGCGGATCATGAAGGCGGAAGATCAAAGTTTGGCCGTGAAGGGACTGATTCCCGGACACATCCACACTTTGGTGGAAGTAGTTTCTGATAAAAGATAATTTTAAATATATATATGCCAGACACCAAAATCAATTCTAAGACAGTTAAAGTTAAGCCACAGCCCAAAGCCAAGACAGAAAAACCCTTAGAAGTATCAGTCTACGATCTTAAGGGAAAAACAGTAGGTTTGGCGGCTTTACCCAAAGCGATTTTTGGCGTTAAAGTAAATATTCCGCTTATTAAGCAGTATGTGAGGGTTTATTTACAGAATCAAAGGCAGGGTAACGCATCGACCAAAACCAGAGGTGAAGTAACAGGTTCAACCAGAAAAATTTATCGTCAGAAAGGGACGGGTAATGCCCGGCACGGCTCAATCAAAGCCCCGATTTTTGTCGGAGGCGGTATCACTTTCGGGCCAAAACCGCGGGATTATTCCTTAAAAATGAATAAAAAACAAAAGACGCTGGCTTTATTTAGCAGTCTGACCGTAAAGGCCAACGATAAGGAAATATTTGCTTTGCAAGACGAGGTAGGGAAAATGAAGCCAAAAACCAAAGAAGTGGCTTTGTTTCTGAAAACAATAAAAAAGGAGAAAGGGAAGTTTTTATTAGTTATGCCGAAAATGGAAAAAAACGGCTATGTTTTATCAGCACGCAACCTGCCAAATGTTGAGATGACCCAGGCCGCTAGTCTCAATCCGTATATATTAATGAGATCAAACGCGGTGATATTTTTAGAAGAGGCTTTGACTGTATTAGAGAAACACTTTTTAAAACAAAATGCAAATTAATACGATTTTGATATCACCGGTCCTGACAGAAAAAGCTACTCAGATGGCCCAAAATAACGTCTATGCCTTTACGGTTGCAGCAAGAGCTAATAAAAATCAGATTGCTGCGGCTGTAGAGCTTTTATATAAAGTTAAAGTGGCGGAAGTCAAAATAACAATCCGTAAAGGGAAGATTAAAAAAGCCGGTAAACGGATGTATCCGGTGCCACAAGCTAATAGGAAAATTGCCTATATTTCAGTTAAGGAAGGGACGATTAACCTTTTTCCGAAAGCATAAAGTGTAAAATTCAATTTTCAAATTTATGGTAAAAATTGTTCTACCAAAAACTCAAAATCCGGAAAAAAAATTGACCAGCATCCTGAAAAAGCATTCGGGACGCGATTCAACAGGTTCAGTCTCGGTCAGACACCAGGGAGGAAGACAAAAGAGGTATTACCGGCATGTTGATTTCAAAAGAGATAAACGGGATATGATAGCAAAAATCGAAACAATCGAGTACGATCCCAACCGAAACGCTCATATTGCCCTGGCGGCCTATAAAGACGGAGAGAAGAGATATATCCTCCACCCTGCTGATCTTAAAATTGGTGATTCTATTATCGCTTCAGAAAAAGCCGATGTAAAAATAGGCAACTCCTTACCTTTGAAAAATATCCCAGTTGGGATTGAAGTGCACAACATCGAGATATATCCGGGAAAAGGAGGAGCAATGGTTCGTGGCGCCGGCACCTTTGCCTCGGTTGTCGCCAAAGAGGGAGCCTATGTCAATATCAAGTTATCGTCAGGTGAGTTGAGAAAATTTCAGGACAACTGTTGGGCTACAGTCGGGAGAGTAGGCAATATCGAACACAAATATGAAAAAATCGGCAAAGCCGGCAGAAATATACTGATGGGCATACGGCCAACAGTTCGAGGAACTGCCCAAAATCCGCGTTCGCATCCACATGGCGGCGGCGAAGGTCGATCCGGTGAGGGAATGCATCCCAAAACCCCTTGGGGAAAGCCGGCCCGTGGAAAAAAAACCAGAACCAAGAATAAATGGAGTAATAAATTTATCATTAAGCGTCGCAAATAAACTATGGAATCGCTGACATATTTTAAAAATTTGAAAATTACCCCGAAAAAGATGCGTTTTTTGCTGCCTGAGATTAAAAAATACAAGCCAGCGCAGGCATTAGAGTACCTGATGTACTCGCCTTACAGGTCGGGAAAAATATTTTATCAAGTTCTACATTCGGCCATTGCCAATGCAAAAAGTAGTTTAAAGGTCAGTGAGGATATGTTAAAATTCAAACTTTTGACAGTTGAAGCAGGTCAGGCTTTAAAAAGATATTTACCTAATGCTCGCGGCAGCGTCCGGCCTTTTAAGCGTCGTTATTGTCATGTTAAAATGATTTTAACAGCGGCAAAACCAGTACAAACGCCAGTTAAGAAAGAAATGAAAGAGGAAATAAAAGCAAAGTCGGAAGTAAAAAGTCAAAAAAAGGCTTTAAAAGCAGGTAAAAATGATAAGAAGACAACCTAAAAAGTAGTTCGTCTTAGACAATTACTATTAATTAATTATTTAGAAAATATGGGTCAAAAAGTTCATCCAAAAGGATTGCGACTGGGAATCACCTTTAACTGGTCATCTCGTTGGTTTTTCTCGGATAAAAAAGTGTTCCGTACGTCCATTAACGAAGATATCAACATCCGTATGAAGTTGTTAAAAGCCTATAGTTACGCTTCGGTAACCCAGGTTGATATCGAGCGGGCGATCAACAAGATCACGGTTGTTGTTTATTCGGTTAAACCAGGGATGATTATAGGCCGTGGAGGAAAGGGTCTGGAGGAAGTCAAAAGGATTATCGTCTCCCAGTTGAAGTCGTTTCAAGGTAAGAAAAAGGGTAAAGAAATAAAGATTGATCTGAAAATAGAGCCGGTAAAAAAGCCATATTTGAACGCTTATTATGTGGCCCAAACTATCGCCGAAAAGCTAGTGAGAAATTTTCCTCATCGCGGAGTGGTGCATAATGCGATGGATCGGGTAAAGGAAGCCGGAGGAAGAGGTATTAAAATTCAACTTGGTGGTCGTATTGCCGGAGCTGAGATATCCCGCCGAGAAAAGTATTTTATGGGTACTATCCCAACATCCACTATCCGTGAGGACGTTGATTTTTCCAAGTATCCCGCTTTGACCAAATCAGGTTATATCGGAGTTAAGGTTTGGATTCACAGATAAAAATTTATGTTAGCGCCTAAAAGACAAAAATATCGTAAACAATTCCGAGGTACGTGGCGGAGAATAGCTGTAAAAGGCGACAAGATCAATTTTGGAACTTATGCCTTGCGGTCACTTGATAAAGGATGGATTAAAGACCGCGAAATTGAGGCCTCGCGTGTGGTATTAGCCAGGGCTACCAGAAAAAATGGCAAATTTTGGATTCGGATTTTTCCCAATAAGCCCTACAGCAAAAAACCGCCTGAAGTGACGATGGGTGCAGGAAAAGGCGATGTGGCTTATTTTGTATCTTCGGTTTCGCCAGGCCGGGTACTTTTTGAGATAGACGGTTTATCAGAGGTTGAATCCAAGATGGTTTTGGAAAATGTTGCAGCCAAGTTGTCGGTTAAAACAAGGATTATTAATAGATCAATATGAAAAAATTAACTACCGAATTAAATAAAAACACAATCAAAGAGCTTGAGCGCGAAATCCAGGCGGCAAAAGAAGAGATCGCCAAGATGCGTCTTGATATCAAAGCTAATCCGCCCAAAGACACCAACGCCCTGATGAAAAAAAGAAAAAGGCTGGCGGTATCATTGACCGTTCACGGACAAAAGAAAGATGCAGAGTCTAATAATTTATCTTAATTTTTATGATTAAAACACTTACCGGTACAGTTGTTTCCACCAAAATGCAAAAAACGATAGTCGTGCGGGTTGAACGCAAGATGAGGCATCCTCTGTATCAAAAGGTGATCATCAGCTTTAAAAATTACAAAGCTCATTATGAAGGCAAGACGATCAAAGAAGGCGACGTAGTCACGATCCGGGAAACAAGACCGATCTCCAAAGATAAGCATTTTGAAGTGATTTCGGAAGCCCAAGTTAAGGAGAAAAAGATTAAAAGTTAGTTTATTTTAAATTTAATATTAAGATTCTATTTTTATGTTACAGCTTAGATCAATGCTGGTAGTGGCCGATAATACCGGAGCGAAAAAACTCCAGATGATTGGCATGCCCAAAAGAGGTAATAAATTAAAAGCTACCGTTGGTGAGGTAATTACTGGTGTAGTCAAAGAAGCGCAGCCTTTTGGTCAGGTTAAAAAGGGAGAAGTGGTGTATGCGGTAATTGTAAGAACCAAAAAGGAAAAAAGACGTGAAGATGGTAGTTACATCCGGTTTGACGATAACGCTTGTGTGATTTTAGCGGCAAAAGACGTCAAAGACCCCAAAGGGACACGGATATTTGGACCCTTGGCCAAAGAAATCAAAGACAATGGTTTTAATAAAATTGCCAGTTTAGCGGAGGAAGTTTATTAAAGATTTTATGAAACTTAAAAAAGGAGACAAGGTAAAAATTACAGCCGGCAAAGATCGTGGGCGCGAAGGCATTGTCGAACGCGTATATAAAAAGACGGGAAGTGTTATTATTCCGGGTGTAAATATTTATAAAAAACATGTTAAAAAGAGTGAACAGATGCCCCAAGGTGGCGTTGTGGACATTCCCAGGCCATTAAAATCGGCCAAAGTGATGTTGATCTGTCCCAAGTGCAGCAAGGCCACAAGAGTAGGCTATAAAGTCACCAAAGATCGGAAAATGCGCATTTGTAAAAAGTGTCAAAGCACAATTTAACCCAAGGATAAGGAGTGAAATAATATTTTTCAGGTAAAACGGCTTATGTCGATAAAAGAATATTACAATCAGGAGGTAAGAAAAAAGATGATGAAGGATCTGAATATTGCCAATCAACTGGCTGTACCGGGCGTTTTGAAGATCGTGGTCAATGTCGGAGCGGGTGAGGCAGTCACTAACAAAGGAGTGATTGCCAAGATTCAAGAGCAGGTGCAGACCATTACCGGTCAAAAGACAGTAGTTACCAAAGCCCGACGGTCGGTTTCGGCTTTTAAAATCAGAGAAGGACTCCCGATTGGGGTAAAAGTCACCTTAAGGGGTAAATACATGTACGATTTTTTGGAAAAATTGATTAAAATAGTCATCCCGCGCTTAAAGGATTTTCGCGGTGTTAAAGTCTCAAGCGTTGATAACCACGGTAATCTAAACATTGGTTTTACCGAGCAGACGATTTTTCCCGAGATAGAATTTGACAAAATTGATAAAATAAGAGGTTTACAAGTGACGGTGGTGACAAATTCTAAAAGTCATGAAATAGGTAGAAAGTTGTTTGAAACATTGGGTATCCCGTTTGTTAAATCGGCCCCTTAAAGCGAGTTACTTATTTATATATTATTTAATGGCAAAGACATCAGACGAAGTAAAATTTAGAAAAAAACAAAAATTTACAGTCAGAGATCGAAATCGTTGTCCTTTGTGTGGACGCGCCAGAGGTTATATGAGGCGGTTTGGTTTGTGTCGGATTTGTTTTAGAGAAAAAGCGTTGCAAGGGGAGATTCCTGGAGTTAGAAAAATTTCTTGGTAAAAAATTATGAGTAGATCATTAAAAAAAGGCCCGTATGTTGATGAAAATTTGCAAAAGAAGATCGAGAAGCAAAAGAGCACCGGTGCCCGCGAACCAATCAAGACCTGGGCCAGAGACTGCCAGATTGCGCCACTTTTTGTCGGTCATCACATCAGCATACATAACGGAAAAAAGTTTATAGAGATATTAATTACCGAAGGAATGGTCGGCCATCGTTTGGGAGAGTTTTCGCCAACCAGGACTTTCCGGGGACACGGTAAAATCACCAAGCGCACCGCCGAAAAGACCTAAAAATAAATTTAAAATTTTGAATTCGTAGTTTATATGGATCCAATCATCGACTTAATAATAATCATTAAAAACGGATACATGAGTCATAAATCGCAGGTGGCATCGGTTCATTCCCGCTACAGAGAAGAACTGCTCAAAAAACTAGCAGAGGCTGGCTACATCACAGGCTATACTGTGACAGGAGATAAGGTGAAAAAAATCACCATTGATCTGAAGTTTGAAGATGGAGAATCCGCGGTAACTGATGTGAAATTATTTTCCAAACCGGGACGTCGATGGTATATCACGGCCAAAGAACTAAAGCCAGTGATCGGGGGTTTGGGCCATGCGTTTATCTCTACTTCAAAAGGCATATTGACTAATAAGGAAGCTAAAAAGCTAAAACTAGGCGGTGAGTTATTATTTGAGATTTGGTAATTATGTCCAAAATCGGCCAGAAACCAGTTCAGGTTCTAAATACTGTGCAGATTGCCGTATCAGGTGAATCTGTCCATTTCAAAGGGGCTAAGGGCGAAATGACCCTGACTTTTCCTCAAAAGGTGCTTGAAATAAAGCAGGAGGAGGGAGTATTTTTGGTGAAGAGAAAGGGTAATAATGCGAAGGATAAGGCGCTTCACGGCCTGTACCGCAGCCTGTTTGCTAACGCGATTTTTGGCGTTGAGAAAGGCTGGGAAAAGCGCTTGGATGTAGTAGGGACGGGATTTACCGTTAAACTACAGGGGCAAGACGTTGTCTTTAAGCTGGGTTTTTCCCATCCGGTTGTTTTTAAGCAGGTGGCAGGAGTGCAGTATCGAGTGGAAGGCACTAATAAAGTGGTAATTTCGGGCGTTGACAAGCAGTTGGTAGGCCAGGTTGCTCATCAGATCAAAATGATCAGGCGACCCGATGTGTATAAAGGTAAAGGTATCCGTTATGAAGGAGAAGTTATAAAGCTTAAACCGGGTAAAAAGGCTAAGACCGCTTAAAACATTAATTTTTGATATGATAAACATTAATCGCCAAAGAACCGATCGCCGCAAAAGACGAGTCAGTGCTAATATTCACGGCACTATAGTATGTCCGAGGATTTGCGTTTATCGTTCTAACAAGAATATTTATGTCCAGGCTATTGACGATGATAAAAAAATCACGATTACCGCGGTTTTCAGTAAGACCGTCAAGGATGGAAAAATGACTAAAAGCGTTGTAGCAAAAGCCGTTGGGAAAAAATTGGCCTCAGAGCTGTTACAGGTCAAGATCAAACAAGCGGTTTTTGATCGCAGTCGTTATGCTTATAATGGTCGGGTAAAAGCGTTGGCAGAGGGATTGCGAGAGGGGGGCATCAAAGTTTAATGGGCATTATTATCATTTTTGATTATCATGTTTAACAGACAAGGTTTGCCACAGTCAGAAAAATTAGAAGAGCGGATTTTACTTATTCGACGTGTTTCCAAAAAAGTCACCGGTGGCAATTATGTCACCTTTTCCACTTTGGTTGCGGTTGGTGACCGTAAAGGACGCGTAGGAATTGGAATGGGTCGGTCACTTGAAGTGCCTCCCTCAATTCAAAAAGCGGTTGCACAGGCTAAGAAAAATTTAATCAGAGTTCCTATTTATAAACAGTCGCTGCCTCACCAGATAATGTTTAAATACAAGGCTGCTAAAATTTTACTTAAGCCGGCGCCTGAAGGCACGGGTCTCAAAGTCGGTGGAGTGGCCCGGATTATTTTGGATCTGGCCGGGGTCTACAACGCCTCGGGTAAAGTGATCGGTTCACGCAACCAGGTGGTCAATGCCCACGCAATGATTGAGGCAATAAAAAAATTAAGACCAAGATCAAAAAGTTCAAAAAGCGAACCAGTTCAGTTGACTAAACAAGAAACTAAACCAATACAACTTAAACCAGAGAGGGAAAAACCGGCAAAACCAGTAGAAAAGACCGCAAAAAAGCCGGTAAAAATAGTTAAGAAATCATAAAAATCAATCAATTCTATGACCAATATCCTATCATCACTTACAAAAATTAACCAAAAAAAGAAAAAAAGAGTCGGTCGAGGCTTGGGAAGTGGAAAAGGGTCAAAGTCGGGTCGTGGTACAACCCGCCATCAGAAAGCCCGCGAGAGCATTCCTTTGCACTTTGAAGGCGGCCAGGGGCGTTATGTTAAAAAATTTCCTCTTTGGCGGGGAAAAGGGAGGAACAAGCCCTTAAAAAAGCCGGCTTTTATCATTCATCTTAAAGATTTAAACGTCTTCAAAGACGGCGATACGATCGACATACAGTCTTTAATTAAGAAAAAATTATTGATCAGGAAAGAAGAGGTTAAGACGCTCAAAGTGTTAGCGAGTGGTACACTGGAGAGAAAGTTGATTGTGAAATTACCAGTTTCGCAGGCCGTCAAAAAACAGATCGAAAAGCTTGGCGGCGAGGTAAAGCTGGTATGAAAGAAGTCAAAGAAAAGATCCGGTCATTATTAAAAGATGAGACATTAAGAAAAAAACTGTTTTTTACCCTGTTTATCTTCCTGGCTTTCCGAATATTTGCCTTTGTGCCAGTCTCGGTTATCAACCTTGAGCGTTTACGCGTCCTTTTTGCACAGAGTCAGTTTTTATCGCTTCTGGATATTTTTTCTGGCGGCACTTTGATCAATTTCTCGGTAATGGCTTTGGGACTTAATCCTTACATCAACGCTTCAATTATCATCCAGTTATTATCGATGGTCTTTCCTAAGCTTGAACAGTTGGCCAAAGAAGGTGATTACGGTAAGTATAAGCTGAATCAATATACCCGTTTTCTGACAGTGCCTCTCACTGTTGTTCAGTCGGTTGGCATCTATATGTTGCTCCGAAATCAGAAAATTATCAGCACTCTTACACCGCTTGAGTTTTTTACTTTTATTTTTACGTTGGTAGCGGGGACTTTTATCCTGGTCTGGTTTGGAGAGCTGATCTCTGAGTTTGGACTAGGTAACGGCATCTCACTTATCATATTTGCCGGTATTGTCGGCCGGATACCCATCCTTTTGGGTAAGACGGTGAGTGTTGCCAGTCAAGAAATGGTAGTCAATATTTTGGTTTTTGCCATAATCTCGGCTGTCGTGATAGCGGCGGTAGTTTTTATCAATGAGGCAGTCAGGAAGATACCGGTTTACTATGCCAAACGCATAAAAGGCAATAAGATGTATCAAGCGGCGACTAACTTTCTACCATTAAAGCTTAACCAGGCCGGAGTCATTCCTATCATTTTTGCGGTTTCTTTTGTTTTGTTTCCTCAGCTTGTTGGTAACTTCTTAAAATACTCAAGTAACCAGGTCGTAAGCGGTATTGCCACTTTTTTGGCAAATGCCTTTGATCCATCAGGTTTCTTTTACAACTTTTTTTATTTCGTGCTGGTAATCGGATTTACTTTTTTTTATACTATGATTGTTTTTAACCCGCAAAAGATTGCCGATGAGATCCAGAAACACGGTGGTTTTATCCCGGGTATCCGGCCAGGTTCTGCAACAAAACAATATCTAGAGAAAATTTTATATAAGATCACCACAGTTGGTGCGTTATTTCTTGGTTTGATTGCGATTCTGCCGGCGATTGTCTCCAAATTTACAGGTATCAGCGGTTTGGTAATTGGAGGAACGGGTATTCTTATCGTGGTTTCAGTAATTTTGGAAACATTTAAGATGGTCGAGGCACAGCTAGTTATGAAAAACTATGACCGGTTTGTGCAGTAATCACATATTAAAATTTATTAAGTTTACGTTTTATGGCAAAAAAAAGCTCTCGAGTCAAGTTGGGGTTGGTCTGTGGTGTTTGCAATACGCAAAATTACGTCATCGAAAAGAATAAGATAAATACTACCGTAGCGATCAAAATTAAAAAGTTTTGTTCAAAGTGCAATAAACACACGGATCATAAGGAGAAGAAGAAACTTGGCTAAATTATATGAAACTAGTCTTAATCGGCATTCAGGGATCGGGTAAATCAACACAAGGTAATTTACTATCGAAACAACTGAAAATTCCCTACCTGTCAACCGGACATATTTTTCGGGCGATTGCCAAGGAAAAAACCAAGTTAGGTCATGAAGTGAAGCTTCTTATGTCTTCGGGCTTACTGATCCCCGACGATCTGACTATTGAGATAGTTAATACTTATTTATCAAAGCCAGAGTATAAGCGAGGCTATATTCTTGACGGCTTCCCGCGAACTCTCAAACAAGCCAAGCTCTATAAAAATAATGTTGATAAGGTGATTTATCTTGAGGTACCAGACAAAGAAGCGCTTTGGCGACTGGCTTACCGAAAAGATAATCGTGACGACAATACGGTCAAAGCAATTGTTAAGCGGATAGAACTATTCCACAAACACACAAGTGCGGTTATTAAATACTATGAAGAAGAAGGCAAGTTAGTTACTATCGACGGTACGGAAAAGATTGAAAAGGTGAATCGTAACATCCTCAAGAGTCTAGGTAAACAGCTTATTAAAAACCAGATTAAGACCTGGCAGCAAAAGAAAAAAGCGATTATTGCCATCGTCGGCTTACCAGGTAGTGGTAAGACAGAAGCAGCTAATTTTTTTGTTCATAAAAATGTGCCGATAGTAAAGTTTGGTCAAGTATTAAATGATTATATCGACCAGCATCAACTCAAACACGACGAGAAGACTCATAAAAGGCTTCGTGAAGGCTGGAGAAAAAAAAGGGGAGCAGATGTTTTTGCGCAAATGAATGAGCAATATATAAGAGAAAGTCTTAAAAAGAAATCAATAGTGGTTGTTGAGGGTATGCGTTCTTGGGAAGAATGTCTATATTTAAAAAAACGATTTCCTGAGGTGAGAATCTATATTCTAAATATTTATGCAGATAAAGATATTAGAAGAGAACGGGCTGCCGGGAGGAAATATCGGCCTAAACTATGGGGCGAAGAAAGAGAGATCAACGAACTTTTAGGTACGAATATGGGTCCAACCATTGCCATGGCCGATTTTTTGATAAAAAATAATTATTCTTTAGAACAGTTTCATGATAAGTTGGAAGAAGTTGATCGGGTAGTTTATTTTGCCTAAAAAATGATTAATCTTAAGACGCGGGAAGAGATAGAGATAATGAAGCAGGGAGGCAAAATTTTACAAAAGACCATTGCCAAAGTATTACCCTTGGTTAAACCGGGCGTCACAACTAGTTACCTTGACAAAACGGCAGAATCAATTTTAAAAGAGTACGGGGGTGAACCCTCGTTTAGGTCTGTTTCGGGTTATCAATGGACGCTGTGTACTCCGATTAACGAACAGGCAGTGCATACGCCGCCTAGTAATCGGGCACTGAGGGAAGGGGAACTGTTGACAATCGACATCGGAGTTTTATATCGAGGTTATCATACCGACTATGCCACGTCGTTGGTGGTTGGAACTGTTCATAAACCTAAACTGGAAGCATTTTTACAAACCGGACGGCAGGCTCTGGCAAAAGGCATCGCTCAGGCAAGGGTGAATAATCATCTCGGACACATATCCCAGGCAATTGAAAAGGAGATATACGCCAAGCATTTTTTTGTCCTCAAAGACTTGACCGGGCATGGAATCGGGCGTCAATTGCACGAAGATCCTTTTGTTTTTAATTATCTGGATCGCCCAATAGAAAAGACCGAGCGTATCTGTGAAGGCCTGGTGATTGCCATCGAGGTGATTTACTCGATGGGTTCTGAAGAGATTGTTTATGAAAAGCGGGGTGAGTGGTCGATTAAAACAAGCGATAGTGGTTTGTCTGCCTGTTTTGAACACACGGTTGCGATTATTGGAGATAAGGGTTACATTTTGGCTTAGCGTATGTTAAAATATACCTTTTATGAAAGATAATGTTTTGGTTGTTGAAGGGGAAGTGGTCGAGAATCTTCCCAACACTCTTTTTCGAGTGAAGTTGGACGACAGTGAAAAGATAATTTTGTGTTATTTATCAGGAAAAATGAGGAAAAATTATATTAAGATTTTACCGGGAGACCGGGTCAAGTTGGAGATGACTCCTTACGACTTAAATAGAGGGAGAATAGTCTTTCGAAAGTGAACCAACATGAATATTCAGTCGTCAATCAAATTAAAGTGTGCTTTTTGTAAGATCGTCAAAAGAAAAGGGCGTCTATATGTGATTTGTAAAAATCCCAGACATAAGCAGAGACAAGGTTGAAATTAAAGTCAAAAGTTGAAAGTTTGAAAGTCGATAAAGTCAAAAGTCAAAAGTCAAAAATTAAAAAGTCTTAATAAACGAAAAAAATTTGAATAATAGTTTAATAATTTAGTTATTATCTTTATGGCGCGCATTTTAGGAGTGGTTTTGCCGGATGAAAAACGGATAGATTTTGCACTGACCCTTTTATATGGCATTGGGTGGTCAGCGTCGAAAACTATACTCAAGCAAACAGGCATTGATACCGGCAAAAAAGTCAAAGCGATTTCAGAAGATGAGATAAAAAAAATTATTGGCATTATTGAGAAATCGTTTAAGGTGGAAGGAGACCTGAGAGAAGAGGTTAATGAAAATATCAAAAGATTAAGAGAGATTGCCAGTTACCGTGGACTGCGTCATTCGCGGGGATTACCGGTTAGAGGTCAGCGGACGCGCTCCAATGCGCGCACTAAAAGAGGTAAGAGAAAGACAGTAGGCGCCCTCAAGAAAGAAGCTTGGGCCAAGGTCGAACAAGGTCAACCTAAGGCGGCTACCCCAACAGACAAACCGGCGTCCAAATAAATTAGTTTAAAACTTATGCAAAAAAGTAAAAATACCAGAATGATCGAAAACGGCCGGATTTATATTATGGCAACCTTTAATAACACTCTTATTACCATAACCGACGAGAAGGGGAGTCCGATCGTGGTCGATTCTTCGGGTATGCACGGTTTTTCCGGCACCCGAAAATCCACGCCCCATGCAGCCACCGTTACCGCCGGTTCTGCTATTCAAAAAGCGATAGAAAAGCACAATCTTCGCAAAGTGGATGTTTTTGTGAAGGGGATAGGACAGGGAAGAGAAGCGGCTTTACGGGTCATTAAAAGTGCGGAACTGGACATAGACCGGATCGTAGATATGACGCCGTTGCCTCATAACGGTGTTCGTCCACCAAAAATTAGAAGAGTTTAATTTTAATTATTATGCGATATACAGGACCAAGAAACAGAATTGCGCGCCGTGAGGGAGTAGATCTGGGTTTAAAGACCCCGGGATCCAAATCTCACGCATCTCTTCTTAAAAAAATGAACGTTTTACCGGGACAACATGGCGTTCGGGGGAGAAGAAAGATGTCAGAACATTCTAAACAGCTTAGAGAAAAGCAGAAATTACGATTTACCTTCGGGGTGACAGAAACACAGCTAAAAAATTATTTTAAGACGTCATCCCGTAAGAAGGGTAATACCGGCATGTTGCTGTCACAGTTATTGGAAAGAAGACTTGATAATATTGTCTACCGCCTTGGTTTAGTACCTACTCGAGCAGCGGCAAGACAATTAATTGCTCATAAACATATCAAAGTCAATGATACCAAGATGAACGTCGCTTCTTATCTGGTCAAAGTCGGAGATACAATTTCGATTGCAGATAAGCAGACACTAAAGATACCGGCTGTTGAAGCAATGCTGTCCAAAAAAGACACGCTTATACCTGAGTGGTTGGAGACTAAAGGCCACGCTGGGAAACTGATCGCACAGCCAAGTTCGGAGATTGTCGAAAAGCAAATCAATTTACGGTTAGTGGTGGAGTTTTACTCAAAATAATTTATCATTTGCCCGATCTAAGGGCGCAATTATTAATATGGTTTCACCAGCATTTTTTATAAAAAAAGAGGAAGAGTCGTCCTCTTATGGCAGATTTATTTTTGAACCTCTACACCAGAGTTTTGGCAACAGTTTAGGCAACTCTTTACGGCGGACTTTACTCTCCTCATTACCGGGGGCGGCAATTGGCTATGTCAAAGTCAAGGGAGCGCCTCATTTGTTTAGTTCTATTAAAGGAGTCAAAGAGTCGGTATTGGACATAGTCTTAAATATGAAACAGTTACGTTTTACCACTTCTGGAGAAGGGCCATTTAGGATATCAATATCTGCTAAAGGGGCAAAAAAGATTATTGGTCGCGATTGCAAAGGTGACGCCACAGTGGTCAATGACGATCAATATATTGCTGAGATTACTGATAACAAGGTAGAACTTGAGATAGAAGCGGTGGTGGAGGTGGGTTATGGTTTTGTTGCCTCCGAGGAAAAACAAGAGAAAGAAACGGGTTTTATTACCATTGATTCGGCTTTTTCGCCGGTGCGACGGGTTAATTTCAAAATCGAAGAGGCCAGAGTCGGCCGAAAAACCAATTTTGAAAGATTGATACTAGAAGTGTGGACTGACGAAAGCGTTTCTCCTACCGAGGCTTTGAAACAGTCGGCGGCTTTGCTGTCTAGTTATTATGGTCATATGTTCTCAGGTAAAGACGTGGCTAAGACAGAAGAAGAGCAGGCTGCACAAAAAGAATCATCGGCAGAAGCACTGGCCAATAAAAAAATTTACGAAACGATTATCGACGAGTTGAATCTGCCTTCCCGAGTGATTAACGCACTCCTTAGGGAGAATATTGAGACCGTAGCTGATTTGGTTAAAAGAGGTAAAGAAAACCTGGTCGGATTAAAAGGTGTAGGCAAAAAATCTATCGATTTAATCGAGGAAGAACTACAAAAGATGGGGATAGAGCTTGAATAATCGTTATGTTCTAAAATTATGAGACATCGTGATAAAAAGGTAAAATTTCAAAAAGGGAAAGACGCCAACGAAATGCTTATGCGTAAGTTGGCAGTGAATTTTTTGGAACATGGGCACATGGTGACTACAGAAAAAAAAGCCAAAGCGATTAAACCCTTTTTAGAGAAGTGCGTCAATAAAGCCAAGAGAAATGCTCAATCCGACCAGAATGTGCTAAAGCGCTATTTTGTTGATAAAAGGCATCTGGAAGCCCTGGTGACTCAGGTTGCACCAGCCCTCAAATCGCAAACTAGCGGTTATCTGAGGCTCAAGCGTTTGGAAGCGCGCGGTTCAGACGGCGCAATGATGATGCGTGTTGAATGGGCATTTCCGGTACTTATCACTTGGAAGAAGGAGAAGAAAGCAAAAGAAGCTAAGAAACCAGCGCCCAAAGAAGAGGTTAGAAAATAATTTTGTTTAACTTATGACAAAAATAACCGAAACAACCCGACCGCTCAAGGCCAAAGAGATCACTCATCAGTGGCATTTAATAGATATTGGCGGTAAAATTCTCGGAAGGACAACGCAAGAAATTGCCCGTTTGTTGCAGGGTAAACACAAAGTGCAGTACGTTCCATATTTGGACAACGGCGATCACGTGGTGGTCATAAACGCCAGTAAAGTGGTACTGACCGGCAAAAAAGCCGACAACAAAAAATATACGTATTATTCCGGCTATCCAAGCGGTTTGAGGACAGAAACATTTCTTGGGTTAATTAAAAGAAGACCGGAAGAAGTCATTCGTCACGCTGTAACCGGTATGTTGCCTAAAAATAAACTAAGAGACAACAGGTTGGCACGGCTTCACGTCTTTGATGATGACAAACACCCGTTTGAACAAAAGTTAAAAGTCAAAAGTTAAAAGTCAAAAGTCCAAACAGATCAATAATTATTGAGAGTAGACAAATTTTAAATTTAATATGCCAAAAAAAACAAAGGATGTCCAATATTATGAAGGGGTCGGCCGGCGAAAGACCGCAGTAGCGCGTGTCCGTCTGTATATTACCAAGCGCGATAAGACAGCTACGGTAGGAGACAAGAAAATCAATCAGGGTGAGTTTTTGGTAAACGATAAACCGATCGATAAAATTTTTAGTAGCAAATATGAACAAAAACAATATCTTCGCCCTCTAGAATTAACCGACAATGTTGGTCGTTTTTCTATCTCAGTGAAATTAATGGGTGGAGGAAAAAACAGCCAGCTTGAGGCCGTGGTCCATGGCCTTTCCCGCGCTCTTAGCCTGGTCGATAAAGATACTTACAGACCAATCCTTAAAAAAGAAGGCTCGTTAACACGCGACTCGCGTGCGCGAGAAAGAAGATCAGTTGGGACAGGAGGCAAGGCTCGCCGCGCAAAACAGTCTCCAAAGCGCTAAAATTAGCCTCTTCGTTGATGCTGTGGTTACTTACGGATACTCTTGGCATTTCGCTTGACTAAAGTTATACCGCTTTCAGATAAAATTGCAAAAATATTCAATCTTTCAGCGGCATAACCCTCCGTACGTTCATTTTGCTTTTGCAAATTGAACTACGGTGGGTATACAATAATGATATGGTTGATCTATCAGTCATTGTTCCCTCATACAACACTAAAGACATCACTAAGCAATGTATTGAAGCTCTTCATCAGGCGTTGTCTCTACAAAAAATCACTTCGGAGATTATAGTTGTTGATAACGCCTCAACAGACGGATCAAGAGAGATGTTGAAAAGATTGCCGGTGAAACTGATTGAGTTGCCGGAAAACAAAGGTTATGGCGTAGCTAATAACGTGGGTGTGAAATTTGCCCAAGGGAGATACATTTTATTTTTAAACTCCGATGTAATGATTAAATTGGTCAACTTTGACGATCTTATTCACTATCTACATGAACATCTGGAGGTGGCGGTTTTGACGGTAGAAGTTAATCTGCCTTCGGGCGGGATTGATCCAGCCTCACACCGAGGCTTTCCCACAATCTGGCGAACCTTTTGCTATTTTTCCAAACTGGAGCAGTATTTAGGAAAGATTCCACTATTACGCCGTTCGTTTGGTGGGTATCACCTGTTACATCTGGATCTTAATAGCGAGCACGAAATCGACTCTCCAACCGGTGCTTTTTACTTAACCCGGCGTGAAGTGATCGAGAAGGTTGGTGGTTTTGATGAACAGTTTTTTATGTACGGTGAAGATCTGGATCTGTCTTATCGGATCAAAAAACTGGGCTACAAAATTATGTATATTCCGCGCTACCGCGTACTTCATCTCAAACACCAAAGTGGTCTGAAAAACGGCCATAATCAGATAAGGAGTCAAATAACTAAGCATTTTTATCAGTCGATGAAGATTTTTTATACCAAACACTACGCACAAAAAAATCCGGCACCGGTAAATAGTTTGGTCAATTTTTTTATCGATCTCAAATTAAAACTAAACCGTAAATAATATGAAGAGAATCGGCATTGACGCCCGACTGTACAACGAGACCGGTGTTGGGGTGTATATTCGCAATCTTCTTCATTACCTTGACGAGTTGCCGCCTTCGGATATGCAGTTTTATGTTTATGTGTTAGATACTAAGAAAGTAAATGTTGATTTTAAAAGTAAATCTTTTATTATTCGTCCGACTACATCCAGATGGCACAGTCTGGCTGAGCAGGTGAGTTTTTGTCAACAGCTTTATCAGGACAATCTTGATTTGATGCATTTTACTTATTTTAGTTATCCGGTGTTATATGGCAGGCCGTTTATCGCCACTGTCCACGACGTCACCCCGCTTTTATTTAAAACCGGTCGAGCCTCGACGCTCCAACCGTTGATTTATGAGTTTAAGCACCTGGTTTTTAAATTTGTGCTTTCGTCCCAGATCAAAAATGCTACCAAAATCATCACGCCAACAGAAAGCGTTAAGAAGCAACTGACTGCGATTTATGGTAAAAAAATAGGCGCTAAGATCACGGTTACAGGCGAGGGGGTGGATTACCAGCTTGTAAAAGCGACTAGTTCAAATCATCAACTTCCTAAATCGTCTAACTTGACTCCTAAACCTTTTCTTCTGTATGTGGGCAATTTTTACCCTCATAAAAACGTCGAACGGTTAATTGTTGCTTTTAAAGCTCTCACCATAAGGCCTGATCTGCAACTGGTATTGGTTGGTCCGAAAAACTATTTTTCAGAAAGGCTTCGCGCGCAGACCAAAAACCCCCGAGTTCATTTTTATCTGAAAACGTCGCTTGAGGAAAGGATAGGTTTTTACCAACAAGCATCAGCCTTGATTAACCCCTCCCTGTCTGAGGGTTTTGGCCTCCCCATTATTGAGGCGGTCTATTTTAATTTACCTATTCTGGCTTCCAATCTACCGGTATTTAAAGAGTTGTTGGGTGATCAATTTATCGCTTTTGACCCAAAAAATAGTAAAAATATCAGCGAGAAAATAGCTGGTTTTCTTACCAATCCGCCCACAGTCGATTATTCAGGCATCCTGGAAAAGTATTCCTTCTCCAAGATGACTAAAACCGTTATCGGCGAATATAAAAATTTGTTGATGTCAAAAAATCCTCATGGACAGGTCTTGTAAAATGTTAAAACCTATAGCAATTTTTGGTTGACACAGAATAAATAGTCGGGTATCATTAAATAATGAATAATTTGATTACCCCTCGACAAAAAGAATTGCTTTCAATTGTCTACAGTTATATAAAAAATGAAGGTTATCCTCCGACGTTTGACGAAATGAGAAAGAAACTAAAAATTGTTTCTAATCAATCCGTTATTGATCTTCTAAATAAGCTCGTGGAAGGTAAATTCTTAAAAAGAAATGAAAACATTGCCAGAAGCATTGCAATTCTCCCCTTGGGTTATGAGGCGCTGGGAAAACCACCGCTTGCCCCATTTCTCGGAGTGACAACCGCAGGATTTCCAATTGATCCGATAGAGATGACTGGTGAATGGCAAGAATTACCAGGAGGAGTTGCTCGTTTCGCAGATCAAGTGTTTTTACTCAAAGTTCATGGAGATTCCATGATAAACGCTGGTATAAACGATGGTGATGTGGTACTTGTGAAGAGTGAGAAAGAATTTAGCTCAGGCGATATTGTCTTAGCAGAGGTCAGTGGTGAATCAACAATCAAACGTTTTGTTTCAGAGGATAAACCGCCTTATCTTTATCTGAAACCGGAGAATCCTGAATATAAAATTATTTACTTTACAGAAGAAGTTGTTTTGAAAGGTAAAGTTTTATCAGTAGTAAAACAAGGGCAGATGAATAAAATTGCCTAAACAAATATGCCAACAGTAAAACCAAACAAAACTAGTGAAATTGTAGGAAAGATTTTTAAAAATCAAGAATTGGCTTTTGGCCTTAAGGAATTCACTGATGTTAACTTGGAAGATGTGCTTTATATAAGCGAACAAGAACCTCATCGATTTTATGTAAAAGATTTAAAATCGGGCATATCAAGATTTGTTTATGATGAAAATAAATTAGTCGGGAAACCGGAGGAGATAGTCCGCCAGTTGTGGCTTCATAAACTTAACTTTCATTATGGTTATTCGTTTGATCGTATTGACACTGAAAAAAGCATTCATTTCGGTCGAGAGATACATGCGAAGGCTGCTGATATTATTGTTTATAAAAAAGATAAAATCACCCCATATATTATTGTGGAAGTAAAAAATCCCAATGAAAAAAAGGCAATAGATCAGTTAAAGAGTTATCTTAACTCTGAGGGTTGCGAAATCGGTGTCTGGTCAAATGGAATAGAAAAGATTATTCTCTATCGACCTTATCCTCGAGAGTTTGAAGATTCTTTAAGCGATCTACCCGGTGTAGGCCAAACAATTGACGATTTATTTGAAATTAAAAGGACTTGGAAAGAACTTAATCCCAAATTTGATTTTGTGGAAATCATAAAACATATCGAAGAATTTGCTCTTGCCGGATCAGGAGCAAACGTGTTTGAGGAAATCTTCAAAATTATCTACGCTAAACTATACGACGAAAAGCTGGCCAGAGAGCGAAGAGAAAACCAAGAGGTAATTTTTAGAAAGTATCGGGATCCGGAAAAATCCTATGAAGTTATTAATCAACTTTTTAAAAATGCAGTGAGAGAATGGCGAGACACATTTGAAACATCCGACAGAATTAAACTGTCTCCGGACAGGCTTAATATTTGTATACCTTTTCTAGAAAAATTCCGGTTGTTTGAAACCGGACTGGGAGAGCTTGAAATTATTGATAGTGCGTTCGAGTACCTAATTACCGAAGTGTCAAAAGGAACAAAAGGACAATATTTTACCCCTCGCCACGTGATTAAAATGTGCGTAAGGATGCTGAATCCCAAGGACAACGAATATGTTATCGATCCGGCCTGCGGCTCAGGCGGATTTCTTCTTCATGCCATGTATCACGTGTGGGAACGTTTTTTAAATACTAATGCCGCTAAAAAAGACTATGCGTCAAAATATTTATTCGGTATTGATTTTGATGACAATATGCGCCGTATTTCTCAAGCTTTGATGCTAATAGCTGGTGACGGAAAACACCAGATCTTTAAGAGGGATTCATTAGATGCTCGAGACTGGCAAAGACCGGAAAGTGCAGATGCGAAAGTTGGATTAAAGCACCTATTGACTCAATTTGAAAATCCTTCGGATCAAAAAGACAATCAGCTTACTTATCGCCATCTTAATTTTGACATTTTGATGACTAATCCGCCATTTGCCGGAGAAAATCCCGAGCAAGGACTCCTGCGCCAATATCTACTTGCTAAAAAAGATGGAAAATTGAAAAATAACGTCGAACGGCATATTCTGTTTATCGAAAGATCGCTTGATGCTATAAAACCAGGCGGACGGCTAGCAATAGTTCTTCCTCAAGGCGTACTAAATAATACCAACATGCATACTATCCGCGAGTGGCTTTTTGAAAAAGCGCGCATTTTGGCGGTAGTAGGATTACATGGAAATACTTTTAAACCTCACACCGGGACAAAAACCAGTGTTATATTTTTACAAAAGTGGAATGAAAACGAGGAACCATTAAAAGATTACCCAATTTTTATGGCAGTATCCAAGAAATCCGGTAAAGATAATTCCGGGGATTATGTTTATAAGAAAGATGAAAAAGGAAATTACAAACATGCTCCCCGCGGCCGCAAGATCCTCGACCACGACCTAGACAAAATCGCCGAAGCTTTTATCAATTTTGCCAAAGAGCAAAGTTTTAGTTTTTGGAGGTAAAATGACAAAGCTTAAGAAGCAAGAAAATTCAATTGATAATGAATTAATTAATAGATTTATAAGCTTAAGTGTAACTATTCGTTTATTATTATTTGCGTTATTGAAAGAAATTTATATATTAATTTTCATAGGACTATTTGTTATTCTTATTTATCGGTGGAATTTCGATAAGGCAGATATGTTTTTTGACTTTCTTAAAACTTCTTTTTGGCCGCTTATTGTATTATTTGCTATTTTTTTGTTCAAGAATGAAATATCAAGTCTTATCAGTAAAGGCATAGTAATAATACTTCCCGGAGGACACCAATTAAGATTAAATGAACCTGCCCCTCAACAAGAAACCATACAAAAGAATCCTGAACCAAAAATAATTGAAGACTACAAAGAGAAAGAAAAACTGCACTTAGTAAAAATAGAAGCACTGGGGAAAAGTTATGTAGCACTTAAGACGCAGCTTATCAATACTCAAATATATTTAGATTTTGAGAGAAACTATAGAGTTGTTTTTGGAAGTCAGGTAGATTTATTGAAAAGATTAAGATCAATTTTCCCTACAGGACAAGCTGGTAAAGATATAATTTTTACTTTTATATCAACTCAAAGACTATTTCCTGTTTTTGCAAGTTGGACGTTTACGCAATATATGAATTTTCTTTTAACAAGTAATCTTATTAATTTTAGTAATGATAATTATTTTATCACCGATAAAGGTAAAGCTTTTTTAGCCTATATTGAGATCCTCAATTATCCCCAAAAAGGTCTGTAATAAACATTATGTTGAATTTTTCAATTATCCAAAAATCCCAACTCGAAGGAGCGAAACGAATTGATGCGGAATATTATCAGCCGGAGTATTTGGAGTTAGATAATAAACTTGAAGAATTTGGTAAAAATTTAAAAACACTAGGAGAATTATTAGACAAGGGTAATTCTTTAACTGGTGGTGCAACACCATTAGGGGCAGAATATCCTCTAAGTGGTATAAAATTCTTAAGAGTTCAAAACATTATGCCTGGGTATTTTGACTTATCAGACGTGGTCTTTATTGATGAAAAAATTCACAATGTTCAATTAAAGAGATCAAGATTAGCAGACGGAGACGTATTACTTACTATAACCGGAGTTTCATATGGTAAATCTGTAGTTTATAAAAAGGATTTTGGTGAAGCTAATATTAATCAGCATTCTGTTAGAATTCATTTAAAAAACGAAATAATTCCAGAATATATTTCAGCTTTTTTTAATTCAAAATATGGTCGATTTCAATCTGATAAGAAAATTACAGGAAATTCAAGACCAGCTTTAGCCTACGAAGAAATAAAAAGTTATAAGATACCTTTTTTATCTTTAATTAAACAGTTGGCCGTAAAAGGGTTTTATGATCGATCTTTAATGAAAGTAGAAGAATCAAATAGTTTGTACAAACAAGCGGAAAATCTACTTTTGGAAAAATTGGGATTGGCGGATTATAAACCGAAGGATGAACTAAGTTTTGTGGTTAATTTTTCAGACATAAAAATTGCAAATCGGATGGACTCTGAATATTTTCAGCCAAAGTACGAGAAATTAATGTCAAAACTAAAAACTAAAAGCTCAAAACTATTGAAAGAGTTAATTTCCATGAAAAAAGGATTTGAGCCGGGGAGCGACGTTTACCAAGAAGAAGGAAAGTTATTTATTCGTGTTAGTAGTGTTACAAAGCAAGAGCTTATCGATAAGGATCAAAAATACTTAAAAGATGACTTATATCAAAAATTAAAGAAAGATTTTGAACCACAAATCGGAGAAATTTTGTTAACAAAGGATGCTAACCCAGGGATAGCTTATGTGATCAAAGAACCGGTTGAGGGTATAATCTCTGGGGGAATTTTACGACTAAAACTCAAAGAAAATATTGACGCTGAATATTTGGCTTTATGCATTAATTCACTGATTGGAAAAATGCAGGCAGAACGCGACGCGGGAGGGTCAATTATTTCTCACTGGCGGCCTGAACAGATGAAAGAGTTACTTATTCCCATTCTTCCAAAAACTGCACAGGAAAAAATTGCTGAGTTAGTTAGAAAATTTCACGAGGCGAGGAAAAAGTCAAAAGAGCTTCTGGAGGAGGCAAAAAGAAAAGTGGAGGAGATGATCGAGAAAGGAGACCAATAAATATGTACAAACTGTCACCATCGGATTTTGCTTATCTGTATGAAGAGTGCAAGCTCTGCTACTACCTCAAAGTAAAACACGGCATTTATCAGCCCAGCATGCCGATGCCGGGAGTATTTTCAGCGATAAATTCTAGATTGCAGGGAAACTTACTTGGCCACAATCTAAAGAAGTTGGCTATTGATTTACCCGATGGCCAGGTGGTAAGCCAGGAGGGCTGGGTTGAATCGCAGCTTGTTCCGGAAACGTCAGCATATATTAAAGGCAAATATGATCTTTTAGTCAAAAATCCCGACGGCACACATACTCTGGTTGACTTAAAAATTAGCCAGCCCAATGACGACAAAATTGAGAAATATAGGACACAGCTTACCGCCTACCAGTTTGCGCTGGCCCATCCCAAAACCGGATCGCCAATTAATGTCACCAGACTTGGGCTATTGATCTTTTATCCCGATCAGGCAGTATTTGAAGATGGCGTAGCCAGGCTCGATTTTCCACCCAAGTGGCTTGAGGTACCAATTGAGAAAATAGGTTTTTTTAGTTTTATCAAAAAAATCGATAAGCTATTATCAGGCCCACTACCCGCTGAAAGCCGGGACTGTAAATGGTGTCGCTATCGCCATGTTGGCGAAACGCTTTCGCATAAGGAAATCAGTGAAGAACAAAATCTGCCGTTTTAAATATCAATGGCGATATGCTGAAAATAACCGACTACCACTATCACCTACCATCTGCTTTAATTGCTCAAGAGCCGGCTAAACCGCGCGACCATTCACGGCTTTTTATTTACGATACCCAAACAGACAAAATTCGTTTGGCTCGTTTTTATAATCTAAGTCAGTTTCTGCCGCCAAAATCATTTTTGGTTTTTAACGACACTAAAGTGGCGCCGGCACGCCTCACCATGCATAAAGAAACCAGTGGAAAGGTGAAACTGTTATTTTTAGTAAATGAGGTAGTTGATCATAATACCCGGTTTATCCGCGCTTTTGTTGACCGCCAGGTCAAAATCAACGATTGTCTGAATTTTGAAAAAAACTTAACAATTACGGCCGTGAAACAGGAAGAAAATATTTTTACTTTTCGCCTGAGTTTTCCTTATGAAAAGCTAAAGTTAGCTCTGGAAACAGCCGGAGCAATGCCGATTCCACCATATATTAAACACTCGCCGTTAACCTCTCAAGAGCTGCGGGAGAAATATCAGACAGTTTTTGCCAAAAAATGGGGTTCGGCTGCAGCACCGACAGCCGCGCTTCATTTTACTAAACATGTTTTTTCCGACTTAATAAAGTCGGGAATTGACCAATATTTTATTACTTTACAGGTGGGCTTAGGGACTTTCGCCCCAATCAATGAGGAAAACATTAGCCAAAAGAAGTTGCATGCGGAACTGGTAGAAGTTAATTGTCAGACTTTAAAGTCAATTAAACTGGCCAAAGTTCAAGGTAAACAGCTGGTGGCGGTAGGCACCACTGTAGTGCGGTCTTTGGAGTCACTGGTGCTGCAAAAAAAGGACAGGTTCAACTCACATTTTTCAACCGAGCTTTTTATTTTCCCACCTTATCAGTTTAAGATGGTGGACGGGTTAATTACTAATTTCCATCTGCCTAAAAGTTCGTTGATGATGTTGGTTGAGGCATTTTTACAATACAAAAAAGCAAAAAGACATCTAGTTGATCTCTATAGTGTGGCGATAACAGAAGGCTTTTGCTTTTATTCTTTTGGCGATGCGATGTTCATAATATAAAAACAAAATTAAAGGTGGACTTAATGTTAAAATTTAACAAAGTATTATCTTATCCCAAATGAACACTGTAAGTAAGTCAAAAAAAATCGCTATTGTTTACGACTGGATTGACAAATGGGGAGGAGTGGAAAGGATTTTATTGACGCTTCACAAACTTTTTCCCCAGGCAGTTTTTTATACTTCCTATACAAATTTAACCCAAGCGTCGTGGGCAAAACAACTACCAGTTAAAACTTCGTTTATCCAGTCATTACCTAATTTTATCCGTTCAAACCGTATTTTATCCTTACCGTTTTACCCGCTGGCATTTGAAAGTTTTGATTTTACCGATTTTGATTTAGTAATTTCTGTAACTTCTTCATTTGCCAAAGCGGTTATCACTAAACCGCCTACTAAACACATCTGTTATTTACTTAGTCCAACACGCTATTTTTGGGGGATGGAGAAAGACTATTTAAAAAGTGGATGGAAAAGATTAATGGTTTCACCATTTACCACAGGGTGGCGGCAGTGGGATTATATCGTGGCCCAAAGGCCCGACTTAATCGTTTCCTTGTCCAAAACAGTAGCTGATCGCTGTCAAAAGTATTATCGCCGAGCTTCAACCGTAGTTTATCCACCGTTTGACGTAGATTATTGGCAAGGCTTTAAACAGAGAAGATCAGAGCTTAAAGATCAGCGATTTTTTTTAGTCGTTTCCAGACTTGAGCCCTATAAAAAGATAGATCTAGTGATCGATGTATTTAATCAATTAGTCGATCAAAGGTTGGTGGTGGTGGGAGAAGGTTCACAAAAGCGCTATCTGCAGGCCATGGCCGGTAATAATAGCCGGTTTACAGGTCAGGTAACCGATCAGGAGCTAGCCTCTTTATATTCTCAAGCCCGGGCGCTGATTATCCCTCAAGAAGAAGATTTTGGCTATGTTTCTTTGGAAGCCCAGTTTTTTGGCTGTCCAGTAGTGGCTTATGCTGTCGGCGGTACATCGGAAACAGTTGTTGACGGCAAGACTGGGATACTGTTTGCCAAACAGTCACCAGAATCACTAAGAAACGCACTTGCAAGATATCATACTTTATCATACAATCTTAAAATCGGCACCATTACCCATGGCAAGAAAAATGTCGAGCGTTTCCGGAAAGAGGCTTTTTTTCGCTCTTTTCAAAATTTAGTTGATGGCGTTTTGTCGGGCGATTTAGGCGACTGAAAAATAATTGATGAACATTTAACATTATCCATTTTTTAACGCAGTGATATTATGAAAGCAGTAATTTTTGCGGGCGGGGTGGGAACACGTTTATGGCCATTGTCTCGTAAAAAATCACCCAAGCAATTTGAGAAGATCGTGGGTAATAAATCGACACTCCAGTTGTCAGTCGAGCTTCTTTATCCGGAGTTTGCTTCTCAAGACATCTATATTGCTACAGGAAAGGAATATGTCCAGCTGGTGAGCGCGCAACTGCCGCAATTACCTAAGGCAAACATCATCGGTGAGCCAACCCGTCGAGACGTTGGCCCGGCAGCAGCTTTTTGGATGGCGTATCTGGCCAAAAAAGCCCCCAATGAGCCAGTGGTCGTCTTGTGGAGCGATCATTTGATAAGAAATAAAGCTAAGTTTAAGGCAATGCTGCGGGCAGTAGACTTATATCTGCAACAAAATCCGCAAAAGATTGTCTACTTTGGCCATAAACCACGATTTGCTTCGGAGAACTTAGGTTGGATAGAAACAGGGAAAGTGGAGAGTTCTGTAGGTGATATTGAATTTCGTCAATTTAAAGGTTTTCGCTATCGTCCAGATGCTGCTTTAGCTCAGGAATATTTTACCTCGGGCAAACATTCGTGGAATCTGGGTAGTTTTGCCACCACACCTGGTTTTCTTCTTCAGATGTTTCAAAAATTTGCCCCAAAAATCTATCAGTTGACACAAAAAATAGTAGAAGCTAAGGGAGCATCGGAGTTGGAATTGACACTTAAGAACTATTATCATCTGATGCCAGATGTCCACCTAGATCGTGCGATCTCAGAAAAAATTGCCAGCCAGTACGCGGCTGTGATCGTGGAGGATATTGGTTGGAGTGATGTTGGAGCTTGGGAGGCGCTAAAGGAAGCTCTGCAAAAAACAGAAAAAGATAATGTCACCCAAGGTAAAGCCATGCTCAAACAGTGTACCGATAATCTTATTTACAACTACAACGGTAAACAGCTGGTAGTGGGAATCGATTTGCAAGGCCTTCTTGTTGTCAACACCAATGATGTGCTTTTAATTTCCAAAAAAACCTCTGTTCCCAAGATAAAGAAGCTGGTAGAAAGCTTCGCAGGCACTGAAAACGAAGTTCTTACTTAATTATTTCTTGCTAAAAATTATATAATATCGCATAACTCTTATGCTTCTTATCTCAGGAAAATCTTATGATCAATTTACCAAACGACTAATGGATTTGGCTATGGCCAGCATCCTCATTCTTATTTTTATTTTACCGAGTCTGGTGATTGCGCTGATTATAAAACTTACCTCGAAGGGTCCGATATTTGCTGACGTTCCGGAGCGAGTAGGCCAGTATGGCAAAAAATTTCGAATGTATAAATTTCGTTCTATGATCGCCAACGCCCATTATTTATTACGTACCGACCCAAAATTCGCGAAACTTCTTCGGGAATATAAAAAAGGCAGTTATAAATTATTAAATGATCCGCGGGTCACTCCAATCGGCAAATTTATCCGGAAACACTCGCTTGATGAGATTCCGCAGGTTTTGAATGTTTTAAGGGGTGAGATGAGTATTATTGGCCCGCGTGCTTACTACCCCGACGAGCTGGAGAATCAGCAAAAAGAATATCCCCACGTGAAAGGTTCAGTTGCCAAAGTACTTTCGGTCAAACCGGGGATTACCGGTCTGTGGCAAGTCACAGGTAGGTCAGAAATTAATTTCGATGAAAGAATCATTATTGACGCTAAGTATGCTGATAGGTTATCATTAGGTAATGATTTAAAAATTATCCTTAAAACCCCCTGGGTTATGCTTTCTGGGAAAGGAGCGGTCTAGTATAATATGGATTTACCAATTGAAAAAATTAAGTTACCTATGGTCAGAAAGAAAAAGCGTTTCAAGTCTCTTTTTATTGTACTGTTTGGTTTTTTTTTGGTGATCGGGGCGATCGGTTTTTTTGTTTTCTATCTACCATATACTCGGATTAGAGAAAAAGCGCAGGCCGTGGTTGCTGAGGGTCAGGGTTTGAAAGTAGATATTAAAAAAAACGATATAGACCTAATATCCAAGAGGTTGGACACGATTGACACTAAGTACGCTGAATTTGAAAAAGAAGCGAAAAGTGTCTACTGGGCCGGTTTTATTCCCTATATTAAAGATTTCAGAAATGGCGTTGAGGCGGGTCATTATTTGATTGATGCAGGGATAGAGACCGTTAAAGCAGTCGAACCTTACGCCGATCTCATCGGTTTTAAAAAAGGTCAAGGTACCTCATTTTATGAGAAGACTTCGGAAGAACGGTTGCAGACCGCTGTCTTAACACTGGATAAAATGTTGCAAAAAGTGGACGGGATTTCCCAAAGTATTGATGAAGCGGAAAAAAGGATCGAGACCATTGACCCTAACCGTTATCCGCAAAAAATCGGGAATACGGTAGTTCGAGATAATATTGCCCAGATGAAAGAGCAGTTTAAAGGTATGGCCACTTTGTTTGTTGACGCTAAACCATTGCTTAAAAGTCTGCCTGAGATATTCGGTGCGCAGGAAGAAAAAACCTATCTTATTCTTTTCCAAAACACTGCCGAAAGAAGAGCCACTGGCGGATTTTTGACTTTTTACGCTGTCTTTAAGATCAATAAGGGCAAAATCACCATTGATCGCTCAAGCGATATTTATGATCTGGATTCTAATATCGCCATCCATCCGGTGGCACCCGACAAAATATTAGCTTATCACAAAGGGGTCAGTCAGCTTTATATCCGCGACAGCAATCTGTCGCCGGATTTTGTCGAGTCGATAAAACTATTTAACTCCCTATATAGTAAAGCAGGCAATAGAGTCGAGTATGACGGAATTATTACTATGGACTCCAAAGTGCTGGTTGATATGTTGAAAATCTTTGGCGATACCGAGGCGGGTGGAGTCACTTTTTCTGCACAAAATGATCCGCGCTGCGACTGTCCCCAGGTAATGTATACCCTTTTTGATATCGTTGACCGGCCAGTGAATTATATAAAAGTAAATCGTAAAGGTATTATTGGCGAGCTGATGTATCAACTGTTTTATAAAGCAATCGGTTTTTCGCCTTCAAAGTACTGGGGGAGGCTGGCTGAGACTTTGTTCCAAAATCTGGACGAAAAAGACATTCTCCTATATTTTACCGATCCTAAAATCCAAACTGCAGTACAGAAACTCAATTATGCCGGACGAGTCCGTGAATATGAGGGCGATTATCTGCATATCAATAACGTTAATTTTGCCGGTGCCAAGTCGAACTTATTCATTGATGAAAATATTCATTCAGAGACAACCATAGATGGAGAAGCGGTAAAACGCAAAGTCACGATGACTTTCCGCAACCCGTCCCCGCCTTCAGACTGCAATCTGGAAAGGGGTGGCTTGTGCCTTAATGCCACACTTCGCAACTGGATTAGGTTTTATGTTCCCAAAGGGGCAAAACTGGTTAACTTCAAAGGTTCAGAGACAAAAGTATTAACTTATGATGAACTAGGGAAAACCGTCTATGAGGGTTTTATGCGCGTCAACCCTCAAGGTAAAGCCGAGGTGATTGTGGAATATACACTTCCCCCAAACATAACAAATGATAATTATCGGCTGCTTATTCAGAAACAGCCCGGTGTGGAAAAGCAAACCCTTGAAGTGGACGTAAACGGAGTGAAAAAATTTGAGGGAAAACTCAATACCGACAAAGAGATTAAGTAACATATTATGTCGGCTACCATCAAGACAGAAGCGCTGATTTTGAAGAAGAACGCTTTACTTCGAAAGGATGTACTGGTTACTTTGTTTACTCAGGAAAAGGGAAAACTGCGGGTCGTAGCCAAGGGTCTAAAAACACTTACCTCCCGTCGATCGCCGCATGTTCAGACGGGTAACTTGCTTGAGGTAATAGTTTCCTCAGGGAGCCGCGGTTATTATCTGCAGACGACCAACCTGATATCTGGATTTGGCCTTTTAAAGAAAGAACCGTTCAAATTGGAATACTTATACACCTATTTTTTCATGCTTGATCGACTTCTTCCCGAAGAACAGCCCGAACCGGTTGTCTATATTCAAACCAAGCAGTTATTAATAGATTTATCAAAAAGCCACCGCCCGCACTCTTTTGATTTTGAACAATATGTCTTTATGTTACTTTTAAGACTGGGTTATATACATGAAAAAAAACCGTTAAATCAACTGATGAGAATGGTGGAAGAAATCATTCAGGAAAAGATTCCGACTGATGTTATAATGTAATTATTATATGGAAGAAATTGTCGCACTAGCCAAACGCCGCGGTTTTGCATATCCCTCATCTGATATTTATGGGGGAATGGCCAATACCTGGGATTTTGGTCATTATGGGGTATTGCTTAAAAATAACCTTCGCGATGCCTGGTGGAAACGGTTTGTCCTGGATCGCGACGATATGGTGGGCGTTGAAGCCAGTATTTTTTTAAACTCCAAGGTATGGGAAGCTTCAGGCCATGTGGCGGGTTTTACCGATGCTTTGGTGGACTGTAAAGACTGCCATTTTCGTACCCGTGCCGATCATCTCATAGAAGACAAATTAAAGGATATCAAAGTCGAAGGTTTGCCGGTTACAAAGTTGACTGAAATTATTAAAGAGCGCGGACTAAAGTGTCCGCGGTGCGGATCGGCCAAGCTGACGGATGTGCGTCTTTTTAACCTGCTTTTTGAGACCAAAATCGGGATCGTGGAGGACGCCAAAGCCAAAGCTTACCTTAGGGGAGAGATCGCCCAGGGAATATTCTTGAATTTCAAAAATGTCATTGACTCGATGCGGGTGCAGATTCCATTTGGAATCGCCCAGCAGGGAAAAGCTTTTCGAAACGAGATCACCATGGGTCAGTTTATTCACCGGACTTTGGAGTTTGACTTGATGGAGTTTGAATATTTTATTTCACCCCGGGAATGGGAGAAACAGTACCAATACTGGCAAAACGAGATGTGGCAGTTTGCCAAGTCGCTAAATTTGACTGAGTCTAATTTACGCTGGCGGGAACATGAGGAGTTTGAAAGATCGCATTACTCTAAAAAAACAATGGATATTGAATATAAATATCCGTTTGGCTGGAAAGAGATGTGGGGTATTGCCTATCGCTCCGATTTTGACTTGAAAAACCACATGCAACATTCAGGGCGTAATCTGCAGTATACCGACAAAAAAACCAATAAAAAATACATTCCTCACGTGATCGAACCAACGTTTGGACTATCCAGATTAGTAGGAATACTTTTATTTGACCGCTATCGTGAACAGGAAGTTAATGGCAAAAAACGGGTCTATCTGAAGTTAAAACCGAGTTTGGCTCCAATAAAGGCAGCCATATTTCCTTTACAAAAAGACGAAAAGCTCAAAAAAGCAGCTACCGATATTTATCGGGATCTTAAAAAACAATGGACGGTGGAATTTGACGACGCTGGGAATATCGGCAAAATGTACCGTCGCCAGGATGAGATAGGAACTCCTTATTGCGTGACAATTGATTATCAGACCCTGGAAGACAATAAGGTGACAATCCGTGACAGGGACACTATGGAGCAACAAAGGATCGCGATTGAGGCTTTATCAAGTTATTTCAAGGAGAAGCTATTATAATTTTTCTACTGATATGAAAAATATCCCCAAGCAATATTTTTTAATCGGAGGTGTGGTTCTGGTTATTGCGGTTGCAGGACTAATCTTTATGTCCAAAAAAGGCAAGCCAGCGGACAAAATACCAAGTGCGTCTGAGATGTTTTCCAACCAAGAAGAACAGGTTATTCCCACTGTCGATTCTTCAGTTAAAGTCAGCCTAAATCCACAAAACAACAACCGCGAAATGACCATAATCATAAACGGTATACCATCAGGGACGTCATCTGTTGATTACGAACTATCCTATGATACCGTTTCCCAAGGTCTACAGGGCATAATCGGAACCATCACAATCGGGTCTTCAGAGACCACGGCCAAAAAAAAAGTTACTCTTGGCACATGTTCTTCCGGCACCTGCGTCTATCATCAGGTGCAGGGAAAAGTTAAAGTGTCCCTGAAGTTCAGCGGCAGTTATGGGGAAAGAATCTTTAATAAAGATTTTTCTTTGACCGAGTAATAGTGTTGATTTAATTTTTAGATTTTTCTAATTTATTAGAAAGGAGGTGTTGTTATTATGCCAAATATCAAATCAGCTAAAAAAAAGATGAGACAGGATGTCAAAAGGACAAAAATTAACGCTTCTTACGAAATTAAGATGAAAGATATCATGAAGGAAGTAGCTAAAGCAAAAGGAACTAAAAAGACAGGTAAAATAGTTGGAAAAGCGTACTCCATTATTGATAAGGCTGCAAAAAAACAAATCATTCATAAAAATAAGGCTGCTCGACTTAAGTCACGGGTGAGCAGCTTAAAGTAAAAAACCATGAAATATCAAATTAACTTATTTCCATCTAACGAGCAAAAGACATCGGATAAGGTGGTTTATTTTTTGTTCCATTATCTGCGTTATATATTGGTATTTACACAGCTAATAGTAATCTCGGTTTTTTTTTATCGATTCAAGGTGGATCAGGACATTATCGACTTAAAAGATAGCGTCAAACAGAAGCGGGAAATTGTCCTGGCAACTTCTCCTTTAATGAAGGAAGTAAGCCAGGTTAATAATAAAGTCGATACCGTAAAAAAAATACTGACGATTCAAGACGGTTTTGTCAAACTGAAGGAATATATTTTTTCTAAAGTGCCCTCGGTGATAGTCCTAAAATCGATTAGACTGAAGGAGTCTTCATTAGAGTTTAGTGGTCTATCAGCCGATCCTCAGGCAGTTAGAGATTTGTATGATTCTTTAACTGAAGATAAAAAATTTGAAAAAATCAATCTCGAAGGAGTAAAAAAAACTGAAGAAGGTTATGCATTTAGTATGACGTTAGAAAAATTCAATGCGGATAAAAAATGAACTCAAAAGTAATATTACAAAAATTGACCGAAAAAAAAGTCAAAGATTATACTTTTACTATTCTTTTTTTTCTTATCTTTTCATTTTTTCTTATCGGTGTAATCCGTCCTAATTTATTAACCGCGTTTGAGCTACAATCGGAGCTTGTGTCGCTGAAAAAAATTAACATTGATTATGAAAAAATTATTCTCCAGATTGTTGATCATCAGACTATATTGGAAAATAATCGGGATAAATTACCACTGTTGGGTCAAGCGGTGCCTGCACCGCCTCTGATGTATGAGTTGACGCAAAATATTCAAAATGCAGCCCAAGAAAATGCTGTTAACCTTTCCAAATTGGAAATTAAAGACGTGAGCCTGAAAAGTAAACAGGCGAAGGCGGGGCTGAAATCGTACTATGTTGCCATCGAAACCCAGGACACATTACCCAATATTGAAGCTTTTTTCAACTCTCTCATGAATCAGCGCAGATTAAAGACGTTGCACAATCTGTCCTACACTTTAGAATCTTCCGCCTCCGAAAGTGCTATAATGAAAATAGATTTGCAAGTCAAAGGTTATTATTCTTTATGAACAAAAAAGAGTTACTGGCGATCTCAATTGTTATTTTTCTCACAATCGTAGCCTGGATTATTTCTGACATTTACCACACCAGATCAAAAACAGCGATGGACGAACAGATTGAGACCGCGTTACCTCAAAAAAAGATCGATATAAAAATTTTCCAGGTTCTTGAGGACAAAACACCCTAAATTCATATGTATAGTGATTTATACTTAAAAAAACGGAATAACATCGGTTTTTTTGTCGCCTCCGGCTTTCTGATAATTGTAGTCAGTATTTTTACCTTTTTTTTCTTTCATAATAATCCGATTCCAACCCGTGCTTCCAAAAATACTCTGGTCAAACACGAGATTGTAAATTTTTCTTCACAGGAGGTGGGCGTCTTTTGGGAAACTAATGAGGAAGATTTAGGTTGGCTGATTTACGGAGTAGATCAGAACAAACTGCAAGAAACAGCGGTTGACGAGCAAGATCTGAACGACTCAAAAACTAAACATACTCTTCATTATGCTATTCTAAAAAAACTTAGACCATCCCAAACTTATTATTATAAGATCGTCAGTAATCAGGAAGTCATAGATAACAATAGTCAGCCTTTTACAGTTAAAACCTCGGCTGATTCTACCGAACCTGTTTATAGCCGGCCAGCTTACGGGAAGGTGATTCTGACCAATGGTGAGCCGGCTCCAAATATATTTGTAATGGTTCGTTATAAAAATACTTACCCCTTTCTTGCCATCACCAAATCTTCGGGTGAATGGTTGATAACTATCCGCTATGGTGTAGATCACGACACACTGCAGACTATTTCATTATACGATCAGGAAGAGGTGCAGATTGAGATTTTTAATAACCAAAACAAAAGCGATATCCGGGCTTTAGTGGGGCAACTTAGTCCGTTACCCAAGACCGTTATCCTAGGGCAAAATTATCGATTTTTAGAGACCGTAAACGATGTTTTGCCTGCCTCCACAAAAAGAGGTAGTGGAACAACACACCGATTTGAAGTGCAGTTTCCTCAAAACGGAGCGGTGATACCACGTTCGGTGCCTTTGATTAAGGGCCGTGGTATTCCTTCGACTGACGTGTCTGTGGAGATTGATTCTGCACCTAAGTTTGCATCCACTGTTCAGGTAGATGCGATAGGTGATTGGCGTGTAGAATTGAATCGGATAATGCTACCCGGCGTCTATCAGTTGAAAGTGACGGGTCAAAATGCCGACGGTCAGACAGTTTACGCCATCCGAAATTTTACGATAGCCAAAAGCGGAGAGGCGGTGGTGCTTGGAGAAGCGACAGATTCAGCTCAACTAACGGTAACTCCCATTTTGACAGTCACGACTTTTGCAGTTTCTCCGTCACCTGCTGACATTTATGTATACGACCCAACAGCCACACCAGTACCACCAACCAGCGGAAGCAGTAATTATTTCTCGTACATCTTATCTGGGCTCGGACTATTAGTTTTTGGCATCGGTATTGTTTTGTTGTTTTAAATAAAAATCTCTGAATAAGTTACGAAACATATGGCACTCTGGGGAAATGAAGTAAGCGCCTATG
>MGAR01000032.1:0-240 GCA_001789805.1 Candidatus Roizmanbacteria bacterium RIFCSPLOWO2_01_FULL_41_22
CGGAAAGATCATCTTTTGGTCACAATTCTACTGGTCATCCTGATTCCGTTGGCGGGACTGACAAGATTCCATACTAGGATTGCCTGGTACGCATTGCCGCTATATCCATTCATTGCCATTTATTTAGCTTACAATTTGGAAATTCTACTCCGTTTTGCCACCCGATTACTGGATCGATTTGTAATTAGTCGTTTCTCTCCTAATGGGAAATATATTTCCATGACGATAATCAGTATTTTA
>MGAR01000032.1:256-5216 GCA_001789805.1 Candidatus Roizmanbacteria bacterium RIFCSPLOWO2_01_FULL_41_22
CTCGTGATGGGATTATGTTGTTGAATAATGAAGTCAAGCCATCTGAGAATGAAAGAGCGATCTCAATCCGAGACACGGCGATCATCAAAGCTAAGGAGCTACCGTTTTCAGTGATGAATTATCTTGTTGCTTTTGGTGAAAGGCAAGCTAAGGAAATTTTACCGCCTACAGAGCAGATTGATATGACCTGGGTATACGGCGGCCACCCCTGCGCCGTTTATTACAGTGATAAGCAGATTAAATATTATTACGAGATTGAGACGTTCAAGAAAAATATTGGGAAGAAGGATCAACTGTATTTATTACATAAAGATGATCGGGGAGTTTTACCAGCAGAACCGAAAACGATTCATTATGAAAATGAGGAATATCTCTTCTTCTCTTATTAGAAGCCGCTAGTGGAGTCGATGATATATTGCGGCCGCTGTTTAATTTCGTCAAACATTCTTTTCATGTATTCTCCGACGACTCCAAGTGAAAAAAGCTGAACGCCACCAATAAAAGTTACCAGAATTACTGTGGTGGCAAAACCGGGGACTTGGGCATAGTTTTCAGTAAAAAACCGCTGATAAATTACCCAGATAGTGGCTAATATGGACATATTGATAGCAATGAAACCGACGACAAACATCATCTGTAGAGGAACGTAGGAAAAGGAAAAAATGCCGTCAAAAGCCAGTTTAAATAATTTAGAAATAGGATATTTACTCTCACCAGCGTGTCGGCTGGCGCGTTCGTATTCAATACCGATTTGCCTAAAGCCCACCCAACTGCGGAGGCCGCGCACGAAACGGTTTCTTTCGGGTAACGAATTAAGCGCGGCGACCACTTTTTTATTCATGACACAAAAATCGCCACTATCAAGAGGAATATCGATGTTGGCGATAAAATGGAGAAAACGATAAAAGGTGTCATACCCCATTCTTTTGAGATAAGACTCTTTTCTTTTAGTGCGAATGGCATAAACGACATCGTAATCATCATCAAGTTTAGCGAAAAACTGCGCCAGAATTTCCGGCGGGTCTTGAAGATCGGCGTCCATTATGGCGATATAATCCCCGGAACAATGTTGTAACCCAGCGGTCACTGCGGTTTGGTGGCCGAAGTTTCTGGAGAAATTGATGATCTTAACACTCTTATCTTTGGAGTGAAGCTTGTTGAGAAGTTCTGGCGTGTGATCTCTGGAGCCGTCGTTAACAAAGATCAGCTCATAATCACACTTAAGTTTTTTCAGTGCGTCGCTGACTCGATCATAAAGAGTGCTAAGATTTTCCTCCTCATTGTAAACCGGGAGGATGACGGAATATTTCATAGCCTTATTATAGCACGATGGTCTCCCACGAATTGATGCCGATTCTGCCCGTATGCCCCTCTTTGGCGGTTTCCAGAAATATCGGTTTTCTCAAATCAAAGCGTTCAATTATGGCTTGCGGGCGACAATCGTAGCGGAACGAAGTTTTCCTGCCATCAACTAATGCCATCTTGATAAGTGGTTCCGCCTTACCGATCACATATCCGATATAGACAAGAACTTCTTTAGCGCCATATTTTTTGAGAAGCTTCAGCGCGATCCATCTTGCCATATAAGCGGCGCTACGATCCACTTTCGTCGCATCCTTGCCGGAGAAAGCGCCCCCGCCGACAGGGACTCTAGGGCCATAAGCATCAACCACAATCTTTCGGCCCGTACAACCGCTGTCGGCATCAAAGCCACCGATTTCGAATGAGCCAGTATTGTTAGCATAAATCTGTTTCTTATTTACTTTAATGCCACTTTCCAGGACGCGACTGATTAGCTCTTCCCGCGTCTTTCCTTGGACGGATAATACTACGGAGGAAACTTGTCCCTTTTCGATTGTTACTTGTGACTTGGCGTCGACGTCAAATCCTTCCAAAAGTTTTCGTGCCAAATACATTTCCTGGGGAATTAATTGCTCGTTTTCGTTGCAAGCATAGCCCACCATAATACCCTGATCGCCAGCGCCGCCATTATCAACCCCTTGGGCAATTTCTGGGGATTGGACGGTAATAAAAGATTGCACCCGAATATTTTGGTCCGTGAGTTTTTTGTAGTAGTCTTTAACAATCTTCTTGATGTTTACTTCTGATTTGGCGGTGACTTCGCCATAAAGCCCAATTTGGCCGTGCCCGCCGATAGTTTCGATGGCAACGCGGGCACGAGGATCAACCTTAAGATATTCATCAAGTAGCAAATCGGAAATCTGATCGCAGATTTTATCGGGATGAAGGTAGGTGACTGATTCGGCAATGTACTTTTTCATGATTATCGTTCTTGGCTGGAGCACCTATATCTACTTGATATTGGTTGCTGGTGGTTCATGGAGCCAAGTCTCTCCCCACACTCTTGATAAAGAGTTAATAGAATTTTACCAAATACTGATTATTTATTCAACTGGTCAGGGTTGACATACTTCGATATAGTGTCTAGAATTTAGGATATGCGCAAAATAGCGGTAGTTTCTTTATTTTCCATTTTTTTATTGGCTTCAGTTACCTTTGCCCAGGAGAATAGTCGACCTGATTTTAAGGAAACTAATATTACTACAGTAGCGCCGGATCAAGTTATCGATGGGGATTTCTTTGCCCGTGGAGAAATTGTGGAAATCGCTGGGACGATTAATGGCGATTTGTATGCCGCCGGCGAGAGAATTGTTGTCAACGGAACGGTGAATGGTGATGTGCTCGCCGCCGGCGGCATAATCCAGATTAACGGTGAAGTGTTACAAAATATCAGAGTTGCCGGCGGGGAAGTGCTTATCAATGGTACCATTGGCCGTAATGCTACCGTTATTAGCGGTGATCTCTCCATCAATCCCAATGCCCATCTCAAAGGTAATCTGGTGGCAGTTGGTGGCAACACTCTTTTGGGCGGCCCCATAGACGGCGATGCCCACCTGATAACCGGCAAGATGTACCGGGGGCCGCAAGCAATTATCTACGGCAAACTTGATGAAGTGGCGATGCCGCTAAATACAGGAGAAATTAATGCGGGCCTTAAAGCAGTGCTAACCTTCCTTGCTATTCTAAGCTTTATTTCCCTATTGATTACTGGACTGTTATTTGTCCACTTTTTCCCCAATTTCAATAGACGGGCAACTCAAATTCTTCAAAAAACACCCCTAAAAACGTTCTTCGTCGGATTGATAACGTTAATAGCAATGCCATTTATTATCATCGCATTATTTGTTTCGCTAGTTGGTTTGCCACTTGGTTTTATCGTCTCAGTCTTATTTCCGGTATTACTATATTTTGCCCCCATTGTTTCCTTGTACTGTGTCGGGAAATTATTACTGAGTAAAACTAAGAAGAAACTTCACGATGGCCTGATCTTTGTTACTGGATTAGTCTGCGTCACTCTGGTGATGATACTACCCTTTATTTCATTTTTCGTATTTTTTTTCGTGGTAGTTTTCGGTCTTGGCGCTTTTGTTATCGCTTCAAAAGAGCTTTATCAAACAGTGGAGAGGAAGAAGTAACTTTAGGCGCGCTCCATGTATTCGCCTGTTTCAGGATTGATCACAATTACTTCGCCTTTCTTTATGAAGAGGGGAACGTTAACTTTAACACCAGTTTCTAGAGTAACCATTTTTTTCGCCCCGGCCGCAGTGTCGCCGCGAACCGCATCATGAGCTTCAATCACTTCCAGTCTCACGGTATTCGGCGGCCGCACGGACAGCGCCTTACCATCAAGGACCAGAATATAAACCGCTTGCCCTTCCTTAAAATAGTTTCCTAGATCGCCGACTGATTCGGTGCTAATTTCATATTGTTCATAAGTCTGCTCATTCATGAAAGTTAAATTAGCATTATCTTTGTACAAAAATTGCATTTCAATAGCATCAACGTCGATTCTTTCCACCGTATTACTGGGGCCATAGGTTTTTTCGACGGTGTTGCCACTCTGAACATTCTTTAATTTTATTTTTAGATTGGCTTGACCTCTTCCCCGAAAATTGTGATCAATCTTGGTGATTTGAAAAGGGTCACCATTCAGCTCGACGAATTCGCCTTTTTCCAAACTACCCGCAGTGGTTTTCATATGACTTGATATTATACAGCAACATATCATAGAATTGGGCCAACCATGAAGCTATTTGATGAGTCGAAAAAGGATTTAGAATTTGTCCCACTCTCGGAGCGAATGCGGCCGACGACGTGGACTGAATTCATCGGTCAGGAAAATATAGTGGGACAAGGAAAAATTCTTCGGGAGGCGATTGAACAGGATAAAATTCCGTCAATGGTATTTTGGGGACCACCAGGATCGGGAAAAACCAGTCTCGCCAGATTAATTGCCCAGATTACTAAGTCACATTTTGTGCAATTCAGCGCCGTTTCGGGAAGTGTGAAGCAAGTGCGGGAAATTGTCGAGGTGGCTCGCAAGCGTCAGGAACTGGATGGGAAACGGACGATTCTTTTTGTCGATGAAGTGCATCGGTTTAATAAAGGGCAACAGGATGCTTTTTTGCCCCATGTTGAAGACGGGACAATTATTCTTATCGGGGCGACAACGGAAAACCCTTCGTTTGAAGTAATTTCGGCACTGTTATCTCGTTCTCGAGTTTTCGTCTTACAGCCGCATTCTCCAGAAGAAATTAAAAAAATTATTAACCAAGCGTTAAAAGATAAGGAACGGGGTTATGGGAAACTGAAGATTATTGTCGACAAGAAAGGACTGGAAGGATTGGCGCTGGCGTCAAATGGGGATGCGCGAATCGCACTGAACACTCTGGAATTTATTGTTGATTCGAAGAAGAAGGCTCAAGTCACCAAAATTAACATTGGGGAAGCGGATATTAAGGAAGCATTGCAGAAAACAGCTTTAATTTACGATAAAGACGGGGACGAACACTATAATACTATTTCGGCATTTATTAAAAGTATGAGGGCGGGAGCGGTCGATGCTGCTCTGTATTATTTAGCACGGATGGTGGCGGCG
>MGAR01000032.1:5265-7620 GCA_001789805.1 Candidatus Roizmanbacteria bacterium RIFCSPLOWO2_01_FULL_41_22
GGCGTCGTTTATCTGGCGACCGCAAAGAAAGATCGCCGCGCCTACGACGCCCTCCGCGCTGCCCAAGCCGACGTCAAAGAGTTTGGCAATCTAGAAATTCCTCTGGAAATTCGCAATGCCCCGACGAGATTGATGCAAGAATTAGGTTACGGCAAAGGCTACGAAAAGTATCCCACTGATACCGCCAAATACCTTCCCGAAAAACTCAGAAAACGTCAATACTTCAAAAAATGACAAGGCCAGACTGTCTTCCGTCGTATATAAATAAACCTCGCTCGAGATTTTTGACCCACTTTACATCACTTTTCGGCATAACTATGGTCACCTGCCCCAGATTCGTAGCTGGTTTGGTCAAAAGTGGGTCAAAAATGCCGAGCTTACTCTTCTGGTATAGTGAAAAACCCTGAGGGATTGACATCAGGGACATCGGGTTGTAGAATGACCCCATGCCAGGACCAGTAGATAATGATCCACAATCGGCAGCCACTGAAGCGGCTGAACTTCAAGCGAGAAACGCTCGTGTACTAGCCGTTACTTTAGCCTTTGTTCGGGAAATGGGAACTGATGACTACTCGCGAGTTGCTGATTATCGTACAGAATATCCCGGGGTTGAGCCAGATTCAGATCTTCATGAAGGTTTAATTGCTGCTGGCAGACGTATTTTTAACACTCGACATGTTCTCATAGAAAATGAAGAAGGAGAAGAAGGAGAGGGATTTACGGAAAGGACGGAAGAGATAAGAGGCGGATTTGATATGTATTGGAAGGGGATGAGACAAGCGCTTGAGGTTGTTACTGGAGCAGTTGACGATCCAGAGCAGTTCGTTGCAAGAGACGCTCTTTTTCCCAGAGGAATACAGTCAATAACAAATCTCGGGACAGAAATTGCCTCTGATCCCAGCATGGTACCCGATGCTGTCATGGATGGACTGGAGTATAGTATTGATCATCCGCTAGAGTACGCCGGCGGGGAGCTTGCCCAAGCTAATGCCAGGATTCTTGTTCATACGATTGGGGAACACGTGGAGTAATTATCCTTCTCTTTCGAATTCTTCGAGAAGTTCCTTCTGTCTTTTATTGATGTTTTTTGGCATTTTGATTTCGAAGACAATGTAGAGATCGCCTTTTCGGGAAGTTTGCGGATAGGGAATGCCTTTGCCTTGTAGTCTCATCATGGTTCCTGGACCAGTACCTGGCTTGATTTTAACTTTGATTTTTTTATTGTCGAGAGTGGGGACTTCGATGGTGCCGCCGAGAATCGCCGTGGTAAGCGGCACCTCAGTTTTAACATAGACGTCTTGTCCTTGACGTTGGAAGGTTCTATCTGCTTGTACGGAGACCATGAGATCGAAATCAGCAAAGCGGATTTGAGTGCCGTTATCAACTCCTGCAGGAATTTTGATACTTCTGGTTTTTCCATCGAGATTGACTTTTTTTTCGATACCTTTAACCGCTTCATCAAAACTAATGGTTATCTGATAAGCCTGTCTTCTCTGCTGTTGTCTGCCGAAGCCGGCGCCACCAAAGAATTGTTCGAAGATATCAAAAGGATCAGAGAAGCCACCAAAATCAACGCCATCGAAGGGATTGCTACCTTGCTGGCCTCCAGAAGTATAGGTCCAAGTGAAGGGGCCACTCTGTTGGCCGCCAAACGGACCTTGACCACCACCAGGAGCGCCCCCGGCTCTCCCGCCGTATTTAGAGTACGCGTCGTGTCCTAATTGATCGTATTGTTCCTTTTTCTTGGCATCCGCCAACACTTCATAGGCATTATTAATCGTCTTAAATTTAGCGACTGCTTCCGGACTATTATTTTTATCAGGATGCCATTTGAGCGCCAGCTTACGATAAGCCGATTTTATTTCCTTGAGTGAAGCGTTTTTGGGCACACCAAGAATATCATAGAAAGTTTCTGCCATAACGGGTTATTCTTCAACAACTTCACCTTCTTCGACTTTTTTATCGTCCTTTTTGTCCGAGTCATCAGTTTTCTCTGATTTTTCTTCCTTAGCCTTCTTGGCGTCTTCTTCCGCCTGCTGTTTATAGGCGATTTCCCCAATTTTCTGGAGCGATTCAGAGAGTGCTTTCGTTTTTGACTCGATGTCTTCTCTCGAGCCCTTTTCTAAGATATCTTTAAGTTCCTTAATCTTAGTTTCAACATCTTCTTTGATGTCTTTGGGGGCTTTATCACCAACATCTTTCAGTGACTTTTCTGCCGTATAAATCATCGTATCAGCATGATTTCGGACTTCAATCTTCTCCTTTTCTTCCTTGTCCGGCTCCGCATTCTTCTCCGCGTCTTCTTTCATCTTTTCAATTTCCTCTTTATTCAGTCCGGATGATCCGGTAATCTTG
>MGAR01000033.1 GCA_001789805.1 Candidatus Roizmanbacteria bacterium RIFCSPLOWO2_01_FULL_41_22
CTGATTATCACAGATTTGGTCGTCCTCATTCACTCCGATTTTTCAAAGAGCAATCGGGCTGTTTTCAGTCCGATTATTGATTGGATAAGACTACATGTTGACAAACCAAAAAACATATAGTATAGTTAGCATGTTTTCCCCTTAGGGGGGGCTTTTTTTATTTCTATTTGCCGCACTTCTAACAGATGATATCCACAACAAAATCTAAACCCCCTCTTCGTGAAGTCGCCCTTGGGAAAACAGAAAAAGAATTAAAGAATTTTGACTTAATAGAAGTCCAAAAAACTTCTTGGAAACGTCTTCTTGACAATAACTTAAAACGCTTGTTGGAAGAGTATTTCCCAATTGATGACTATACCGGGAAAAAATTTACCCTTGTTTTTGAGGGTATTTTTTTTGGACAGGAGCGGTATCCGTTGAAGCTTTGCCTGCAAAAAAAACTCACTTTTGACCAACCTGTCTACTTAAAACTTCGGTTGCTTAACAAAAAAACCGGGACAGAAAAGCAACAAGATGTGTACTTTTTTAATATCCCCATCATGACTGACCGTGGAACATTTATTATCAATGGTATAGAACGGGCAATCATCAGCCAGATCACCCGAGCGCCCGGAATTTATTTCACCGCTAATATTGATAAATCAACAGGACTGACTCTTTATAACGCCGAAATCAGACCTTATGTTGGCGCTTGGCTTGATCTCACAATTAATAAATATGGACTATTGGAAATAAAAGTAAATAAAAAAAGAAAAATGCTTGCTTCCGTATTTCTCAAACTTTTTGAAAATGAAAGCACCGCATCGCTCTTAAATCGCTTTGCTAACCTAGATAAAGAACTTTTTGAAAAAAATATTCTGCCGACTTTTAAAAAAGACCGAACAAAAAGCCGTGATGAAGCAGTTTTGGAGTTTTATAAAAAAATGAAGCCTGGGGAACCTCTGATCCTGGAAAATGCCTACAAAACGCTTACGACGCTATTTTTTGACCATAAACGTTATTCTTTGGCCGATGTTGGACGCTATAAAATCAACAAAAAGCTAAATCTAAAAATCCCCAACGAAAAACCAAATTATCTATTGCAGGAGGATGATATCATCGCTACTATCAAATATCTGGTTAATTTGACAAAAGGCCAGGGTAATTTTGACGATATCGACCATTTAGGTAATCGTCGCTTACGCACAGTGGGAGAACTCATAAGTATGTATGGCCTCAGGGCGGGAATGATCAGGGCAGAAAAAGAAGTCAAAGAGCGTATGAGCTTGGTGGCAAGCGACATTAACCCTACTCCATCACAGGTGGTAAACAATAAACCGGTAATAGCTGCCATAAACACTTTTTACCGAACCAGCCAACTCTCCACAATTGTGGATCAAACGAATCCACTTTCTGAATTGGATAACTTGCGAAGAATTACAGTCGGTGGTCCTGGTGGAATCGAAAAAGAAAGAGCTTCATTCTCGATTCGTGATATTTCCTCGTCACAGTACGGCAGAATTGACCCTATTCGCTCTCCGGAAGGTCCAAATATCGGAGTCGTCACCTATATGGCGCTATACGCCCGCGTCAATGATTTTGGCTTTTTGGAAACGCCTTACAAAAAAGTTATCAAAGAAAAATCCGGGAAAAATATAAAAGTCAAAACCAGCTCGGAAATCCAATATTTACAAGCTGACGATGAAGAGCAATATTTTATAACAAGCGCTAACGTCAACTTAAGTCCAGAGGGTTATATTACGGACCAGAAGGTGGTTGCCCGTCATGAAGGGGAGATAGTGGAAGTGCCTGCTGAAAAAATTGACTATATCGACATTTCTCCAAGACAAGCGGTAGGAATAGCGGCTTCACTAATTCCTTTTTTACAAAACGATGACGCTTCCCGCTCTCTCATGGGTACACACATGCAAAGTCAAGCCGTGCCGTTGGTTAAACCCAATGCTCCAATTGTCGGTACTGGTATGGAGAAACAGATTGCCAAAGCCTTAGGTCGAACGATTGCCGCCCCGGAAAACGGCGTGATCGATTATGTAGACGGAAAAACAGTCATCTTAAAAGGAGCTTCCGGAAAAAAACATACTTATGAATTAAAAAGATATTTAAGAACCAGTAAAGATGTCGCTTTTGACCAAAGACCTCGGGTAGATTTAAAACAAAAGGTCAAAAAAGGACAGATCATTGTTGACGGACCAGCAACAGATGACGGAAAACTGGCTTTAGGCCAAAATCTGGTGATCGCCTATACATCGCTTAACGGTCTGGGTTACGAAGATGGCTTTGTTGTTTCGGAAAGATTACTAAAAGACGATGTTTTTACTTCTGTGTCTAGTGAAGAATTTGTCGCTGATGTTGTTGATACCAAACTTGGACCGGAAGAGCTGACTCGTGACATTCCCAACGTGCGGGAAGAAGTGCTTCAAAATCTGGATAAAGATGGATTGGTTTTGGTGGGAACGGAAATTAACGGCGGTAATATTCTTGTGGGAAAAGTCGCTCCAAAAGGTGAAAGAGAACTGACAGCTGAAGAGCGCCTACTTCGAGCGATATTTGGTGAAAAAGCCAAAGACGTCAAAGACACGTCTTTAAGAATGCCTTATGGCAAGCGCGGTGTGATTGTTGATATCGAGATCATTGATACACAAAAAGACCCCAACGAGCTTGAGCCAAGTGTTATAAAGCGCATCCTGGTCCATTCAGCCCAATTAAGAAAAATCTCAATTGGGGACAAGTTGGCTGGACGGCATGGTAATAAAGGCGTCATCTCCAAAATCTTACCCGAATATGACATGCCTTATCTGGCCGATGGCACACCAGTTGACATCATTATCTCCCCTCTTTCAATACTGGCGCGTATGAACCTGGGGCAGTTATTCGAAACGCTTTTTGGCTTAATTGCGATGAAAAATCATCAGCAGCTTTCTATTCCAGTTTTTGAAAAAATCAAAGAAGATTTCATCTTAAATGAATTTAAAAAACTGCATCTGCCTGCTGATGGTAAAGTGACACTTTACGACGGCCAAACAGGCAAAGCATTTGAGAGACCAGTGTTAGTGGGAATTGGTTACATCATGAAGCTGATTCACATGGTGGAAGACAAATTCCACGCCAGATCAGTCGGACCCTATTCGCTTGTGACCCAACAACCGCTTGGCGGCAAATCGCAGATGGGTGGTCAGCGTTTTGGTGAGATGGAGGTCTGGGCTCTGGAGGCTCATCGCGTTCCCCATACCCTCCAAGAAATGCTCACCATCAAAAGTGATGACGTCCGCGGTCGTACAAAAGCATTTGAATCAATCATCAAAGGTTTGGATATTCCGCAATCTAGCGTGCCTGAATCTTTCAATGTTTTGGTCAAAGAACTTAATGCTCTTGGTTTATCAGTTGACTATATCACCTGAAAATACTCATGGATGATTCCCATCTCACCGATTTTAGCGGCCTGAAGATCCGATTAGCTTCTCCGGAAGACATTTTAAAATGGTCAAAAGGAGAAGTGACTAAACCGGAAACTATCAACTACCGGACATTCCGACCGGAAAAAGACGGATTGTTTGACGAAAGGATCTTTGGACCAACCAAAGATTACGAGTGTTACTGTGGTAAATATAAACGAATCCGCTATAAAGGTATCGTCTGTGACCGCTGTGGCGTGGAAGTTACCACCTCAATCGTCAGACGAGAACGAATGGGCCATATAAAACTGGCTACCCCAATTGCCCATATCTGGTACTTTAAGGGATCGTCCTCTCCTTTAAGTATTCTTCTTGATATACCAGCCCAGACCTTGGAAAGAATTATCTATTATGCGCTTTACTACATAAAAGACGTCGATAAGGAAAAGCAAAAAACAGCAGTCGAGCAACTTGAGGATCTAAGAAGCCAAGATATCAAAACTCTGGAAGAGGAGCATGAAAAACAAAAACAAAAATTGGCCGAAGAATATGATAAACAAAAAAAAGCCGTTGAGAAAAAAATCGGGCATCCTGAGCAAAGAGAGATCGCTTTGCAGGAAGTAGATCTAAAGGAAAGGGAACAGTTTAAGCAGCTTTCCGACTCTTTTGTCGAACTGAAATCGCAAAAAATCGCCGTCTACGACAGAGTAATCAAGATCGTCAAAAGCACTAAACCAGGAGAAAACATTGAAGAGGATGATTATATCTTTTTAAAAGATAATGAGATTGTTGATTTTCTTACAGTCAGCATGGGCACCGAGGCTCTTTTTGAGGTGTTAACTGTGCTTGACCTACAAAAACTGTTATCCCAGACTTTAAATGACTTAACAAAAGTCAAGGGCGATCGTAAAACTAAATTACTAAAAAAACTGCGGATCATCGAGTCGCTTATCAAAAGTCATGTCTCCCCGGTCTGGATGCTTCTAAGCGTTTTACCAGTGATTCCGCCAGACCTTCGACCGGTAGTCCAACTTCCAGGAGGCAAATTTGCCACCTCCGACCTGAACGATCTATATCGAAGAGTCATCAACCGCAATATTCGACTTAAACAATTAATGGACCTTGGAGCGCCGGAAATCATCTTAAGAAATGAGAAACGCATGTTGCAGGAGGCGGTTGATTCACTGCTTGATCTGCAAAAATCGCGCGGCAAATCACGCAACTTAGGCTCGTCAGCTAAAGCTTTGAAATCACTTTCGGATATCTTGCGCGGTAAACAGGGGCGATTTAGACAAAATCTGCTGGGTAAGCGGGTTGACTACTCGGGCCGATCGACCATTATTGTTGGACCCGAACTAAAAATTAATCAATGTGGTATCCCGACTGAGATGGCTCTTGAACTGTTTAAGCCGCATTTGCTTCATGAAATAATCATTCGCGGACTGGCGCCCAATATTAAAAGCGCCAAAAATTTCCTGGAAGAAAAGCCGCCTGTGGTATATGACATTTTGGATGAGATTACAAAAAAACATCCGATTTTATTAAACCGAGCACCAACCCTGCATAAGCTTTCGATTCTAGGATTTTACCCGGTACTGACTGATTCCCATGCCATAAGACTACATCCTACAGTCTGTGCGGGTTATAACGCCGATTTTGACGGCGACGCCATGGGTGTTTTTGTGCCTCTTTCCAAAAGCGCAATCGAAGAAGTAGAAACACGGATGCTCCCCTATCAAAACCTTCTCAAACCAGCCGATGGATCGCCGATTGTTATCCCCAACAAGGAAATGGCTTTAGGTGTTTATTATCTGACAACTATCGATCATCAATATGATTCTCAAAAAGAAGACACGTATAAAATTTTTGCCACTTCCGAAGAAGCCATCAGTTTCTATCATCTAGGTAAAATCGCTTTAAGACAACCCATTTTTACCAATATTGGCGGTAAGGCGGAAAAAACCACCGTCGGGCGGATTTTCTTTAACCAATCTTTACCAAGTGAGCTTCGTTTTATAAATCGTGACATTAAGGCCTCTGACATCAAATCAATTATTACCCACACCATGAAGCTTTTTCCCAACGAAAAAGTCGGACAGATCATTGATGCTATTAAGGAACTGGGCTTTTGGGCCGCAACCATCAGTGGCGGTCTTTCGGTCTCGATTTTTGACTGTCTGATAATTCCTGAGAAAGGAAAAATCGTCAGTGAAACCGAAAAAGAGATTGGGAAAATTCAGAATAATTTCAATCAGGGACTGCTGACTCTTGAAGAAAAACGCCGTTATTCCAATAAACTGTGGATAGAGACTACAGAAAAACTGGCCAATAAAACCTGGGACGCCCTTGACGAAGAAAATCCTGTCAAAATTATTATCAAATCAGGAGGTGCCCGCGCCTCACGAGAACAGTTGAAACAACTATCTGCGATCAAAGGTTTGGTGGTTGATCCGATGGGAAAGATTATCGAGGTTCCCACCAAGTCCAATTATCGCGAGGGCCTAAACATTTTTGAGTATGTTATTTCCGCCCGCGGCGCTAGAAAAGGACTGACCGATTCTGCTTTAAAAACGGCCGACGCCGGTTACTTAACCCGCCGTCTTCATGATGTCGCCCATGACATGATTATTCGCCAGGATGACTGCGGCACCAAAGACGGTCTGGAGATTGTCGATAACGAAGAGCGCGGTGACAAGATGATTGACCGCGTCAAAGGCAGATTTACTTTAAAATCGGTAACCAATAAAAAAGGCAAGACGTTAATTGAAGCCGATATACTGATTGATGAGGAAAAATTGAAGATTCTTCAGAGTGAAGAGATCAAAAGAATTACGGTCCGTTCTCCCCTATTTTGCCAATCTAAATATGGACTGTGTCAAAAATGTTACGGACTTGACCTGTCAAACCACAAACTGGTGGAAATCGGCACTCCAGTTGGCGTGATTGGAGCTCAGTCAATTGGCGAACCGGGCACCCAACTGACCATGCGAGTACGCCATTTTGGTGGTATTGTAATCTCTGACGTCACCCAGGGTTTACCGCGAGTGGAAGAACTGTTTGAAACAAGAACTCCCAAAATCGTCTCACCTATTACCGACGCCAACGGCAAAGCAACGGTCACCGAAGACACCGAAAAAGACATGTACATCATCAAAATAACGCCTACAAACCAAGAAAATACCCAAGAGCAAGAATTTAATATCCCCATGTCCCAAAAACTAAAAATTAAAGATGGTGATCTGGTCCCTTCTGGTACACCTTTGTCTGAAGGCTATCTAGATGTTCATGATATTCTAAGCATTAAAGGTCTTAACGCGGCCCAGCAATATCTCCTAAACGAAATTCAAAAAGTCTATGAATCCCAGGGTATTGGTATTCATGATAAACATTTCGAAGTAATTATCCGCAAGATGAGTGACAAGATTACTATCGAAGAGGAAGGCGACACTAACTTCTCCAATGAAGAAGTGGTCTCAAAAATGCGCTTTGAGGAAGAAAACAAAAAATCCCTGGCTACCGGCGGTAAACCAGCAATAGGTAAAGTGTCCATATTGGGCATTACTCGAGCTGCTATTTATACCGACTCTTGGCTTTCTGCCGCTTCATTTGAGCAAACCACCAATGTCTTAAGTGCGGCCGCCATTAAAGGCCAAGTAGATTACTTGATGGGTCTTAAGGAAAATGTTATAATTGGCCGTTTAATACCTGTTACTCAAGAACTAATTAATAAATATTATCTAAAATTTACGTCTCATTATGCCAACAATCAACCAACTGATAAAGAAAAAAAGGTTGAAGAGAGCTCCCAACTCCAGAGCGAAAGCCCTAAAAACTAGCTTTAATGCTGTGAAGCGTCGCTATGTAAAAACCAATAATCCAATGAAGCGCGGCGTCTGCACTATTGTCCGTACCATGACGCCAAAAAAACCAAACTCGGCCCTCCGAAAAGTGGCCAGAGTAAGACTTTCCAATAAGATGGAAGTTACCGCTTATATTCAAGGAGTCGGTCATAATCTGGCAGAACACTCAATTGTCCTGGTTCGAGGAGGGAGAGTCAAGGATCTTCCAGGCGTCAAATACCATATTGTTCGCGGAAAATATGATACCGCTGGCGTCCAGGCGAGGAAAAGTTCACGCTCTAAATACGGAGCCAAATTTGAAAAGTCAAAACCAGCCGCGAAATAATCTAAACTTTTTAGTTTATCTTTTTTATGCCAAGACACCCATATAAAAAAATTGATTTTAAAGTCGATCCGATCTATGAAAGTGTTGAAGTAGCCAAACTTATCAACTATATCATGAAGGATGGAAAAAAGAGCCTTGTTAAAAGAATGGTTTACGAAGCAATGGAAGAGTTACAAAAAGTGGAAAATGACGCGCTTAAAACTCTTTATAAAGCCATCAGCAATGTCGCTCCTGTTGTTGAGGTAAAACCACGAAGGCTGGGAGGCGCTTCTTATCTGGTACCGGCTGAGGTGAGGAAAGAAAGAAGGCTTTATTTGGCTCTAAATTGGATCATCAATGCAGCTCAATCTCGCGCAAATAAAGAGTTTCATACATTCAAAGATAAATTAGTGGCCGAGATTAGCGAGGCGGCCAAAAATCAAGGACAGGCAGTAGCCAAAAAAGCTCAGACAGAAAAACTTGCCGATCAAAATAGAGCGTTCTCCCATTTACGGTGGTAACTTCTCAATAAAGGAAATGCATATAATATAGGAAAACAACTTATAATTTTTATTATTTAATGACTCAAAACAGCACGATTACTAAAAATAGACTTGTCACTACCGACAAAATTCGTAATATCGGGGTGATTGCTCACATTGATTCAGGTAAAACAACTACCACAGAACGCATCCTTTTCTATACTGGACGTACTTATAAAATCGGCGATATTGATGAAGGTACTACCCAGATGGACTGGATGGAACAAGAGAAGGAACGGGGTATCACCATTGTTTCAGCCGCCACTACCACTTTCTGGAAGGGTGTGCGTTTGAACATCATCGATACGCCTGGGCACGTAGATTTTACGGCCGAAGTAGAGCGATCGTTGCGGGTCCTAGACGGTGGAATAGTGGTTTTTGACGCTGAGGAGGGTGTGCAAAGCCAGTCAGAAACAGTCTGGCGTCAAGCTGATAAATACCACGTACCGCGTCTGTGTTTTATCAACAAAATGGATAAACTGGGTGCGGATTTTGAGACCACAGTCGGGGAAATCCGTGACCGGCTGGGAGCCAATCCAGTGGTCATGGTCATTCCCATTGGTAAAGAACAGGATTTTGAAGGTGTGATTGATTTATTGAATATGAAAGCCTTGATCTGGGGTAAAGATGACAAAGGTGTAGATTACAAACTAAAAGAAATTCCGGCCGATTATAAAGAAAAGGCAGAAAAGGCCCGCTCCGCCTTGATTGAAAAAGTGGCCGAAACCGACGATCAACTACTGGAAAAATACCTAGCCGGCCAGGAAATTACAGTTTCTGAAATTAAAAAGGCGCTTCGGTCCGCTGCCATCGCTTATAAAGTCGTCCCTATTTATTGTGGTACATCTCTAAGAAATAAAGGGGTACAGCCAATACTTGATGCGGTAGTTAATTATCTACCGTCGCCAGCTGATCTTAAAGAGATTGAAGGCATCAATCCTACATCTAAGGAAAAAGAAAACAGACAACTAATAAACGAGGAAAAATTCACGGCTTTAGCTTTTAAGATTCAACTTGATCCGCATGTAGGCAAGATCACCTACACCCGAATATACTCCGGCGTTTTGGAGTCGGGCTCATATATTTACAACGCCTCCAAAGGCAAAAAAGAGAGAGTCAGCCGCGTGCTTTTGATGCACGCCAATCAGCGTGAGGAAATTGACAAGGCATATGCTGGCGAGATCGTCGCTTTGGTTGGTCCAAAAGAAACTGCCACCGGAGACACTGTGGCTGATGAAGATAATCCGATACTCTTAGAGAAAATTATATTTCCTGAACCCGTTATTTCGCTCGCAATTGAACCAAAGACCAAAGCCGATCAGGAAAAACTCTCCTATTCGTTACAACGACTAGCTGAAGAAGATCCTACCTTTAAGGTAAAAATCAACCATGAAACCGGCCAAACCATCATGTCTGGGATGGGCGAACTGCATCTGGAAATTTTGGTTGACCGCATGAAGCGCGAAATGGGAATGTCGGTGAATGTTGGTAAACCTCAGGTGGCCTATAAAGAAACGATCAGTAAACCGGCCGAAGCTGAGGGGAAATATATCAAGCAGACCGGCGGTCATGGTCAATACGGCCACTGCCTTATTAAACTTGCCCCCTTGGGCCGCGGTGAGGGTTTTAAATTTTTAAACCAAATCAAAGGTGGCACTATTCCTTCGGAATTTATTCCTTCGGTGGAAAAAGGAGTGATTGAGGCGATGGAAAAAGGTGTACTGCTTGGTTTTCCAATTACCGATATGCAGGTGGCCCTCTATGACGGCAGTTATCACGATGTGGACTCGTCTGATATCGCCTTTAAGATTGCCGGTTCAATGGCTCTAACTGACGGTGTCAGAAGAGCTGGCATCACCCTGCTTGAACCGATCATGAAGCTTGAGATCACAGTTCCTGAGGAGTTTATGGGAGTGGCGATCGGTGATGTCTCAAGTAAACGGGGTAAAATTTTAGGTACTGAAAAAAAAGCCAAAGCCGTGGTGATTACCTCCTACGCTCCGCTGGCTGAGCTTTCCGGATACGCTACTAACCTTAGGTCTCTGACTGAAGGACGCGGTGTCTTCTATATGGAGCCGTCCCACTACGAAGAGGTCCCGGGCAATATTGTCCAGACGATGCTGAATAAGTGAAAAAGTGGCTTAACTATAAATATCAAATCTTTATGAGAACTTTGGTTATCTCTGATACGCATCTTGGCCTATCGATTGACGAATATAAATATCGTTTTTTGGAGACAGTGATCAGGCAGTCAGACCGCGTGATCATCAACGGCGATTTTTGGGAGGGCTTTCTTTATGGTTTTAATCAATTTTTAGACTCTCCCTGGAAACGGCTTTTTCCGCTTTTAAAAAAACGGCACACCATCTACATTTATGGTAATCATGACCGACCGGAGCTGATGGATGAGCGAACTAAACTGTTTTCCGATTTGCAAACTCACCGACATAAAGAGCGCTTAAACGGTAAATCGCTGGTCTTTGAACACGGGCACAACTATGTTTCTTTTTCCCAAAAAGTTGATGGGATAAGATTACCAAAATTAGTGAATTATCTTAACCTGATCGAAAAAGTTTTGGTGCGAAAAATCAACTTTAAATATGCCAAGATGTTTTTAAGTAGATATAATCGGGAGATAAAGATCAAAACTAAACCATTTTTAATAGAAAATGAGATCTTTGTCTGTGGCCATACTCACTGTTCGGAGACTGACTTTCGCAATAATTTCATCAACACCGGCTTTATCAAACACGGTCTGGCGCAGTACCTGATAATTGAAGACCATACTCTCACCTCTCACGAAGAATGGTATAGTTAACAAAAATAGCGTTCGGCCTGTTATAATATTCCGCATGATAACAAAAATTAGTGCACCTCATAACACCGAACTCGGCGATACTCAACTCCTGCTTAACGCCATCAGAGTTATTATCCCATCCATGGATTTGTCTGGGGGTTACCGATTTTTTACCGCGGATCCAAAATATTCAGCTTGAGCGGATGACCGGTCTGCCTTCAACCCAGGTGGCGAAAATATTAAGTGATCATCCGCCAATCTTCCGGATTGGTGATGAGACTATGAAGACGCGCGCGGAAATTGACGGAGCTTTACACCCATTATATGCAGTTGACTTTCATCATCGCCGAGTCTGTGCGAAACGGGTGATCAGAAGGGCGGTTGGACATACTAACGGTCGTCCGGTTCCCCCGACTCAAAAAAGAATAGAAGATATTTACCGGGATGAAGCAGTAAAAAGAGCGGGTGTTGTTTTTACACAGGTTACTTCTTAACTCCTAAAATTATCTCCAGCTCCCAGCTATTCACCTCGCTATTCGGTGAGTCTGGCTCCCCACAAACTGACTACTTACAACCTATAACTTATAACTTTTTACCTAAATCCTTAGGCGGGTTTTTGTAAATGCTCTAAAATCCACATTCGCGCAAGAGTGGTCGGCCCCATTCCTTTCTTATGAGCCGTTTCCCTTAAGTTTTCTAGGGTTCTTTTGTCAAAGCGGATAGTGATGCCCTGTGATAAATTTTTAGCAAACCGCACCTTTACCGGCTTCATTTCGTGCAGATAGTCAGCGGCACTATGTGTCTGCCAGAACTTGGCCTCCTCTTGATAGGATTTAAATTTTGGAATCTGTTTCCTAATAGTTTTTGTGTTTGTCATTTTCTGTCACCTCCCTTTATTTGTTTGTAATATGCTCTTTCTTTACGATCTGCTACTCGAGCGGTAACTGGATAATAAATGCCTTCTTCTTTTGGAGCAAGCACAATAAATAACAGATTTCCCGTTTTAGTTGGCCCAATCACGATCACTCTTCCTTTGTACGTCTCAAGCGTTACATAATCTCCATGGCAGACTTGCTCCACCTCATCTGGAGCAACATGATGTCTGGAAATATGAGCTGTGTTCCATTCATCCCAAATGAGTTTATTAATGGAAATCATTTATTTTATTGTAACACATTGCGTTACAAATACAAGTACAAAATAATGCGTTTTTCCTAACTCTTCCCTCCTCAACAACTTCCTGTATCATTGCGAGGGGAGATACGACCGGAGCAATCTTCTATCTTCCTGAACTTGTTTACCCATCATAACCTTGGCGATGTGGGACATCTGTCCCTCGAAGCTTTCTTGACCTTTGTAGCTTTAGCGAAAGAGGTAGCAAAATGAGAGTAAGCAGTAATTTTTTATAATGATCGCTAGCAACTGCAGTTTGACATTAGACCTCGGGAAGCGATTTGCGAAAACCAAAAAACCAGATCACCAATAGGATAAAGCTAATGATAATAAATGGCCAACTGGCAAAAAATCCTTGCACCACGACAAATGCCACGGTCACCAATACGCTGATTGTCAGATTTATCTGGATTAGCGTTATCAACTCCTCAATAATTAATTTGTCAAAGATCACTTTTCTTTTAACGGATTGATCGCCAGGTTCGTGAGTCTGTCCAAGCAGCTTTTTTTCTTTATCTGAGGTCGCCTCCTCGATAAAAAAAGCAAGCAACGTAAATAATAAGGTCATTATTTCGTAGCATAAAAGGATCGTAAAGACCAGTTTTGTTGAGAAAAAACGATTGATGTTAAACGCTGCCACCCTAGCGCCCTTTTGCATTGCTCCACTTAGATAGGTGGCTGTTGCTATCAAAGAAGGCTGCTTATTCATCTTGATTGTTGGATATACCAGATCATCAACGCCCAAATAAACGCTACCTTGGGCGTCTTCATAGCCTACAGCCGCTATGTCAAATTGATATCTGCCCTCGGGTAGCCCTATATTGACTTCTCCCTTTTCATTTGAGCGGTAAGGAAAAATCACCCCGTTTTCGGTTTGCGGCAGAAAAAAACTTTCCTGCAACGAGACGTATCTTTTAGCGCTTTCCTCAAAGCGATAAATAGTAACTTGCGCATTTTCAATCGGCTTTCCCGATGATAAGTCAACAATCTTTAAAGGCGAAACGATAAGAAAAACTGCCGATAGTTTTTTTTGGGTAAAAGCATTGTTGTCATCGCTCACCTGAATTTGAAAATCATATTCTCCAATCTGGGAAGGCGTGGCAATCTCTCCGGCAAACACACCGCGTGAAACCTCAGACAGACGCACCTCACCAATATGAGCGGTTGATAAAGTGGAAGCCCCCAACACCAAGCGCGAAACAAATTTGCCAACAATTTTTTTAACCGTCTGCGTCTCTTCCATGACCACCGTGACAACGATTATTTCTTTAGGCGGGACCAGCATCTTACCTAGCGTATTGAAATTCAGAGGCAGATTGTCCCAACTTACATATTCTTGAATAATTTTAAACCTCTCTTTTTCCTTGGCGGTCAAAAACTTGAATCTGTCTGACCAGACAAGTCTGTTTTTTTGTACGTCTTTGGCTAAAATCTGAAAACAGTACGCGGTATCAGCCTGTAAACCTGGAATTTCCGTCCGATGACTGTAACTTATTAAATTACTCTCGATATTTTGCGTTAAGGGATTATCACAAAAACCGTAATAAACGGTAAGATAAGCCGGGTCGCCGGTTACAACGTCAAAAAGCAAAGAATTATTAGTGATGCTTCTGATATCAATTGAGCGAATAATTAGAGGTAAAACTTTCGGAATAGGAGTGGCTAGCGGTTGCGTGGGTCCAGGAATGTTGGTGGGGAATTTTTCCGGCTGTCTTTTGATATGGCTTCGATTGAGCACTTCTGGAATCACTACAATGTCAAAAATCCCATTGGCGTGAGTATCGACTGATATCTGCTTATCGGTGGGCAATGATTTAACGCGCACAATAAAGTCCACGGTATGATAAGCGGTCGAACTACCCAGTGAAGGAATGGACCAAGAAATCTGATTATTTTGCAAGTCAACAGTCGGGGTAATGCCATTGTCTGTTTTGGAAGCCGAACCTAAGAGATAATCATAAATATCCAAAGTGTTGCCGCTTGAGTCTTCGATAATCCCTTTATCCCAGTAGACTGTGAGTGTAAAAGGATAAGCGTCATATGAGGCTGAGCGATAACTCACAGTGAAAGTAACGTTATCTCCCTCATTAAGAAGCTCTGTCCCGCGTGAAGAAGTCAGCGTCAGATTGATATTATCACTTGTTGGTCTTACTGAAGCAGTAACCAACAACGTCTCGTCAGCCAAGACGTCTTTTGGGATAAAAAAGCCAAAAATCAATAGTAAAGCCAGAATTAATATCTTTTTCATAGTGATAATTTGCTTTTCCAGTCATTGATGACAGTCCAAAGATCCGGATATTCGCCCTCGTAGCCCAAGGCCCAGATCGCCATACCAGCCATTTTTTTACTATTAACAAGCTCCAATTTTTTTGTCATCGACCGCTCATTTTCATAGTAAATCTGTTTGACAGCGCCGCTTTGATTATATGTCAGCCAGGGCGACTCGGCCAATTCATCCCAGTGGATTTGCAGATCACTCCGCGCGGCTATTAGTTCCTTTACCCGTTTGTAGGTAGCCAACGCTCCGGTATTGGTGACAGTGATGCTCTTATGGGTTTTGTTTAAAGTTTGCCATTCATAGCCGTAAAACGGCAGACCTAACACCACCTTATCATAAGGTACTCGACCGGCCAGCGAGCGCAAAGATTCCTGAATGCTGTGCTCGTTAGCCTCCCCAGCAATCGGGGCTACCGGACCGGCGACAGAGGAATTCACCCGATGGTAGTCATAGCCCATCAGAATCACTTCATCAACCAGTTCGCCGATTTTTACCATGTCATAGGCACCATCCCGCATCAGAGCTGTTGCATTAACATCAAAAGAGATTATCAAGTTTTGCTTATCTTTTTTAAGCTCTTGAGTCAGTTTTTCTAAAAATAAATTAAGATATTTGGCGGTAGGAAAATCAGTGTCAGATACATATTCAAAATTGAGATTGATACCATCCAGCTGATAGTCGGCGATAATCGCCTTCAATTGTCCAATCAGCCGGTCAACAGCAGTGGGGTTACTGGTTAACGTATCAATACTGGTATTGTCAAAATTGGTGATGGCAAGAAGCATCTTGGTCTTGGAATATTTTGCTTCCTCACGCAGAGCCTTAAAATAATCGGAAGTAAAATATGTCCATTCCACAAGCGCATTTCCCTGGCTGTCATATTTAACCAGCTCTCCCTGCTCATTAGCCCCCAGTCCAAAATAGATAATCTGCGTCAAGTTGCGAGGTTCAATCTTCACTTCCTTGGCGATCATCCAGGAAGGTAAAAAGCCAATCACTTCCTTTTTTTGTTGGACAATGCGTTTGGTAGAAGCGGCGATATTCTCCTTGCCTTGGACAACTGGAGATACAAAATGCTCTTCAACCCGCTGTTGTCTTATGAAGATGCCGATGGAATTAATAGTAAGAATGGTTAATATCGCTGAAAAAAAGACTATCCGCACCGGCAGTTGCCACTGTTTGCTTGGCTTATATATGAGGTTGTCGGCAAAATCACCGTTCATACTTTCATTATAGCGAAAGCGGATTACAAAATACCGTATGCAAATTAAGCTTTTTTTCAGATTTCTCGGGTAAATTACACACTATGAAAGGAGGTGATAAAAAAATGAATAACAAACTATATTTGTCAATTGTTGGCATCGCCACTTCCGGACTGATTCTCATTGGCGCAAATCAGGTATTTGCGCAAGGGCCGGCCGGTAATTCCAACATCGTGCAAAAGATCGCCCAGAAGTTTGGCTTAAACGAGAGCGACGTGCAGGCGGTGTTTAATGAAAATCGTCAGCAACACCAGGCTCAGATGGAAGCTGGCTTTGAAACTCGGTTAAACCAAGCTGTCAAAGACGGTAAGCTCAACGCAGAACAAAAAGCGGCAATCTTCAAAAAACACGAGGAACTGCAAACTCAAAGGCAAGCTGACCGGCAAAACTGGCAAAATTTGACACCAGAACAACGGCGGACTGAAGCCGAAAAACGAAGACAGGAGATGGAGGCTTGGGCTAAGCAAAATAACATTGATCTCCAATCCTTCTTCTTTGGGGGACGCGGAATGAGAGGATTTGGTTGGAAGTGATCTCCACTACCGCTCGTAAACTTCAGCGCCCCGCCAAAGGCGGGGCGCTGTTTTAGTTAATGAACCCAATCTTTTTCTCCTAAATCCTGTGCAAAGCGCAATAAATAACCGTCCGGATCCTGGACTAACAGCTCTTTTTGCCCCAGTTCCTTATCACCTCTTCTATACCACACCTCTTCAATTTCTTGGTAAACGGGATAATTATGCGTGTTTAATAATCTGCGGATTTTCTCTATATTATCGGTTTTTATCTGAAAATTAACACCGCGGCCCATAGGAAATTCCAATTTTCCGGTTTCCCACCAGCCATTTCGCTCATTGATCATCAACCGGCTACCCTGATACTCAAGCATCGCAAACTTCTTCTCCGGCCGATCATAGATGACCTTAAAGTCAAGTATTTTAGTATAAAAGTTAAGACTTTTATTAATATCCATCACTATTAATTCCGGTGTTAAAGAATTTTCTTCTCCTTTTCCCCGACTAAAATGCTGCCGGTTTGGAATAATCATTGGTTTTACTCCTAAGTGTTTGGCTAAGTAATTTTTTCGCTCTTCATCCCAGTTTCTCCAGCTCCTTTTTCAGCCATGGAAACCAGTTATTATACCGTTGTTTTTGTTCTTTCTCAAAATCAGTGCCGTGGAGAATTAAAGCGTTTTTCATTGACTGTGTGATATTTAATTAACGTGACAGAAATCTTTTTGTTTCATACAGTGCGGCAATCATTCTTGCTTCCGTCAATTTTTTTTCATCTATTAAGCGTTCGAAATTTTCCAAAGGGTAACGTGATATCGTCAACTTCCATACTTCGTCGCCTTTAAGCTTGCTCTTGACAAGATCACGTGCCAAATAAATAATTGTTTTTCCGGAAATATACCCCGGGATAGTGGTAAATGATCCGATTTTATCAAGTTTATTTGCTTTATAACCAATCTCTTCTTGCAGTTCTTTATTAGCCACTTCCATCGACGCCTCTCCTTTTTCAATCCGGCCTTTAGGTAGGCTAAGCATTAAAGAATTAAGTGCATGTTGATATTCGGTAATAAAAATAACATCGCCTTTGTCAGTAACTGGAACGATCATCGCCGTATCGGCCTTATCCCAATATTGAAAAGTGGCCTTGTTGCCGTTTTCAAGCTCTACCTCAACGTCCTTAATAAGAAACCTGCCCTTTTGAAAAATTTCTTTTGTACTTAAATGTTTTGGCATAAAAAACTGTGGTTAAGATCACTCGGAAATATATTTTATTTCACATAACGTTTCAGCGTATGCGATGTTTTTTGCCCGCTACCTTATTATTTTATCAGAAAGAAAGGGCAAAAAATATGGGTAAGGGGCGAGCTGAGCCCCGAACCGCATACGCTGTGTTATACGCCCCGACGACCGAAGGGAGGAGAGCGCAGCGGGGCGCGACTGAAAGGAGTGAATGCCCGTAGCCCAAAACTCTATAGATTATAAAGGTAATATCAATAATTTAATACCGATTAGCAATAGAAAGATGGCAACCACTATTCTGAATTTTTCCTGTGGGATTTTGTCTACAATTTTTTTGGCAATTTGCGCGCTGATGAATGAAACAGGAACAAAAATCAGCAAGCTCCACCAAAGTTCTTTTGGTAAAGTTGTTCCGCTCGTAAAGTAGGTGATAATACGGGTTGCGTCCACTGCCAGTCCGATTGCTCCGGCCGTGGCTATATATACAGCCTTGGGCAAATCAAACGCTGACAAGAACATGCTTCTTACAGCACCACCGATACCAAATGTTCCTGCAAAAAATCCTGATAAAGCGCCACCCGTCAGAGCCATAGAGTTTGTGGCTTTGATTTTGAAGCGTGATTTAAAAATCAGAAATAATGAATAACCTGCCAAAAAACCGCCGAGTAAACGCAATAAAAATTCTTTATCCAGATTGGTTGAAAAGGTAGCCCCAAGATAGCTTGTCAAAAGACCGATTACTCCAAAAAGCGCAATCAACTTTAGATTAAATCCTTTGCGAAAAAGCGAAACTTTCCAAATATCGCCGAACCAATGAATGATTGCCACTAAAAAAATGGCTTCGACTGGTGGGAAAAACATTACTAAGACTGGAATCATGATTGTAGAAGTGCCGAAGCCAGTTATAGTGCCAATGGTACTGGCAAGAAGTGTAAGTAATGCGATGTAAATAGTTTCCATGGTGTTAAAAAGTTACAATTTTATCCGCCCACTCAACTACTTTCAGGCAATCAATCATTGTTGATAGCGGGCATGCTTCTGTGCCGTCTTTTTGGCGCGATTTTAAGCACGTTCCGCAAGCCATTATTTCACCGCCAATTGCGATAAAATTTTTCAACTGCTCGTCAACATTGTATTTTTCATGGGTTAGCCCTTCACACTCAACTGCCTCTCCCATGAGAAACACCTTCACTTCGTAATTTTGCTTTTTTGCTGTTACGGCAAAACGGAATGCGTTCCACGCTTTTTCTGGTTCTTTTGTCTCGATAATGATTCCGATTTTCATAATGTTTGGGTTAAGAAGTATAAATATAAATAGTTTTCGGATCCGCCAGCTGGCGGAGGAGAAAACACCTTATTACCCCTCTTTAATTAATAAAAAAACAAAATTGAATTCTTTTTAAGAGTTGCCCCGCAGGACAAAATTTTTGAGTTGCGAGTCTGCCCTATATTGCACTGCCAATTACTAAAATTATGAGTATTCCTAAACTATGCAATAGATAGGCCGTAACCATAAATTTTTTAACAGAAATATTTTTTATGCTGGCCATCATGGTTACCCCAATTTCTGTAGGTAAGGGGGACGCGATTAAAAAACCTGCAAAAGTTGGAAATATGTGTTTATAGTAACGGCCAAATATATTCTTCCCATTTTTTGTCATACTTTTTACGAATTTTTCTTTTTTCAATTTATTTATTTCATCAATAAAAGAATATCTAATAAATTTAAATATTAAAAAATCACTTAATACGGCACCAAGTCCACCAATGAGAACAGCCAAAATTAAGTTTTGTTCTTTCGCAAACACCAACAATATGGCTGTTGCAGGTGCGGCAGTAAATCCATAGGCATAAAAAATTCCTCCTAAAAAAGTCCCAAAATAACCAAGAGAAATTAAGAAATCATGGAATGGAGCATAATTGCGTCCCTCATAAAATAATCTAAATGCAATTACAATAGTAATCAGTAACAATAATAGTTTAGGATACTTTATTTTGTTTTTTTTATTCATAATTTTAGATTACTTAACATGTTTATATAAATTTCTTTCCGTTATGGCAGACTTGCAATTGAGCATAACGTTTCGGCATATACGATGTTGCGACAGCAATATGGGCGAAGCGCTA
>MGAR01000034.1 GCA_001789805.1 Candidatus Roizmanbacteria bacterium RIFCSPLOWO2_01_FULL_41_22
ATTCACGAATTGATGCACATTCCCAAAACCTTTTCCGGCGCTCTCCTCTCGCATCGCGGGCCGTATCACCGGATCAATGATAAAGAGGTGGAAAAAATTTTGAGAAATCTGGGCTAAATCATTTCAAACCACCATTTTTCGGCTGGCGATATATGGGCAGTTCTGACAGTATCTTCAACTCCCGAGGTTGAAAGTTGAGAGTGAAGATTGCCTTTTATTTAACCAGAGAAAAAGAAGGCAACTCAGGTGGTACGCCAGTATGACAAAATTCTCTCACTACCAGCTTTGCTTGATTATAGGTAATTGCCAATCTTACAGCGCAAGATAAGTCACTTGAAGGCTTACCTCCTAAAACAGCTTGTATATATGGTTGTATTCTCTGTTGAGCATCCAACCATTGGGCTAAAGGCACATTTTCTCTTGGTATCCGGTGGTTTCCTTTTTCCATAAAGAGGATTATAGCAAAAGATCAATAAATAGCAAGGTTGGTGAGATTGGGTAAGAGTTCAGGATTCTTGACACAGGATTTGTCATGCTGAACTTGCTCGCCTCGCTGCGAAGCGGGTTTCAGCATCTGTTTTTACTTTTATGATAATCTAGAAGTGACTAAAGATCAGATCCTGAACACTTATCCTGATGAATATCAGGATAAATTCAGGATGACACAGAATAATATAGTTTTGTCAAGAACTGTGAACAGTTACACGGTTACCTAAAAAGCCTTTATTTTCTAGATCAACAATTTTAGGCTGCTTTGACAGTATCTTCAACTCCCGAGGTTGAGAGTCGCTTATCAGCAATTCCCGGTATTATATTTGAGAAAAAGAAAAACGTGTTATAATTTTGATTATGTCTGAAAATCTTAAACTTTATCAAAAACATAAACCTCGATTTATCCCGCGTTTGGGGTTACTGCTCTTGACAGCTACTTCATTTATCGCAAGCACTAGACCGCCTACTACCGAAGCCGTCTCTTCCCAACTCTACTACTTTATCAAGTAAATGATGATTGTTCTATCAGGCCCGAAAGCGCTTCAACATCGATAGTCTGGCCAAGGCGTATGGCGATATAGCTTAGATGGATCTGCGTTTTTTTATACCGGTTTTGCTATATTTAATCTATGTCTTTTACGACTGAAGTAATGACTGATGTCGCCACGACGGAGATGAGCGCTCCGCCAGAGGTGCCGGTGACGGCAGCGCTAACGGAGACCGATTTTCAAGAAATCAACGGATACGAAGGCGTGATTGCGCAAAAATTCGGAGTGAACGGACAGCTTGAGGTCTTCAGCACCCATGCACAGGTATTTTTGGAAAAACTGGAGGATGTTCAATCTCTAAAAGGCTATCAAAAGCTGGTGCAAGACGCGACCGACGCCGGCATTGCCAATCCCGACTCTTACGTGGCAAAAAAAGTGATCGAGCACCTGGGCAAACGGGCCGCTCACCCCACTTCCTCTCCCCAACCCAGCTTTTCCCGGTTATCGATATCTGAAGATAAAGTTATCGCAGAGTTGGCGGCCGAAGATCCGATCCAGGCATTTTCCGACAATCTGGCTAATGCCATCGAAAATAAAACATGGATTACTGATCCGGAAGACGAAGCTCGCTATGACGATATTGCCGATCGAGCAAAACAGATTGAAGAACAAAAACAGACGCATATCTATGAAGACGGCGCCCATAAGGTGGTCTCGCCGACTGAAAACAGTACGGAAATTGAATTTACGGACGAAGAGGCAGAAGCGGTGGTGACAGCACTGGCTCCTGATGTGGAGTCGTATACCGAAACATTACAAGCCGATTTAACCGGTGATGAGTCGCAGTTTGCCCGCGCCGCCAGGACCCAGCCTGACCCGAAAAGTTTAGTAGAAAGAGTTTATCAGCCGGTAGAAAATAAGTCGGAAGCAATGAAAAATCTGCCGGAAATCATTATTTTAGGCGGAGTCGGCCATGTAGAGGCCACTTGGAAAGAAAGAATTGAGTTCTATCAAAAACAGGGCCTGCGCTGCCGTTATATCCAGTGCCCGGATTTTGCCGAAGGAGAGACGTTTGAAAAACAGGCCGACTGGCTTTATAAAGAGCTGATTAAAACCGGAAAAACGCCACGATCGTTTGAGGCGCATTCTCTAGGAGGCTTAATATTAACGCAGCTGATGAATAAATATCCGGAGCTGGTAGATCATGCAATCATCACTTGCGCTCCCACCAGAACCAACAAGGAACTGTACCCCACCCCTTTTGTCTGGGCATTAAAAGGGGGCCTTGCTAATCCGGAGCAAGCTTTTAAGCTTATGAATAAGATACCGGCGCTGAATTTTTTCACCAAGTTAAAAAACTGGCAAGACGCTTTCCGGGTGTATTTGGGACATATCGGAGAAAAAGGCAGGTCCCAATGGGATGAGGTAATCGAAGACACATCGTGGACCATCCCAAAATATCTGCAGTATGGAGAAAAAGATACGATGGTGAATATTGCCGGCATGGGCGCGGCTAGAGAGGCAACTGGTGCGGTTTACTGGGAGAACCCGAATGGCGGACATAATTCGATCGGAAACCATGAAGCAGCCCGCGACATTCACTTGAGATTGGCTGCGGAAGCCGATAGAAGAGGGGTTTCTGCGAGAGTGAATTGACCTTGATATCTTGCTAAAACATATTAAAATATAAGCATAATATACATTTTTAATGTAATCATATGACTACTGTCACCAGTCGGGTACAAAAATTAGTGACCTTTTCTCCCCAACTTTATTATCATGCGGAAGTTAAAGCGAAGAAGCTCGGCGTGCCATTTGCCGAGTATCTTCGTCATTTAGTGGTCAAAGACGTCGAAGAGGATATTGCCAATCTGCCGATGGTGGATGCAGAAACTGACCAACGTATTGGGAAAAGTTTGCAGGATATTGAAAAAGGCAGGTATGTAGATATCGATCCTTCGGATGAAAAAGAACTGAAAAAATTTTTTGATATCAAATAACTATGTTCACCCTTCGTACAGCCAGATCTTTTAAGATGGACTACGAGAGAATCACAGAGCATAATGAAGTTATCAAGAAACGGGTGATGAAAACATTGCAAAAACTCTCACAAGATCCTCATGGCCAGTCTCTTCGATCACACAAAGTCAACACTCCTCACCACGGTGTACGCTGGAGTTCATGGGTGACCGGAGATATGAGAATTATCTGGGATTATGATTCTTCAGAACAGCTGGTGATAATTCTTCTTGATATTGGCGGGCATAGCGGCTCACGCAAGGTGTATAAATAACCAACTAACCATAATCCATTAACTATAAACAACAGTAAAAGATTCATGATTGATGAATTAAGAATTGAATGTTTCATGTTACATGTTATCAGTTCCATGTTTTGTGTAAGAACTTGGCAAGAAAATGGTATTGTCACGGTGTGATATCTTGTAATTGTCTTGGTTATTGCCTACAATTTTTCCATGGAGTCGTTAAACGACCGTAAACTGAAATACACCGATTTGAAGATGATCAACCAGTCTTTTCTTAATAAAATTGCCAACGCCAAGTACCTGGGTCCGGTAGTTTCCGTCTACCTGAACTCAGGTATGCCAAAAAACGACCGTGATCCCAAAATGAATGTTGCCCAGTTTAACAGTCTCAAAAATGAGGCGGTAAAAAGACAGCAAAACTATCTGCCGTCGCTTAGCCACGACCAAAAAAAGTCGCTGGAGCAGGATCTGGAAAATGTCAAAGAACTAGTGACAAATGAGCCGGCGACAACAAGATTTCCGAGTCTGGTGGTTTTCAAATCAGCCAATGAACTTGCCACTTTGATCAAACTGCCCTTTCCGCTTTTACCCGATCGACTGGTCATTGACAACAGCCCCTATACCGCGCCTTTGACTGCGATGCTGCAGCTGCAGAAAAAAGTACTGGTAGCTAAGCTCGATATTGACCGGACGGTATTTTTTCTTTATAACCTGGGTAACTGTGAAAAAATCACCCACATCCCCACCCAGTCGCAAAATGAAGAGGTGGATAAGTCGCGGCCTAATAAAGTCCAGCTCCACCACCTGGTCCAGCTTAAACGCCATCTGAAAATAATTGACGACTATATCTACCGGCAGTTTACCAACCAGGCTTTTGATTTCCTGATTGTCATTGGTCATGAAAAAACCACTACCAAACAGCTGATCCGTCAGCTTCATCCCAAAGTCCGCGAGCGTTTGCTTCAAGAGGTGGCGGTCTCTCCCCTGCAGTGGACCGACGCCAATTCCTGCCGGCTTCTGGTGGAAAAAACCCTGGTGGATTTTGAAAATAAATACGAACAGGAAGCCATTAGCGAGGTAATCCAGGCCCGTGGACAACATGGACTGGTTGAGGGTTTGGAACAGGTGATCAATGCCCAAAACCGCGGACTTCTCACCACCCTTTATGTGGACAAAAATCTGCAGCAGGAAGGCTACATCTGTCCGGAAAGGCATTATCTCAGTCTGAGCCCTGAGGAATGCAAAATCTGTGAGCGCGCGATGCAAAAAAGTGACGATATTGTCGATGAGCTCATCGAGCTTGCGGTAGCAAAAAACGTCGATACGGTGATCTTCAGCCAACGCCCGGAGCTGATGAAAGAGTACCAGCAGATTGCCGCCTTAATTTACCTGACTACCTAAAACTGATCTATTTTTCCATCTTAATCGTGATATAATTATATAGTAAATTACTATTTACTATGGAACGCCAAGGGCATCTTGATAGTTTTCTAATGGCATTAGAAAATAATGGCCAGCTTGCCAGTGCCGCTTATCAATATTTTCTCGGATCAAAAATCGATCGTCAGTTTGAACCACCGGCACGAACTCTTCTGGAATTGATCGCTAATGGTCAACTGCCTTATGTTTTAGTCATTAAATATTTACAGTTGCGCGACTCTGTCTATCCTTACACCGCTAATCTTCTCCCCGATCCACTAGAGTCAGATATTAGATACGCTAATGGTAAAAAAATAAAACAGTTAATCGCCCACCAAGGCCATACGCTGGTTCATTGCATACCTTATGCGGTAAGAGAACAGATTTTGGATTTTGCCAGCAAAGCGCCCAATAATTATTTGCTGCAACCAAATACCGTTGGCGTAACCAGAGACCTACCGACAGGCGAATTAATGGTGGGTTATCTAAATAAAAAGCCTTATGAATTGTTAAGGCAAATGACATAAAAATCGTTAGAACGAGCTATTTATCTTAGTAGCAAGAGGTAACAGAAGGATTTATTTTTTGCGGAAAATAGCAATCTGCGGATTTCGGTAGATCAGAGTCAGCTGGGGATTCTTTTTAAACAGAGGCAATAGCGCCCGCTGGTCTTTTTCTCGGATATACAGATAAAGATAGGTGAAGTCCAGAGAAGTTAAATCATGCGAAGCGATATTTTTGACAGTTGTCATACGCTCCTGGTAGTCGATACCAGTATTCCACAAAAGCTGCGGATACCCCACATACAGCGGCTTGCCGCTATAGGCGGTGATGCGCAGATCTCCTTCTTCTTTGGGTACCAGCACTGTGCCAAGGGGCTGTTTGTCCAAAAAACGCAAGGCCGTCAGTTCATCGGTCGTTATAATATCCGGCCGTTCATACCAAAAACGGATCTGGTCAAGATTAGTCGGTACAGTCAGCAAGAGGATGATTATTGCCAGCGCCATTGACCAGACTTTTTTCTTTTTCCACAGGTCAAAAAGAAAACCGGCAGCCAGAAAATTGGCTAAAAATACGCCAAAGAACAGTATCTGCAGTGAGTTGTACCAGTCACCTTTTTGCACAAAAACCAGCGGAAAGATAAAAGCCACGGCCACCGCCGACAAAATGGCCGCATCTTCTACCGGCAGTTTTTTCCTGATGGTTTGGAAAATGGCGGCAATCAAGGCGAGCGAACGGCTGCCGAAATTAAAAAGGAAAAATAAAAAGATGCTAAAAAGCTCAATGGCCAGAAGACGCGGACTAAATGAATGCTGGGCATATAAAAAATAGCGGGCATTGGTCAGATTTTTAAGATATAACAGGCGCGGTTCTTCGATCATCTTTTGGCTAAAAGCAAGTGGGGCAGCGCTAAAAATTGCCCCAGAGGCGGTCGAGTGCAACGGATCGTAAAAAACAACTATCGCCAGCAGAAAAGTAAAGACGTAAGCTCCGATATGAAAAATAAACTGACGTATTTTTTTCTGCTGAAAAAAATCGGCCAACTCCTTTACTCCAAACATAATGCAAGCTAATATTCCGCCATAAAGCTTGAAACCAACCGCCAAAAAAATCAGCAGACAGATGACCAACAATTTTTTTGGGCTGACCTTTTCCCGCAAAAAAGCCACTGCCGCCAGCAAACATAACAATGAGTTAGCAAACTGCATGTTATGAAGCATATTCCCCGACTGGAGAGCCAGCACCGAAGGATACTGCCAGAACGAACTGCCGTAGATATTACCGTTATGATAAAGGGTTAGAAGATAGGCAAAAGAGCTGCCAAAGTAGCCAAAAAAAAGCAGACTGAAAATATAAAACGGATTTTTGCTTTTACTCAAACCGTAACGGATCAGCAGATAGGGAAAAATAAACTGGAAAGCCAAGGGCATGACTTTGGCATAAATAAACACTACCGATAAACCGCTGAATGATAGAAGATAAATAATAAAGTCGGAGAGAAAATTATAGCCCTGAAGCGGGCTGCCGGTTTGGGCCGGATTGGCAAACGGCAAGCTATGGAAAGCATAACGGGCCAAAGCCAGATGCCAGAAACTGTCACTGCGGTAGCTTGGCAAAAATCCGGCGCCGCATTCCCCGGAAAAACAGCGGTAATCCCCGATCGGGAAAATAACCGATAAGGTAATAAACGCTCCGGAGACAATAAGAAGCAAAAACAGCGGATATTTTCTCAAAAAGGATAATACCCTGTCGTTTTTCAGGAAGGAAATCACCTTTGCCATTTGATTATTTTATCAAAAAAGCGGGAACTTTGTTACAATGTGATATGCCGATTATTTCTGTCCAAAATCTGCGAAAGACTTTTCAGGTGCCGTATAAAGAGCCGGGTGTGGCCGGTGCTTTAAAATCGCTGATTCACCGGAAATACCTGGAAAAGCCGGCGGTTGACGGGGTCAGCTTTACTATAGAGGAGGGGGAGCTGGTTGGTTTTATCGGCCCAAACGGCGCCGGCAAAACCACTACTCTTAAATGCCTGTCCGGCCTGCTTTTTCCCACCTCAGGGGAAATTGATGTGCTCGGTTTTAGGCCGTTTGATCGGAAAAAAACTTTCCTGCAGCAGATTTCCTTGGTAATGGGACAAAAAAACCAGCTCTGGTGGGATCTGCCGGCAATGGAAACGTTTTTATTAAATAAAGAGATCTATCAGATCACTGAAAAACAGTTCCAACGCGTACTGCAGTCGCTTGTTGAAATATTACAAGTAGCTGATGTCGTTCAAATTCCGGTACGCAACCTTTCCTTGGGCCAGCGGATGAAGTGCGAACTGATCGCCGCTTTGATCCACCAACCTAAAGTCATTTTTTTGGATGAACCGACCATTGGTTTGGATGTTGTCATGCAACAAAATTTACGAACGTTTATAAAAGAATACAATCACCAATTTAATGCCACGCTTATTCTGACCAGCCATTATATGGAAGACGTGAAAGAACTTTGCGAGCGGGTAATTGTGATTAATAACGGCAAGATCGTCTTTGACGGCCGGCTGGACGATATTGTCAAAAAATTTTCGACAGATAAAAAAATCACCCTTTTGTTAAGTAAAAGCGTAGATCTGAATATCCTGCAAAGTTACGGCCAGATAAAATCCAGCGAAGGCAACAAGGTGACAATCATGGTCCCGTCTGCCAACTCGCGGCAAATAGCCGCCGAGCTATTAGCCAAACTGCCGGTCGTGGACGTCAACATCGAAGAGCCGGAGATTGAAGAGATTATCAGGCAGATGTTTACCAGAAAATAAGGGAAAATGGACATAATTTTTAATTCTCAATTTTCAAATTGAGACATTTGTCATTGAATGAAAATTGTAAATTGGTAATTGAAAATTGTATTTTATGCGTCTTTTTCGCATCTTTTTACTGCATTTTCAAAGCATCGCCCAGCACCGGACGCGCTCCCTGGTGTGGTTTCTGCTGTCGCTTTTTAACCCGTTCATGCTTCTTTTATTTTGGACCGCCTCGGCTAAAGATAATCAACTGGGGATCGATTTAACAGTGATTTCCACCTACTATCTGCTTTTGGTTTTGGGAGGCTCCACCCTCATGGCCCACCAGGAAGAAGACGTCGCGGTTATGGATATTCAAAAAGGCGCTTTGGTAAAATATCTGCTTCGCCCGATCCCCTATTACTTTATGAGGTTTAGCGAAGAGATGCATTACCGGATACTTCAGGGCGGTTATGGAATTGTGGCGATTATAATTTTGTCCAATATTTTTCAGATATCTTTGAAATTTGTCAGCGATCCGCTGTTTCTGGTTTTAGCTCTGGTAAGCTGTGTACTGGCATATTTACTGTCTTTCACTTATAAAATGCTCTTGGGGATTCTGGCGTTTTGGCTGATTGAGACTCGGGCGATCTTTGAGTTTGCCGAAGTGGTGACGTTAATTCTTTGCGGATTTTTGGTGCCGCTTGATCTGCTCCCTTCCTGGCTGAAGCTAGTGGCCCAGCTGACCCCTTTCCCATATATGATCTATTATCCGCTGTCGGCGCTGATTGGCCAGTTTAGCCTGTATGGACTGGCCAGTATTCTCGCTATTCAGGCCTGTTGGCTGGGAGTATTTTTTTTAACCTATAAACTGGTGTTTGGCGCCGGCATCAAACGATTTACGGCAGTGGGACAGTAGAATTAGCAAGTAAATTTTCAATTTGAAAATTACAAAATTGAGATTTGATTGAAAATTGTAAATTGGACATTGAAAATTAGTTATCATATGTTTCATCATCTTAAAGTATACATAATGTTGTTGAAGCTAAATTTTTCGCGGCTTCTGGCCTACCGCAGCAACTTTTTTTACAGCCTGCTCGTTAGCTTGTTATGGGGCGGCTTTTCAGTGATCACAATTTTGACACTTACCCACCGGGTAAAGTCATTTTTTGGCTGGACTCAGTATGAACTGATCGCCCTGACATTGGGGTACAATTTTTTCATCGGCATTTTTCATGGGCTTTTTTCCCGCAACTTTGATGAATTTTCCTATCATGTCGACTACGGCTTGCTTGACTCGCTGCTTCTGAAGCCTCTTGATGCTCAGTTTCTTATTAGCTTGCAGTATATAGGCTATGCCAACTTCATCAGATCGGGAATTGCCGGAGTAGCCACCTACGTCTTTTTAACCAACTATCTCAATCTAACACTCACGTTTGGGCAAATACTGTTTTTTTTAACCATCATCTTTGTGGCCTTGATAATGATCTATTCGCTGTGGCTGGCTGTTTCCACCCTGATGATCTGGTCGCCACGCCTGTCCAACCTGGTTGACATGATGTACAGCGTCTCCTCTCTAGGCCGCTTTCCCAAAGAACTGGTGTTGGAGACGCCCTACACTTTTTTTCTGGTCTTTTTTCCGCTGACTTTGATTATCTCGGTGCCGATGAAAGTGCTGCTTCACCGGCCATTGGGCTGGGATCTGGCGCTGCTGATCTTTTTTACCACCGGGCTGTTTCTTTTCTCCCGCTGGTTCTGGCGGTTTGCGTTAAAGTCCTATACCAGTGCGAGTGGTTAGAAATCAAATCATTAGTAAGTCCTACTTTTCAAACCTGGTTTGCAGTTTGTTTTCCTCAAAAATAATTTGAAAGTGTTTAAATACCTCTTCTCTACCCAGCAGATTAAAGCTGACTTCATATTGGTGTGAAAAAACCACCGGTGCCGATAATATTTTACCGGCAATATCAAGCCGCAGTTGATGAAGGTAGCCGGAAATTTTCCCGCCAACCCCGCCCATTTCGATTTTTTTACCGGTTTCAATTTTTAAGCCAAGCATCAGCGCCACTTCCGGTCGGAAAATGGAGATTGAGGCTCCGGAATCAACTAAAGAAAAAAGCCGCGTGCTGTTATTTTTATAAGAAATCAACAAATCGATAAGCGGATAATGGGCGCCGGAGATATCTTTTTGATAGGGATAATTCATTAGTTGATGAATCGATTGGTTAGAACATACGGCCCCTCATTTTTCCTGGGGACTTTAAAAGCAACGGCTTTAATTTTATGTTTATTTTCAGTTTTTCCGCTGACAAAAGAAGATATTTCTTTTAAGGTGATGGCCACCGCGACAATCTTTTGTTTTAACGGATCAATCGCCACCCATTTGCCGGAAAACTGGCCCAGTTTTTTAGTCGACAAATTAACTTTTTCCATAGCTTGATAATAGCAGATTTTCCAAGATCAGTCAAGAAAACTTACATCTCCAACACCGGCTCTTGACCATCGGGAATTGGAAAAAGCTTTTGGTCAAACAGCTTAATTTTTTTAGGTGTGATCTTAAACATACTGCACTTGACTACTTTAACTGTTAGTTGTGGATCGACCACGTCCAGATTTCTTTTCCAAAGCCGCAGCGCGTGTTTCACTTTGGCCAAACCATGGATCTGCTTGGCGACACCGGACAGCTGCAGTCCTCTTTTGGGCTTATTGATGTCCTGGCGGCTGGCCGCAATCGCCACTGCCACCTGGGAATTCTGTAATATTTGTTTTGCATGAAGAGTAGCGGGATCACTTAAAAAGTAGATATTCAGATCACGGTCAAAGGTGTAGTAAACGCTAGCAATCCACGGAAAACTACCGAAGGTAGCAACAGCCATCAAATTATGCTCGGCTAAAAACCTTCGTACTAATTCTTTGGTAAGAATTGGTTTGATTTTATTGGTCATAGTTGAAGATGATTATAAGTTGCTAATTATGGTTTTGCAATTTGAGATTTTAGATTTTATAATTGAAAATAGACGTATTATCTGCTATCATGTAATCATGAAAACTAACATTTCCATGACTGATATTTTTAAAAACCCCCGCTACCGCGGTAAGCATGTGATATTAGCGGCTGGAAAGATATATACTGCCAAAACCGGCGAAGGTGCCGCAGAAATTTTAAAAAAATTAGAAAAAACCCACCCGCGGATTATTCCCGAAGTTGCTTATCTTCCTAAAGCCAGATACTGTGGTTTTTGAAGAGTGAAGTCCCGCGGGCTTACGCCCAGGTGAAATTAAATTATTGTGTCAAATTATCTATAATCATGCATCGAGGGAATAACTCCTTTATAGGCGAAAGACAACTTAACAGTCTCCGCTTGCCGGCAAGCGTCATAAATACTTTCCTGCACTGCCTTTGCTGCTAACTGTCCAAGAATATCGACACTCAGTTTCCACCATTCGCCATTTTCATTCCCGATTTCTTTCCCTAAAGGAGTATAGGGCATATCGATTTCTTGTGTCGAAAAAGCAAATACCATGTCACCATCAAGAGATGTCCCAACGGGATTAATTGCTCTTACTTGGCCATGAAAGGCGGTATCCGCAATCCTGGTTAAATCTTGCTGAAGTATCCATAATTTGATATTTGTCCCAATAATGGAGATAGTCGTGTTGGAAAATTTGCCGGTTAGAAAATGAGACATCCCTTCAAATGTCCTAAATTTTAGTTGAGTATTATCATCTCTGTTACCGGCTAAAATATTACCGCCAGAATCGATTATATTACCCAATGCATTCACGACCGTTAAAACACAGATCATTCCCCCACCACCTAAATCTACTCTTGCTGATCCTACACCGCTTTTCATAGCTAAACATTCTCCTCTTTCTGTCCAAGAAAATTTACCTACTGTCGCACTTAATCCAACTCCCACATTCCCTGACTTTACCGCTTCACATGACAAATTTCGTACGGCTTTGTATCCCAAATGCAAATTGAAATCATTGGAGTCAAAAAATAATGACTGAATAACACCTCCGGAAATCGACGGATTGGTAGTTTTTTTTGTCTTCCAACCTATTCCTTTTTCTCTTAAAGCGCGACAAATTTCTGCGGTCGTTTCTAATCCTTTGTGTCCTCCATCAGCAATAAATAGACCATGCCTTAAATAACCATTTTTATCCAAATCCAACATGCTGGTGTTATAAGTACACGCTTGTCCGCCTTTAGTGACATAGCCGACATTCAATGGCCGGTCGAAGGTCACAACGGTACATCCTTGCGTTATTTTCGTATCAGAAGCATGACCTACCCGCACTCCATTGAGAGCAGTCAAAGTATTATTTTTCATAATTCTTAAGCTTCCTTTTTTAATGTCATTGGTAATCCTCTCTGAATAGCTATTCCCAAAACTTGCTGATAGATTCTGGCTCCAAGCTCAATACCGTGGCAATGGCTTTGCATTCTTGACTGTAAATCAGACTCGGTTTTTGCCCATTCGCGCATGTTTCTGATATCCCTTTCGACTGTTTCACCCGCCATTTCCCTGGCCGCAAGAACTACATTACTTCTGACGCTCATTCCATCTAGTTCAAATGGAATTTTAAATCTATTTACTAACTCTCTATTCAACGCATCACCGATTGTCTTTCCAGTCAGTTTTTCTCCCCTAAATATTTTCTCTCTGATACTGACTGCGTTGAGTAGCCCGTAACCTAAATTAGCCATGCCATCAACCACATCCATCACTCCCGGATCTCCGACAATTTCTTGGATCATTTTATATTTTTTGTCACCTCTCCCCATATTCTGAGCAATCGCCGCTCCCTCATCTGCCAATATTCGCAAAGCTACTGCTTCCGCTGGTGAGACTCTTCCTTCATCATGTCCATGAGGTTGTAAAGATAATCCATTTTCCAACTGTGGTTGCATTGCCAAAGCAAAAGACGGAGGATAAATGTCGCCGTGTTGCGACAATGTTGTTACTTCAACTATTATCTGAGCTAAATACTGAGCGCTCATACCTCTAAAGGCGATACTGTCATAGGCATCGCCTGATAAAGCCGCTTCATTAGTTGTTACTGTCATAGATTAAGATTAATCAACTTAAAACTGATGGCTGTCGGCGATGCCGTAGCCGCCGTCAACATGGATCGACTGGCCGTTGATGTAGGATGATTTATCACTGGCCAGAAACGCCACGACATTGGCGATCTCTTCCACCTCACACACCCGCCTCATTGGATAGCCCTCGGCAATTGATTGATACCAGGCTTTCAGCTCCTCCGGAGTCCGGTTTCTTTCCGAATTTTCGATCCGGACAAATCCCGGGCAAACCGAGTTGGCGCGGATTTTGGGAGCAAAATCAACCGCCATGGACCGCGTCAGCGCATCAATGGCACCTTTTGACACGCTGTAAACGCTGAAGTTGGGTAATGACTGAAAACTCGCCCCGGATGAGATGTTGACGATCGTTCCCCCGCCGGACTTAAGCATCAATGGAATGGCGTACTTGCACATCTTAAAATAGCCGCCAAGATTCACGTCCAACGTTTTTTGCCACTCATCTTCGACGATCTCGGCCACGTTTTTGGCCATACCCGCGCTATAGCGAGCGACACAGTTGACCACACAGTTTAGACCACCGTACTTTTCTTGGGCCGTACTGACAATCTTCTGGACATGGTCGGTCTTGGTGACGTTTAAGCCTAAAAACAGCGCCTCTCCCCCCTTTTCTTTAATAATTTCAGCCGTTCGTTGACCAGCCTGCTTCAAGCGATCAACCACAATCACTTTATATCCGTCTTTTGCCAGTTGAATGGCAACTGCCCCGCCAATTGACGGCCCGCCCGTTTTATACCCCATCGCCCCACCGGTGACGACCGCGACTCGAGTGTTGCCTTTTTTATCCTTCTTATTAGTTTGATCTTTCATATTCTTTCATTAGATAACTTTTAACATGTAACCTGTAACTTGTAACATGTAACATTGAATGCCAATTTTCAATTGAAAATTAATCTTTTTGTGCTATTATAAACTATAACGTAACGTTAGAGTCAAGAAGATAAAAGAAGATATTTATGGAAATAGATTGAAACTGGTAGAAATAACCACCCCTTATCCCCTCCAAGACTTGGAGGGGAACAACAAAGGGAGGTAATTTCCATATATTTCTATTAATTTCCACTTATTTCGAATTATGACTCGTTCTCTCCTTTCGGCTGGTGAATTTGCCAGCCTGGCGCGCACCAGCAAACGCACTATCCTCTGGTACGACCAGCTGGGTCTGCTGAAACCGGTGGAAATTGACCCGGTAACCCGCTACCGCTACTATCAGCCTCAGCAGATTCTTGACTATCAGGTAATTTTTCTTCTCACCAAGATGCGCTTTACTTTGGCGGAGATTAAAAAATATCTTCAAAAAAACCAGACGCTTGAGCAGTTGTTTCTTCTTAAAAAGCCGCAGATTGAGGAAGAGATCAAGAGCCTGCAAAAAAGCCTGTCTGATCTTGAGGGTTATTATCACAACTTGAAGGAAAATCAAACCCTGGTTGATCCGGTGGTCAAAAAAAGCAAACCATTTTTCATCTATTATCTGGAAAAACAAGGCCCGTACGCTAAGATTAAAGACTACGCTCTGGAGCTCAAATCGTACTTTAAGGCGATTCCCCAAAATGCCATCTATCTGACACTGTTTGCCAAAGAAAACTATAACCCGAAATCAGCTAAATTGACGATCGGGGTGATTAAAAACGCGGAAATGACAATTAAAAAAGAAAATATGCAGTTGGTGAAGACCGCTCAAATCCCTGGCTATCGCGCCTTAAGCCACATGCATTATGGCTCGGGGGCAATGATCTCCTTGCTGTGGAAGGAGCTGGTCAAATACCGGCGCTTGAAGGGTTTTAAGCTTAACTCCTCTCTCCCCTTTTCCAGCCTGGAGCTCTACTGGCTGACCTCACTTAACCACCCGATGAACGAAAACGAGATGATCTTTGAGCTGCACCTGCCGATAAATAAAGCTTAAAAGTTAAATGTCAAAACTCAAATCCACATCTTAAATCTCAAAACTTAATAATAGATTTAAGTTTTTAGTTATGGCTTAAACATTTGACATTTTAAGTTTAAATTTCATTCTTAAATCATAAATCTCTATTTTTGCTAGCTACTTACTACTTTCTACTTACTCCTGACCTTATTGCCAGAAGATCACTCCGACCGTGACCAAAAAGTTACAGACAAGCATTAATCCATTGACCAGCACAATTGGTTTATCTTTATGCTTGACGCCATAGATCAGCCAAAGAAGCGAGGAAAAAGCGTATGTCCCCCAGGTGGCAAGCGATAAACCCGCTACTTGCCTATCCACCCACACCTGCAGCACCTGAGGCACCGTCATCAGCGGGGTCACTACCGCCATTATCAACACCAGCCGGTCGACAAAATGGCGCGGATTCTTGGGAAAACGCTTGTTGATTTTTTTCCGGTGCAGATAAACGCGGTTTGGTAAATGAGTCATTGATTCATCATAACGAAAAGTGAAAAGGAATTCAAGCTTGCGGCCTATAATATGATATACTAATTCCGTGGCAGAAAAAACTCCAATTCCTATTTCTCATGCGGAACTAGTTCAGAATATTCGTTACGAAACACTCATTCCTGAAACAACCGTTCCATCATTTTTAAAACTTTGGTATTCGGCTTTGCAACAAAATCGCTTAAACTGGTTTGCTGCGACAGACAAGAAATCATCGCCAATAAGTTCATTAAATTTTCAATATAATGATAATCCGAATGGTCCATATGATTTAGAAATTTTTGTACCCAGTTTACCGGATGAATTGATTCCACGACTAATCCCATTATCAATTGGTGTAGATCATTGCCCTTTTGCAGGGCCCCTTCATGGAGATGTGGTAGTTAATACTTTTGATGAATCTTTTTTTCAAGCCGATTTTGTTCGATCTGTTTTTCAATCTTTAGGTATACAGCCACCACAAGGAGAACCGAATAAATATAATCTCTCTCAGACGCTTGTAGACTCATCCGATTTACCAGCTAGTGGTTTAGTGTTACTTACGCCTTATGTTCAAGACCATGTGTTGAAAGCATTAGGCTTTTCAGAAAGACAAAAAAACATTGTCTATCTTGATGAAAAGATAAGTAAAACAGTAGACGCTATGATCTTGGCGATGATAAAAAGCAATGTTGTATTCCTTAACGAAACTGCAGGGGCATCTGGCTCCGTTGACCATACATTGTCTTCCTATGAAGATAATGAAGGGAACCCATATACTCAAGGTGCAACTTATATAAAACAAAATGTGATAAAACTGCTTACTGGTAAAAAAAAGAAAAAATTACCTCGAGCTGACTTTAAGGAAGCCCTACTGGAATTCTACGAAAAAGAAAATGCCCGGTCATTTTTCGCCCAAATTCCACCCTTTAAAGCTATAGCAAGATTATTAAGTAAACAACTCAGATATACAACAGAGGCTGTTATGACTTTTCAAGAATTTCAACGGAGACTTGCTGATTTAATTCCTCAATTATCAACGGTAATGATTCCAGTTTCCGCCACAGATTTTACAGATAATTCTGAACAACCACACAATATCATTGCTACTTTACCAGATGGCTCTCGAATTGGTTTTTTTCTTTCGAGTTCAAGCGGTCTTTGTAAAGAACATAAACAACATTAAGCGTTGGAGATCGCTATTCTTCCCTAAGTTGATAACCTATCGGATTTCTTGCAAAGTAGGATTAAAATATTGAAAACTTTTTAGTAAACTGGCGAAGTTTTTGGGTCCGGCCAAACAGACAAATGCCGTAATATTCCAGATCCGGCTCCATGGTTGCTAAAGTGACGTCCAACTGCTCTTGTGAAGTACCGACAGTCATCGTACTGGTGAAGTCGGTAAAAAGAATCTGACGTCTAATTGCCTCCTGTCGGACAGTGCGAATCTGATTGGAATTATCAGCCTTAAGCACAATAAAAGGAAAATGGGAAATATTTGGATGCACTCCCCCGCCTTTGTCCCGATACTGCAAAAAGCCCATCTCGATGTCTCCGCTATTTCCACCGGATAAGCCTGCGGTCACGTGTCCCAAAGCATTAAATAACCGGCCGGTTTCAATCTTATGGTTTAAGATTGCCACAAACCGCCAGGTGTTTTCATCCGGCAGGTCTTGGATTTGCATAATGGGAGTTATTATATACCACTCTTAGTTGATTTTGGTAAATATTAATGAGCAACAATCAAGTTAGAGTACGTTATACTTATCACAATTTCAATTGCGATAAGTATAGTTTATTTTGATAAACTAATGCGGTAAAATTATCAATATATTTCCCGATAAAGATCGAGTTCTGGCATTGGATAATGCTTGATATTTCGCGTCACAAGAGAACAGGAACGAAGGATAGCCGTTGCCGCAATGAGTAAATCTATAGTCGGCAGTCGTTTTCCTTGTTGAGCATATCTCTGTCTGTATTCACCGGCGCTCTCGGCGATCTCTTTGGTGACTGGAATGACTTGGGCAATATCGTACAACTTGGGAAGATAGATCACACCTTCTTTTCCAGTCCACCCCGATCGCAGTTCGGCAACCGTGATGACAGACACAAAGAAATCACCCAAAGTGCTTAGGTGTTCTATCAGTTGTACTGCTTGATTCCGCTTTTTGAAAAAGTCAATGAAGACATCGGTATCAATTAGATATGTTTTCATAGTCCCAGCCGAGTACGGCGTAGCACATCTTCTGCCTTTCTGATTTTGTTGATATACTCTTTCCCATCAGCAATATCTTTGAATGTCGGAGGCAGATTAGCCACTTCTTTAAGCGCTTTATCCCGTTTTTTACGAACGAGTTTTTCTTCAATCGCTTCCGAGATAAACCCGCTTTTCCCCCGTTCCGGCACTTCCCGCTCAAGCTCACCCACTAGCCACCTGGGAACGGTGATATTGATGCGAATAGTGGTAGAATCGGAGACGTCCATATTTTTTTCACACTCCTTATGTGTATATATACTACTCGATACTATACACATTTGTCAACCTCGTTATGCAGAAAATTATCTAGAAATAAATTGTCTTTTTCAGTTCGGAATAGCCTTTCCTGATATATGTTTAGGTAAGGGATTTACTGTTAGCGCTGATTGGGAGCAGGATAACTGGTATTTCAGGCTTACTTCTCAGAATGTCAGCAGAGGGTTGTATTTAAAAAATTTATATGCTGTTGGACAATCTGCGTAACTCCTGTTATTATAACAAAGCTCAACTGTAATTTATTTCTTTTTGTCCAGTCTATCGAGCTTTAAAAGTTTGACTCCAAAGTAAACAACCAGCGCAATCACAATAAAATCAATGGTGGCATTGAGGAAACTTCCCCACATTATCTTGGATTTTCCCAGGGAAAGATAGGCCTTATCCAGATTGCCGGTGGCCCCAAGAATTAACCCTAAAATCGGATTAATAAGATCGGTAACCAGAGAAGCGACTACTTTGGAGACGGCTCCGCCTAAAATAAAACCAACCGCCAGCCCCATTACTCCCTGCTCGCGGATAAATTCAATAAATCCTTTCATCTTTTTCACCTTCTTTCAAAAAAAGAAAAATAAATTTATTTTCTATAAACTTGATCATGCGTTCCTATGGCAATAAAATAAGCCTCTTCTTGATTTAAAACAATATACACCATCCTGATATTCTTAGTAATTGAAATGCTCCAGCGATTTTGTAACTTCCCGGATAATTTATGAGTTCTCAGAGACGGCTGCTGTGGATATGCTTGAAAAAGTTGCAGTTGTTTCTTAACTTGCGCAGCTAATTTAGGTTCTTTATATTTAATCTTCTGCAGGATTTTAATGACATCAGTTGATAATCTTATTTTCATATCGACTTTATAGACTTTGAAAAAAACCATCGATGTCATCTACTACTTTAGATTGATCTATTTCCTTAAGCGCTTTTTCCGATATTTTTTCCAGCTGGTCCGAAGCGGTAAAAATCGGATATACTCCTTTTTCTACTTCTTTAATTATTATATACTTGACCAGTTGAGTAACCGGCACTCCTAATTGTTGTGCTCTTCCTTTTAATAGATCGCTCAATTGTTCTGACAAACTAACTTTTAGTTGTACTTGAGATGTTTGCATAGAGTTTGCTAAAACTAATTAATACCTAAATTATACCTACTTAATATAGACTTGTCAAGTGAAGATCCACAGGCTTAATATCCATGGCATCTTTACATTCAGATTTCCGTAAGTTTATTTGAAGATAACTTACTGGATTAATTAGTTTATTAAGTTTAGTAATTACAGGAGACATAGTTTTAGTAGATATTATACAATTATTTTTTCTATATCCAAATTATGATAATTGATAATTAATTGAAGATTGTAAAAATCAAGTTATAATAAATTCCACTTTTGAAAGCTTTAGAAAAGGTAAGAAAATAAAAAATTGCGAGACAAATTCAACGTTCAACGTTTCTATACCGGATTTGAGATATTTTTCAAATAATTATTTTCATTTTGATATCTGAAGCTTCTTAATAAAATCACTTGGATTAACAATCGTTACTCCCTGATAAGTTGGACCAACTTTTTTCAGAAACGGTTTATCTCCAGTTACCAGATAGTCTGATTTAGCACTTAAAGCTGTAGTAATTGCTAGATCATCTTCTGGACTGGTGGCAGCGCCTACCACAGTTTTAGTAATTGGCGTTACTACTGCTTCTTCTTTAAAAAGACTGATCGTACCGGCCACTTGTTGAGAAGTAATAAATTGCTGAAAATAAGATTTTTCCAGAGTACGCTGTAACTCTTCCAGAATATGGGCGGAAGTAATTAAGGAACCTCTGAAAATTAAGTAATTTTGCCTGTATTTTCTTTTTTTAATATCTAACCTTTATTTTCTCAGCATCATTAAAATTTGTACG
>MGAR01000035.1:0-14983 GCA_001789805.1 Candidatus Roizmanbacteria bacterium RIFCSPLOWO2_01_FULL_41_22
TATGCTGATTATCACAGATTTGGTCGTCCTCATTCACTCCGATTTTTCAAAGAGCAATCGGGCTGTTTTCAGTCCGATTATTGATTGGATAAGACTTCCAGTTGACATTATGTGATTCTTGAAGTAAATTTATACACATGCCAAAAAACAAAAATAAACCTCAACCCAGATCGGCTAAAAAAATTTCTTCCAAAAGCTTTCCCGTAGAAAACCAGGCGGAAATGACTGATGAAATTGAGACACAAACACCTCCAGTATCAAAAATTACCCAACAGTTGAATCTACTTATAGTTTTATCCCTTGCTCTTTTTGCTTTCAGCATCTTTCTTTTCTGGAAAATCAAAAAAGTGGAAAACACCTTGGCAAGCGTCAAAGGCGGTCAAACACAACAACAACAACAACAACAACAACAACCCAAAGCCCAAGCAACGATGGAACAGCTAAAAAAATTATTTACTAAAGATTATCTGTCTTTTGGCGATGCTAAACGAAAAGTCTTGTTTGTAGAATTTAGCGACCCCAGTTGCCCATTCTGTCATGCCGCCGCAGGCGAGGATCCGGAGCTTAATGCCCAGATGGGCACACAGTTTAAGCTGGATACAGACGGCGGCAGTTATATCCCGCCTGTTCGGGAGATGAAAAAACTGGTAGATGAAGGCCAGGCTTCGTACGTAATGTTATATCGTAACGGCCACGGCAACGGTATCTTAGCCACACAGGCTTTCTATTGTGCCTATGACCAGGGCAAATTTTGGGAGGTGCACAACCTGCTGATGAATAATGCCGGCTATACTCTAATCAATGACACAGTTAAAAATGATAAGGCCAATATCCCGCAACTGGTCGATTATCTCAGTTCCGTAATTGATCCTAATTATTTACAAGGTTGTTTAGAAAGCGGTAAATATGAATCGGAGTTAACCCGTGATTCAAAAGTGGGTGACGGATTTAATATTGGTGGAACTCCCGGTTTTTTCATTAATACCACCAATTTCCCAGGCGCCTATAGTTTTACTGACATGAAGTCTGTGGTTGATGCAGCACTAAAATCATAAAGGTCATATCTTTCCCCAATTTTCCGGCCTCTATCGATCACCAACCAACGTATCTTTGTCCTGGCTACTCCTCACCTGTCGGCTGTAAAAATCAATGGTCAATGACACTTCTGCGATCCTCTACCAGATTCGGAGATTTCTAAGTATCAACTAGTGACTGATTTATCTCAAGCGAGCAAGCTGGTTAAAGAAGCAAAACTAGCTCTTAGATTGTCTTAGTAATCTATTTTTTTCGTTTCCTTTTTAGATACAGATATCCTGATACCAGAAAAACAATCAAGATAATATTCACTCCATACGATACATATGAAAGATAGTTGATGCTTTTGCGGATGTCCACACCTACCTCATACTGCTCGATATTTTCATCTTTAAATGAGAGCTTCTCTTCTCCGACATAGTTGTCATAGGCAATAACTACTGCATGTTCTCCGTAGGGGACATCGGGAAAGTGGGCAATACCGCGTTTGTCTGAGATAGCAGTCCGGGGTGTTGAGTGGAGAGTGACGGTGGCTCCGGCCACTGGTTGGTCTTTATCGTCTTTAACTAATATTTTAACATCATAGGTTTTTGTTTCCATAAGTCTTTCTGTCTTCTCTTGTTCTGTTTCTTGCTTATTTTCTTCACACTGTAGTCTGAGTTTCCAGCCGACAGCAAGTGCGGTGTTGTTTGTTTTGAGAGTCTGGTATCTATCTTTGTTAAGGTCGATTATCTTGTCTATTGAGACATCATAGGTAGTTGATATATCCCAAAGATTGTCTCCTGATGAAACTGAATAAATTCTACAGCTATCATTGTCTGTGGGAAGGTTGTTTAATTTATTGGTTGTTTCGTTTACTGTATCTTCTGCCTCATCTATCGCTATTATCTTTGTATCAAGATCAAGTGAACCCAATGAGATGTAGAGATAGAATAGAGGCAAGGTGGTGCTATTTCCGGCTTTGTCTTTTGCGGTTATTGTTACAGTATGTCTTCCTAAAGATAAGGTATCAATGGTGCACTCCCAAGCGGAACTACTGCTTGTCTCATCATCACAGGTGACAGTCTTACTGTCAACGTTGTCAGTGGCTGTTATGGTGACGGTACTGGTGCTTTCGGCGATTCCTTTTAAGGTGGGGGTGCTATCTACCGTTATGTATGCTTTTCCTTCATTGGTTGTTGATTTGTGAGAAAAATCTTGAAGCGTTGAGATGCTATCTAGCTGAAGAGCGGGGGAAATGGTATCAACATACAACGTTCTTTCTCCGGTATCGCGGGTATTGCCGGCATTGTCAATCGCTCTGACTTTCCAAAGATGTGAACCATCTGTTAGTTTCTTACTGTCTCTTTTTACATATGCTTCAATAAAATCGCCATCATAGCGGATGTGTTTGTCATCATCTTCTCGTACATTATTACTCCCTGATCCGGGATCTGTTGGATTGATGCCTCCAATCAGCACTTGTCCATCGATAAGCAAATCATAACCATTGAGCCCCGCAGTATCATCTGTTGTTTTTTTGAATTTGAATGTTGGCTTTTGATTACTGGTATATATTTTGTCTCCCGGCGAGTCAAGGGATAAGGTATCGGCAGGTGATGTCGTGTCATAGATAATTGAGTCTGAGACCGAAGATGATTCGTTACCGGTTGTATCTTTGAATTTGACATAGACCGTCTTTGTTCCATCACTTGTTGATAAAGACCAGTCTTTTGAAGTGGCATATGTCTCCAAGGAGGCGCCTGAAAATGAGGAGGATTCAGAGACCATCATCTGACTTGCTCCGGTTGCAGATATGGAAAGGGTAACTGACCGATCTTTAGTATATCCTGCACCAGATGCAATAGTGATCGTTCCTCCGGTTGGCGCAACGGTATCAACCGTCACTGATCCGGCAGTGGAAAAGGCACCGGTATTTGATAGAGCATCCACCGCCTTGACAAAGAAGTAATAGACTCCATCTGTGAGATTGGTCGTAACCGTAAGTACATTGCCTAGTGTAGTCTCAGCTATCGAGATCACCAGTCCGGCAGCATCGGTTGTCACTTTGTAGATGTAGTTGGTGACAGATGAGAGGGCGTCAGTTGCTGCAGTCCAGGTCCATGTTTGGGAAGAGGAGCCGGTGGGAGAGGTGGTTGAAGGAGTACCGGGAGCAGATGGAGCGGTGGTATCAATGGTAAATCCGTCAGTTGATTCTGCACCTCCTGATGTGGTATTGCTATTACTATCTGTTGCTCGTACATAAATAGTGTGTGAGCCATCTGAAAGTGAAGGAGATACAGCACAGGTAAATGCTTCAGATGCCCCGTTAAATGTCCCGTCATCAGCGACACAGGCAGTCCATGATCCTCCTGTTCCATCCATCTGATATTGAACTGCTGATACTGTTCCTATTGCCTCAGTTGCTGTTCCGGTGACTGATGGAGTATTGTCAGAGTTGGGATCGGGTGTATAGGCAGTAAGTGAGATCGCCGGAGCAGTACTATCAAAAACAATACTGCCATAAGTGGCGTCTCCTTGATTGGTACTTGAGTAATCTGTCCCAAAGTAGACATCGTCAGGAGAAGCTCCAAATGAGGCAGGGATACTGGATAAAGTTATCCTATCTGTACCTCCGATGTTTAGGACCATGCTACCCCCACCGGTAAATGACAAAGACGAGGCATAAGTGGTACCACCAACTACTGCGCCGGTGGCATTCCAGGTTGATGAGGCAGTGGTACCGTTCATGCTGTAGGCTAAAGTGACGGTATTGGCCGATGACCAGTAGGCATTAATGTAATCATCCCCATCTCCATAAAGAGAAAGGATGTATGGAGTGGAGATACCAAACTTAGCCACATCAGCAGCACTATGACGGGGAGTATAGCTGAAGCTCACATATCCGGCAGTGGTCGTGATTGTTGATTGACTGCTTTCCACGTAGGTATCCAGACCATCGATTCTTAAACCTGATGTTTCAGTGCTATTAGCCTCACTAGCGGGGGTGATGGTGAGGGAGACGTCGGAGAGGGCAAATAAATAAGCGTCATCGACATACCCTTCAGCAGCGGCATATATTGTTCTTACACCTTCGAACCCGTTCCCAGCTTGATATCTGTAGACTGAAAATTGAGGAGTCCAGGATGTGGCAAGTACATCCCCATATACCGATGAATTAACAGTGGTTTCGTATTGTCTGGGATTATTATTTCTATAATAATATATACGAATCTCATTTGATGCTGATACCCTTTTCGTCCATACACCAGCTGACGAATATTTTGAAGCCCCAGACATCTTATTATACCAGTCTAAAACACCTTCTCCACCAGCATTTGCATTAATATGCATGGATGAGCTCCCGCTGTGAACATCAGTTGTTTCTTGTATTCCCTCACCAGCGTCTAAACCAGAGTTATTCCACCCTGTCGGTATCCATGGATCACCACTTCCTGTTTCAGCTGAAGGATTGTTTACTAAGTTTGCCAACACCTCCACCTGATGCCAGTAGCAGGTGCCGGAAGAGGCGGTATTTATTAGCTGGACTTGTTCGGATTCGGCTGCCGGTGATTCCCAAGTGAAAATATATACATCGGGATCTGTTTTTGTAGATGTAGTGGTTCCGTTAAGATGAGATATTTCTGTTGTTCCGTCAGCTCTGGTGATTTTCACCTGCGGATTGCATGTCCCATCGCTATGCCCTAATGCCCGAAGAACATAATCCCCTCCATTGGTGGCAGTAAAAGTGCGATAGATACCTTGGTTGGCAGCAGTGGAAGTCGCTTTATATCCTCCGGCAAAGATTTTTTCCGAAGAACTAAGGGCAGTTACTGTGGTAGGGGCAGTATAATTAACCACCAGTTTGGGGCGGTTAGCCGCAGTTGTCCAGTCTGATGACCTGAATCCAAGATAGAACGCTGTACTGATCGCTGTTAGTTTAAAACCATAATTGGCAGTAAGCCAATTGGTTACTTCTGCTGTGTCTAGCGTAACGGCATATTCTGTATCTATTGGATCAGCACTAAGATGAGTAAATGTTCCTAAATTTGTAGTTGAATAGTCTGTACCGCTTACAGTAGCTCCAGCATCAGTCCCGCCATTACCGCCTGTATCCCCCACCCACCTTTGCGTTGAAGGAATAGCGTAATTCCAGTTAGCATCTTCAGTCCAGCCGCTGTTTGCGGCTAGAATGTTGTTTAACTTATAATTTATGTCAGCGGTAAGAGTACCATAGCTATAAATATAAAATGTGGCAGAATTTATAGTCGAACCTGCGGGTATAGAAGAAACATCAAATTTGAGATACGCACTTTGCCTAGCTCCCGTTATATGAGTAGAGCCTGTATATAAATGGGTATCAGTTGCTCCTCCTGCGTAATCTGGAAGACCCTCTAAATTGCTCCCGTCAAATCCAGCAGCGGCATCCGGCTGTAAGGTTAACGTTTGAGCTGGGTTTTGATCAGTCCACCCATCACTCGCATATGTCCCATTCATCATAAACCCACCGGTATTGGTGGCATCGGTGTAGAGAAGATTGGAGGCGTGAGGGTGGCTCCAGGCATTGCCGGTGCCGGTTGTTAGCGCGCCGGTTGAGGCGTTGGTGGGAAGTACAAAAACCACATCCCAGCTGCCGGTAACAAGGGTTGGATCTTTGCCCGTACCGGAATTATAAATCTGGTTTATCTCATCCCCATTACCAACATCTATTCCATAGGTGCCGTCCCAGAGAGGTCGGCGGTAGATAGTGAGACCTTCAATATGCACATTGGCATTCTGGCCGATGGTAATACTGGTGCCCGGAGCATCGACGGTAGGAGCAGAAGTAACTCCAAAGGTGTGAGAATCATTGATTGATAAAGAAGCGTAATTGGTACCGTTTAAGGTATTGATGCTGTCCCATCTTGCTACCACATTGTAAGTAGTACCTGCTACCCAGGAAGAAATATCTACGGATACAGTGATATTTCCACCGGGATAAAAATATAAAGTATTGTCGGTGTCTTTAGTGATAAAAAAATTCTGATCGCTGGTGGCGGTTATTAAGCTGTGGCCCTGACCATCATTACCATTCCATTCTGGAGTAACCCAAAAAACTATACTTCCTTGGGATTTATCAAAGTTGGCATAGAAATTTCCTGATACTTGAGTTCCTCTTGAATACGTCAGACTATCACCAGTTGCACCGCTGGTTGACAGCTTTGACTGAATAATTGGTCCGGCTGCAAATGGAGCACCAGAGACATTGCGTTTACTCATCCCTGGAGTGAAGGTGGCGGCGTAGACTGGGATATTGGTCAGAATACATAAAGAGAGAATGAGTAGAGTAGAAAAAAAGGTTTTTATCACTCTTTGATTTAAGTCTTTAATATTTGAAACAGATTCTGTAAACATACAATATTCAGGTTATAAAAATAACTCCACTACTACAGTTAATTTAAGTCTACAATAAATAAAAAATATTTAGTGGAATATAGAATACTAATATGAGGATAAACAGATGAAGTTTTTTGTTAGATTGACCTGCCCGCCGCTTTTTTTGTGTCGCTAACCGGATTCGAACCCGTGTGTCCAGGTTGGGAACCATGTATCCCAGGCCTCTATACTTTTAAGAAATTGGTTCGGATTTACACGGTAACTTTTATCAAATGTAACTCTGTCCCAATAAATGTCGTTCCTTTGTATATTCTCACTCTTACATTCTGGGCAGGTAATCACCTCTTAAATGTAGCAAAAATACCCCTAAAAACATATCAAATGAGGGTTTAGAACGTAGAGATGGTCTAAAGTAACGTTTTATCAGTTGTTTTTAATACCAGTGCCAGGTGTGGAAAAAACCACAAGAATAGCTATTTTCAAAGGTAAGAAAATCAGAAAAACCATTCACAAAAATGAATGGTGATTTTCGGTCATTGACGTTATTGAAACATTAACAGAAACAGAGAGACCGCGGAAGTATTGGAATGATCTAAAAATAAAGCTGATTAAGAAGGTTATTCTGAGTTGTCCGAAAAAATCGGACAACTGAAACTTGATAGAATATTAGTAGCAAAAATGGCTACCATCTTGGCGAAACTTTAGAAGGCCAAGTCTTTATTCCCATTTTAGGGAACAAGGTCTTGGCTTTTTTTCGTAATTCGGACTATAACCATGATTCTATTGATAAACTCAATAAAGATAGGCAATAACTTACAGATTTACTCCGCTTAGGGATTCAAACCGTTTAATAGGCAAAAGCTACTAATTTTATAAAACTAGATAGTTGTGAAGCGGCTTCCGGCGATCTCTCTCTTAAGCATCTCATTTCATCTTCAATATAAGCTAAATTCCGTCTTAGTGTTCTGGGAGCAGATTTCTTCATTAACTCCATAATTTTTTTAGGTGTCTTTGTCTGATTTAATGATGCAAATAAATTATTTCTTTCATTTTCTTCAGTTAAAATCGCCAAAGTTAAATTTCCATCCATATCGCTATCTTGTTTAATGTCAAAAAGGTCATCTCTAAATTGGAAAACCATCCCTAATCTTCTAGTCGCTTCTATTGTATCAAATCTCAGGTTTTCTGGAACTCCGGCAAAGATACACCAGATATCGGCAACAACCTCGGACAATAAACCAGTCGTATTCAAACGGTAGTTATAAGCAGTTGTAAATGAAGGAGCTTGACTCCATTGTTCTTTTTCTCTCATCTTTTGGTAAATAGACTCTCCTAATGATCCTGCTATGTTAGTAATGTCTGTTTTTTGATCATCGTCAATACTAGATTCTTTTAAACTCATCTCCCATGGTAATCTGGCCTTATCAAGCGCTTTTTGAGTCTCTTCCCAGCTGGCTAATGGCTGTCTTTGATCAAGAAAGTCATCGGTTGCTCTAATATAGTAATAAAAACAACTGACTAGCGGATAAATGTTAAGAGGTGTTCTTTTTTTTCCAACAGTTTCTAAAAAGGGGAGGAGAAACGTACCGCTTAACGGCCAGGGAAGGCCTTTTTCAGCCGTTGTTAATCCTCCTATTAAACGTGTCTTTGCCGCTCCAACTAATAATGTAGAAAGTGAGCTAATATCTTTTATAGAAATGTTTCCTGTATACGCTTCAGTCATAATCAAATGTTAATTTGACATCTGTCCGCAGGGGCCTGCAAAAAATTACCCGACCAATCATTATGCGAATGCGTTAGCGGGCGAGGAACCTACTATTAATACCTTCTCACTTGTGCTCTTAACGGGATTTGAACCCGTGTGTCCAGGTTGACCTGCCCGCCATGCTATAGTGACGCGTGCGGGATTTGAACCCGCGATTTACAGGTTGAGAACCTGTCGTCCTAGGCCACTAGACGAACGCGCCGAGTTGTCAAACTGCCATCTTCTGGCAAGGCATAGCAGGCGGGGAACCTGGTATCCCAGGCCACTAGATGATAAGAGCGGTATATGATAGTGAAATAAATTGCTGTAACAATCCAAAATCCTATACTTACTTATTGCATATACTTCTCCCAAAAAGTTTGACAAAGCCCGTAATTTGCTGTATTATTGTACCATCGATCCCCAGATGCGGCAAGGCAAAGTCGGTTTTTAATTTAGGGGGATTTTTTTTATGAAAAAAGTCCAGTTAACAAAAGACGGTTATGATGCTTTAGAAAAAGAACACCTTGAACTTGTGAACTTAAAAAAACAAAAAGCCATTGACCGCCTGCAGAAAGCCCGCGCCATGGGCGACCTTTCAGAAAATAGCGAATATTCCGCCGCCAAAGAAGATCTGGCGTTTATTGAAGGCCGCATCCGAGAACTTGAGACATTACTGAAACAAGCAGAAATTGTCAACCAAAAACAAGCAAACGGCAAGATCAATATCGGTTGCAAAGTGACGGTTCTTAAAGACGGTACTAAAGAAATTTATACCATTGTTGGCGAGTTTGAAGCCAATCCAATGGAAAAAAAATTATCCGCCACCTCCCCCATTGGAAAGGCGCTACTTGGTAAAAAAATAGGCGAAACAGTGAAAGTAGATGTGCCGGTCGGTAAACTGACCTACCAGATAATCGATATTAAAAACGGGTAAAATCTTCTTTTGTAAATCTTTCAATTTTTCTCACCTCTTACGTGTTATAATTCCTAAATAATCATCCATTAATTTTATTTCTGACATGAACTACTCTGACGATCTTATCGGTCAACGACAACAGCGAATGGACGCAGTCAAAAAACTTCGCGAGTTGGGAATCAATCCTTATCCAGCAAAAGCCAAAAAAGATCATCCAAACCAATATATTCACGCACATTTCTCACAACTGGAAAATAAAGAGATTACGCTTACCGGCCGGCTGATGGCCAGGCGCGAACACGGTAAATTGCTGTTTGGCGATCTGGTTGATCAGTCGGGAAAAATTCAAATTTGTCTTCGCCAGGATATCTTGCAGGAAGATCTGAAATTATCTTATCTTGGCTGGTCGCAGCTTTCATATTTGGATGTTGGTGATTTTTTACAGGTGACCGGTAAAATCGGTAAAACTCAGGCCGGAGAAATTACTTTGTTTGTCAAACACTTAAAGCTTTTAACAAAAAGCCTGCGTCCGCTCCCCAACTCTTTTGCCGAAAAAGACCAGCGCTTCCGTAAGCGCTATCTAGATTTTACCCTCTATTCCAAACATCGCGCCCTTTTTGCCAGAAAAGCCAAGTTTTGGCAAGTCTCGCGGGAGTTTATGAAGACCCACGGATTTATCGAGCTGGAAACACCGATCTTGGAACTGGTTACCGGTGGAGCAGACGCCAAACCGTTTACAACTCACCATAATGCTTTGGATCAAGACTTTTATCTGCGTATTTCCTCTGAACTTTTTCAGAAACGTCTGATCGGCGGCGGATTTGAAAAAATTTTTGTTTTAGGTCCCAACTTCCGTAACGAAGGCATTGATGATGAACATCTGCAGGAATATTATCAACTGGAATGGTACTGGGCATACGCCGACTATCGTGATAATATGATGCTGGTTCGCGATCTGTTTCGCCATGTGGCGCAAGAAGTATACGGTAAAACTAAATTTACCACCCGCGGCCATACCTTTGATCTGATGGCTGACTGGCAGGAGATTGACTATTCCCAGATCATTAAGCAAAAATTCGACATTGATATCTTCCAAACTTCGGAAGAAAAGATGCTTGAGACCATAAAAAAACAGGGAATTGAGCTTGTCGGCGCTGTCAACCGCAACCGGATAGTGGATAACCTCTGGAAAATAATCCGTAAATCTATCGCTGGCCCTGCCTATCTGATTAAACACCCTAAATTTAACTCACCACTAGCTAAATCGATAGAAAATAACCCGCAATTAACTGAACGTTTTCAGGTGTTAATTGCTGGCAGCGAGCTTGGAAGCGGATACTCGGAGATCAATGATCCAATCGACCAGCTGGATCGTTTTTTGGAACAGCAAAAGATGCGGGACGCCGGCGATGATGAAGCACAGATGCTGGACATCGACTTTGTGGAGATGTTGGAATACGGTATGCCGCCAACCAGCGGCTACGGCCATAGTGAAAGAATATTCTGGTTTCTGGAAAATATTACTGCCCGTGAAGGCACTCTTTTTCCACAGCTGAAACAGGAAATTGAAGAGACAACCAAAAAAATTTATCAGGGACAGGTGAATTTTTCCGTCAAACAACCGCAGAAAGAAAAAATGCAAACTCAACCGACTGTAACCAAAGCAACTGGTTTACTTTCACGAGAAGAAGCTCAAAAACTCGTAGAAAAACACATCCAAAACGACTATCAGTGTCTGCATGCGCTGATGGTCGCTAAAAGTCTGGAGGCGTATGCCGCAGTTTACGGCGGTGATGCCGATCTGTGGTATATCACCGGCTTACTTCATGATCTGGATTACTATGAGTATCCCCAAGAACACCCCAATAAAGCAGCGTCATGGTTTAAAGAATGGAATTACCCAAAAGAGCTAATCCAAGCAGTGGCGGCGCATGCCCAAGATCGAACTGGGGTCAAGCCTCAATCTAAACTGGATTTTACTTTAATTGCCTGTGATGAACTGGCGGGGCTTTTATATGCTTATTCCCTGATGCGGCCAACCGGATTTGTCGGTATGGAAGCCAAATCGGCCAAGAAAAAATTTAAAGACAAGGCTTTTGCCGCCAAAGTGAACCGCCAGGAGATACAAAAAGGTATAGATGGACTACAGATTGATCTTAAAGAGCATATCCAAAAACTGATTGACGTTTATAAACAGATGTCAGAATTCATAAATAAATGAAAAAACAATTTACCGTTGGCCCGCTTCTTATTATCATTGCCGCCTCTTTATGGGCGGTAGACGGTGTTATCCGCCGCAGTCTCTTTACTTTACCGCCGATTATTATTGTGTTTTATGAACATTTAATAGGTGCCGCTATCGTGGCTCCTTTTATTCTGTCCAAATTACTGAAGGAAAAATTAAGTCGTCGAGAATTTATCCTGATTGCCTTTGTTGCTTTACTAAGTGGACTTTTTGGAACACTTTGGTTTACCGATGCTTTGACTCGTGTCAACTTTATCCCTTTTAGCGTTGTTTTTTTATTGCAAAAACTGCAGCCGATATTTGCCATTACTACCGCTCGCCTGGTGTTAAAAGAAAAAATCCACCGAAATTATGTCAAATGGGCGCTTCTCACGATGATCGCCGCTTTTTTTGTTACTTTCCCAAACGGCCAGATCAACTTCCAAACCGGCCAAGGGACGATCATGGCCGCGCTATTGGCGGTGGGGGCCGCTTTTGCCTGGGGCTCCTCCACTGCTTTTTCCAAAATGTCGCTACTTAATAAACCAAACGATGTTATGACCGGCATGCGTTTTATCTTAACCAGTATTTTTGCTTTGGTCGCGATCTTTATTCTTGGAAAAAATTCTGCTCTTTTTACGCCTAGCTTGTCCCAGTTTGCCCGTTTCTTACTGATTGCCGTCACCACTGGAATGGTGGCAATTTTGATTTATTATAAAGGTCTAAAAAACACCCAGGTAAAAGTCGCCACTATTTTGGAATTAGTTTATCCCCTTCTGGCCGTGTTTATTGATATGTTTTTGTACAAGACATACCTTGCCCCAACCCAATACTTAGCCGCTCTGGTGATGCTGTTTGGTGTTTATAAGATTTCCCAATCACAAAACTTTAGTGAAGTGATAGACGAAGTCACACTGCCTTCCACATAATAATCAGATCAACATATTGGCCGTGAAATAAGATACCCTGAGGTATCCCGCCGACTTCCTGGAATCCTATCTTTCGATAAAGATCAATGGCTGTGGAATTGGGTGCAAATACGTCAAGAGTAACCATTTTCAGACCTACTATCCTTTTTTTGGCTTCAGTTAACGCTTCCTCCATTAACCGCTTTCCAAGGCCCTGACCACGAAACTCGGGTAATAATGAAATGCCAAAACTTCCAACATGCCTAGCTCGTTTTCTTTTTTGGGTATTTCGTTCTACGCTTGCAGAGCCAATAATTCTCCCCGCGCTTTCGCAGATTAGAATCACCATATCGCCCTGGGCAATCTTTTTCAGATTTTTTTTCAGATATGCTGATTCTTCTCTAACTGAGATTATCTCTCCTGACATAATGATAAAAGTGTCCTCTTTAGACAGTTTATTGATAAAAGTCCGCAGTGTGTTAACGTCATTTATTGACGGATAGCGAAAACTTACCTTTTGGTTGTTTACTAACTGCACTGTCTTTGTAAACTCTATTTTCATATGACAATTATTATATCTCTAAAATGTATATGATACAGTATGAATTATTTACTTTAAATATATTACTCCTATAATTTTGAGTAAGTTATTACTAAATGACCGCGATAGAATTCAATACAACTTTATACCGTGAACCCTCTTTTAACTTACCGGTTGATCCTTTGACTCGAGCTTTTGGCAATCATCCGCAAAAAGATCAGTTATTAAAATATGTAAACGATCTTCTTATAGACCATTTAAGTGTTGTCTTAAAATGGCAACGGGGCGGTTTAATTTCACCAAATGAAGTGACTGGTTGGGAGAATACCATTGGTCATCAAGGTTTAGTTGCCTCAGCTTGTCATGTGATGGGCATAGAAGCCAAACTACATTCACCAGATATCCATTTACTTGAACACTTAGGTTTCATTCATGAATGGAGAAAAAAAATAGAAAAATTATCCATAAGTAATGGTGCAAATCATTGGATACAAAATTGTGTGTGGATTGATGATAATGGATTACGGCTCCAAAAATATTTAGATGCAGAAAGTGCTGCGCCTGGTTTATTAGCGGCAACCGGTAATGACTTTTCCGGAATTGGTAGCTCTCTTTCTTTTGATATATTGCGTTTGGCTGATTGGCTTGTTGGTTATGTTCCTGAGTATGGCAGTGATGATCTTATGCACTGGGAGGAACGCTTACAACTTCTTCAGGCGCGTCTTCCTGATCTTACTACCGCTCAAGGAAAACCCTATTATCCAGCTGCGAGTCAAGCTGCTGCTGATTTAGATCGAGACATTTTTACTAAAATGACTGGACTAACTCAAGAAGTAGCTATGGATAGAGGTCTTCCACATCGTACGATTGATATAGTAAGAAACGGTCTAGGATTAGCTTAGTGAAAAAAATCTTGAATTTCCATAATATTACGCTATAATAAAATATGTGTCCTGTTATAGAACCTAAACGAGAATTGGCCGACCTTCATGCGCATCTAACTTCATCCATCTCACCGGCTGTTTACTGGCACTTAGCCCACAGCGGAGGGCATAAATTACCTAAAAGCGATTACCACGATTTTGCCGACTACATTACCTTGACCGATAGTCATAAACTTACTTTAAAAGAGTATCTTGATCAGATTTATCACCCTATCCTCAATAAACTTTCCTCCGGATCAATTGCGGTGGAAAAAGCTATATACGAAAGCCTGACCGGAGCATACCGCACCAACAATATCACCCTCCTTGAACTAAGAACCAACCCGATGAAACATAACCATGACGGTATGGTGGATCTTGACCATATCATTCTTTCCATGCTTCGGGGGATGGAACAAGCATTGCTTGAATACCCGACTCTTTGGGCAGGAATTATCTTTTGCCTTGATCGGCAATATTCCATCAAAACTAACGAAATTATCATTGAAAAAGCCATCAAATATCACCGGCGTGGAATCATAGGGATTGATTTTGCCAACTACGATACGGGTAATTTCCATTTCAAAGACTACATCGAACTAATAGCGAAGGCCCGCTCCGCTGGTCTAAAGGTGACAGCCCACAGCGGAGAAACCGATAATACTAACGACCTATGGGATTGTTTAAGCTACGCCACACCGGATCGGATTGGACATGGCATCAAGGCGGCCTATGACCCAAAATTAATGCAGGAACTGGTGAAGCAACGGGTGGTTTTGGAGATCTGCCCTTTAAGTAACATCATGACCAAAGCGGTCAAAGACTGGAGCGAGATAAAACATATCTTACAGACTTTATGGGAGAACGGTGTTAAATTCTGCATTAATACCGACTGGCCGGAGATCATAAAAGACGCCCACCTGGCCAAACAGATTGACTTTATTGCCAAAAATAATATCCTTACTCAACCACAGCTTGACCAAACAATAAAATGGGGATTTCAGGCCAGCTTTGTCAATCAACACAAAGAAAGTAATTTATACTTATAATCGGATAAGGAAAAAGGTCACCCTGATAAATTCTAATGACAAAATTTCAATGACAATTCAAACTCAAAGTTCAAACCTCAAAATAAATTTCAAATTTTTAAATATGAACTACGGTATAATGTTTTGAATTTTATATTTAAATTTGAATTGAATTTTGGATTTTGTTATTTGAATTTTAACTTGTCTATAGGGTCTTATGAACAATAAAGTTATCTTTAACCAGGGTTTAACCTTTGACGATGTTCTACTATTGCCAGACTACAGCGACTTCTCCCGTACTGAAAT
>MGAR01000035.1:15000-32824 GCA_001789805.1 Candidatus Roizmanbacteria bacterium RIFCSPLOWO2_01_FULL_41_22
GAAATTGATCTATCTTCTCAACTAACTCGTCATATCAAGCTTAAACTACCTTTGGTATCAGCGCCGATGGACACGGTTACCGAAAGTCTGCTGGCAATTTCGCTTGGTAAGCTCGGAGGAATCGGTATTATTCATCGCAATCTTATGATCGCAGACCAGGTAAACGAAATCCAAAAAGTCAAACAGCAGAAATTAACAGTCGGAGCGGCCATCGGCGCCAGCCGAGATAATACGGATCGAATTAAAGCCCTTGCTGAAGCCAAAACTGATGTCATAGTCGTTGACTCAGCACACGGCTATGCCAAAAATGTTATCGATACTATCAGGTTTATCAAAAAAAATTATCCTAATATTGACGTTATCGGCGGCAATGTCGCCACTTACGAAGGAGCTAAAGCTCTGATTAAAGCTGGGGTAGACGGACTGCGGGTAGGAATGGGCCCGGGGGCAATCTGTACCACCAGAGTGATCTCAGGGATGGGCGTACCCCAGATTACCGCACTCATTGAGACCTGCCGCGCCGGAGCAATGGCCAAGATACCAGTTATGGCCGACGGCGGAATCAAATTCTCAGGCGACATTGTCAAAGCTTTGGCTGCTGGAGCCGCAACCGTGATGATGGGCAATTTTTTTGCTTCAGCGCAAGAGGCGCCGGGACAAATATTGGAACTGACCGCCCAAGAAGTGCCCTCCCGATTTAAAAGTATCGTCAACACCAATCAAAAATATTATAAATTTAAATCATACCGTGGAATGGGTTCTGTTGGCGCCATGCAAAAGGGAGTCAGTGTCAAATCAGAAGACGAGTTTCACGGCAAAAACTACCAGGATCGTGTCTTGGTAGCCGAAGGCGTGGAAGGCTTGGTACCGATCAAAGGAAGTGTCAAAAGTTTAGTCGATCAAGCAATTGGCGGAATCAAATCAGGATTGTACTATGTCGGTGCCAAAACAATTGAGGAGCTGCAAAAAAAAGCCAAATTTATGCAGATAACACAAGCCTCATTGACCGAAAGCCACCCACACGACATCCTCATTACTAATCCGGGAATGAATTACCAATAATTCATGTTACAAGTTACACCGAGTCTGACTCGGTTACACGTTTCATGTTACATGATTGTAGTTGTTGATTTTGGATCACAAACCGCCCATCTTATTGCCAGGCGGGTTAAAGATTTGGGTGTAACGGCATTGATTGTTCAACCGGATATAGCTCTCTCAAAAATTGTTGAAGTCAAACCACAGGGCATCATCTTATCCGGCGGCCCGGCCAGTGTTTACGAGCCCGGCGCGCCGAGCGTTGACAAAAGGATATTTGAACTGGGCATACCGGTTTTAGGTATTTGTTACGGTCAACAGCTGATGGCACATCTTCTTCCAGGCGGCCAGACCGCCAAAGGTAAAATCCGAGAAGACGGACCGGCTACTTTGATACTTGACAAATCATCATTACTTTTAGCCGGCGTCTCGCCCCACTCGCGTATCTGGATGAGTCATGGCGATGCGGTAATTAGTCCTCCTGACGGATTTACTTTTGTCGCCCATTCCCTAACCACTCCCTCGGCCGCCATGGTCAATGAAAAAAAAAGACTCTATGGTGTGCAGTTTCACCCGGAGGTAGAACACACGGAGCATGGAAATCTGATTCTGACCAACTTTCTTCAAAAAATCTGTCACTTGTCAATCGCTAAACAAAAAATAAATCTGGAAACGATTATCGATCAAATTAAGGAAAAAATCGGAGATAAAAAAGCAATTGCCGCAGTCTCAGGCGGCCTGGATTCAACTGTCGCCTCGGTACTGACGGCCAAAGCTATTGGCAAAAATCTAATCCCGATTCATATCGATAATGGCTTAATGAGAGCCGGCACCACAAAGCGGGTGATTGACTTTTTTAGTAATAAACTCGGAATCAAACCAATTATTTTAAAAACACAAGATCGATTTTTAGCCTCTTTAACAGGCAAGACCGATCCTGAGGAAAAAAGAAAAGTCATTGGCAAACTATATATCGATCTTTTTCAGGAAGAGGTAAAAAAATACCCGGAAGTTAGGTTTTTAGTTCAAGGAACGATCTATTCCGATGTTATCGAAAGCAAAGGCAGCCGGCACGCGGCCAATATCAAGTCGCATCATAATGTCGGCGGCCTGCCGGAAACACTCCAGCTAAAATTAATTGAACCGATCCGCGAATTTTATACCGACCAGGTAAGGCAAATCGCCCATGAACTTCAGATTCCCACTGAATTTATCAACCAACAACCGCACCCGGGCCCAGGCTACGCCATCCGTATCTTGGGCGAGGTGACCGCTGAGAGACTAACCGCCATTCAAATGGCAGACGAGATCGTTGTTTCCGAGTTGAAAGCCGCCGGATTATACGAAGAACTGCTGCATTCATTCCCGATTTTTACCAACGCCAAAAGCACCTCAGTCAAAGGCGACGGCCGGGTGTTTGGCGAGGTAGTAGCCATTCGCGCGCTTACCTCAAAAGATCGGATGACCGCCGACTGGGCCAGACTGCCATATGATCTGATGCAAAAACTGTCAAGCCGCATCACCAACGAAATCCCTATTGTCTCCCGCGTGGTTTACGACATCACCACCAAACCCCCCGCCACCATGGAATGGGAATAACTACATATTGCTTAGATATTACTTAATACAGTCTATATAATACCAGTACTTACGCACTGAATTCAGGTTTAGCTTATTAGAACGTCATTCTGGCAAGCGAGTCCGATGAGCACAGAATTAGGAATTTGAACGCATCAACCAGCTATTGAGTTTAGCTTATCATGAGCAGGCAAAAAGAGTAAGACTCCCTCAGTTGATGACTGGTTATTCTGGAAAAATTATTCTTACTACCCCTAAAGCGGTTTTGGGTACCAGAAACTATAGTATAATTTTATTTATCAGCTATGAACGAGATGAAATTTATCAAAATCTCCTGGACTCAGTTTGCCAAAGACTGTATCTCGCTGACTAAAAGACTTGAGGATAAAAAAATCGATAAAATCGTCGCCATTACCCGCGGAGGGCTGGTGGTCGCTCGGATTCTTTCTGATCTACTGGATGTACCAATCTCCCATATCACCATTGCCTCGTATGCAAATCTGCAGCAACAAAAAGTACCCCGGGTGACCGAAGCCTCGTCTAATAACTATCACGGCCAAACGATTTTGATCACCGATGAAGTTTCTGATACCGGCCACACCTTCAAACGCGCTCTCTCCTATTTTGAAAATCTTTCTGTCGGCCGAATTTATACTCTTGCTACCTACATCAAACCAAAAACAATTTATACTCCCGACTTTTACCAGCGCACAATCAATGCCTGGATCATTTTTCCCTACGAGATCAAAGAGACGGCCGACGCTTTTATGAAAATGTACAAAGACAAAAATCTGGTTAAAAAAAAGCTGACCGAAGTCGGATATGAGCCGTGGGAAATTGTAGCCGTCATCGATAAACATTCTTAAAGACCGAAGATCAATGAGTGATTTTTATAAATCAAGGTCTTAGCTTTGACTTTTGAGTTTTGAGATTTGAATTGATAATTAATGTATAATAAGCTCATCTATGCTTTCTTTAGATTATATCCGCCAAAACCCAACCCTGGTCAAAGCAGCGGCGAAAAACAAAAATCGCCAGGTCGACATTGATAAAATTCTTAAGCTTGATGAGAAAAGACGAACCCTAATCCTAAAAATCCAAAAATTACGTGAAGAACGAAATCTGCTTGCCAAACAGAAAGTCGATGATAACGTAATTAACCGCGGTAAACAGATCAAAGAAAATTTAAAAATGTTAGAAAAGGAACTGACAGCAGTTGAACAAGGATTAAATAATTTATTATACGAAGTTCCTAACCCCGCAGCGAATGATGTAGCAATAGGTACAGATGAAACTGACAATATCGTCGTGAAAAAATATAAAGAACCGACAATCTTTGATTTTAAACCTCTTGACCATCTGGACATTGGAGAAAAGCTAGAAATTATCGATGTTAGTACGGCTGGGAAAGTTTCCGGTACACGATTTGCCTATTTAAAAAATGAAGCTGTAATTTTGGAATTCGCTTTAGTACAGTTCGCCTTAAAAATCCTCATCAATGAAGGTTTTATCCCTGTAATTCCGCCAGTATTGATTAAAAAAGAAATTACGGACAAGTTAGGTTATTGGCAAGCAGGAGGAAACGAGGATTATTATTGGGTACACGAACCCCAAGAATCTCAAGGTTTATATTTAGTGGGAACTGCAGAACACTCAATTGTACCCATGCACATGAATGAAGTTCTCTTAGAAAAAGACATGCCTAAACGTTATGTCGGTTTCTCCAGTTCTTTTAGGAGGGAATCTGGCTCATATGGAAAAGATACACGGGGAATTCTAAGGGTTCACCAATTTGATAAAGTAGAAATGGTATCTTTTGTTATTCCTGAAAACGGAGATAAAGAGCATGATTATCTTCTCTCCCTCGAAGAAAAACTATTTCAAGCACTTCAGATACCGTATCAAGTCGTTAAAATGTGTTCCGAAGATTTGGGTTTTCCTGCTGCGCGTAAATACGACATTGAAGCATGGATTCCTTCTCAAAATAAATATAGAGAGGTCACATCAACTTCGACTACTACCGATTTCCAAGCACGAAGACTAAATATTAAATATCGAAAAAAGGGAGAAACTCAGTTTGTGCATATTCTCAATGGTACAGCTTTTGCTATAGGACGAACTATAATCTCGATCTTAGAAAATTATCAACAACCAGACGGCTCGGTGATTATTCCGGAGGTTTTGCGGCCTTATACTGGATTTGAAAAAATTGCCAAAAAGAGTTAATATAACCTCGTTAATTAATTTTGTTTAGGCTATCAAAAAAGACGCAGGTAAATATCGACTACGTCATCACCAAAAATACGCTTTAATAAGCGTTTATAATAAAAAAGAAGTCGAAACCTTCGCCCGAGGTTTACAAAAACTAGGCTACTTAATAATCTCAACCGGCGGCACTGCTGCCTATCTACAAAAAAATCGAATCCCAGTCATTCCTATCCAGCAGATAACCGGTAATCCGGAAGCATTTGACGGCCGAATGAAAACCATTAGTTTTGCCATCGAATCGGGAATTTTATTTGATCGGTCAAAAACTACTCACCAAAAACAAGCGCGCCAACTCGATATTAAACCGATTGATGTTGTTGTCTGCAATCTCTACCCTTTTGAAAAAACAATCACAGATTCACAAGTGACACTTACCGAGGCGGTGGAGATGATTGATGTTGGTGGTCCAACGATGATTCGCGCGGCAGCTAAAAATTTTGCCCATGTTCTCCCTGTGGTTGATCCAGGTGATTATCAATCGGTTCTGGATAATTTTTCCAGCAATAAAAAGAATGCGGAATTTCGCAAACACCTGGCAGCCAAAGCTTTCTATCACTTGTCTCTTTATGATTCTCAGATTGCCCGCTATCTGGGAGAAGAACATTTTCCTGAAGAGATCACTATACCAGGAAGAAAGTCAATGAGACTTCGCTATGGCGAAAATCCCCACCAGCAGGCGGCTATGTATCTTGATCCGCAAGCGACAATCCCTCTGAAAAATTTAAAAAAACTTAGCGGGCGCGACCTGTCTTTACTAAACGTCACTGATATCTACGCGGGCTTTGAGGTTGTCCGTTTGTTTAAAGAACCGGCAGCAACTGTAATTAAACACAACTCTCCTTGTGGAATTGCCATTGGTAGCAGTCCAAAAACAGCTCTGCAAAGGGCAATTCAAGCTGACCCGGAGTCGGCTTTTGGCGGTATTATTGTCCTAAATAAGACCATGGATTTGGCAACAGCCAAAGTGATTGGCACATTTAAAGATGAACAAAAAAGCAATATTGATATCGTCGCTGTAGCCCATCTTACGCTTGAGGCGACCAGTTATTTAAAAACTGTCAGAAAAACCATGGGCATTTATACATTTGGCCGCATTCCCTTACATTTTCATGAAAAATTTGATGTCAAGTGGCTTGGTGAAGGTTTTGTATTGCAGACTGCCGATGAAAATATCGAACAAAGCTTTGCCAATTGGCAAACAGTCACCCATAATAAACCAACCCGTCTACAGTTAAAACAGATGCAGACTGCCTGGAAATTTATTAGCCGAATCCATTCTAACTCGGTGATCGTGATAGACCCGACCGTTCCCATGACTCGTGGCATTGGCTCAGGCCAGACGTCTCGCATACGATCAACCATGATTGCCCTGGAGCAGGCCGGTATTTGGACAAAAAACGCCATATTAGTAAGCGACAGTTTTTTTCCATTTGACGACTCAGTCAGATTGGCCGCAAAATATGGAATAAGCGTAATAGTCCAGCAAGGCGGTTCAGTCAACGATCAGCTCTCAATTAAAGCAGCAGATGAGCTTGGTTTAATAATGGTTTTTACAAATAGGCGCGCCTTTTGGCACTAATTCAGACGATTTAAAATTTTGATTATTAGTTATCTTTAAATTTATGGTAACCGCGGTCTTAGGTTTACAATGGGGAGACGAAGGTAAGGGAAAAATTGTTGATCTGTTGGCCAAAAAAGCCGCTTATGCGGTACGTTTCCACGGCGGAAATAACGCCGGACACACAGTGGTAATTGGAAAACAAAAACTTTTTTTCCATCTTATCCCGTCGGGTATTTGCCAGAAAAAAACGATTGCCGTTATCGCCAACGGAGTCATCTTGGATTTAGCCGTTCTGATTGAAGAAATTAATATTCTGAAAAAAGCCGGCGTTACTTTAAAAAACAAACTAGTGATCTCGCCGCGTTGTCATTTGATTCTCCCTTATCACAAGGCCATGGATTTGGCCTACGAAAATGCCCGCGGCAAAAAAAAACTGGGGACAACCGGTCGCGGCATCGGGCCGGCCTACGCCGATAAAGTCAGTTACAATGGAATTCGCGTCTACGAGCTTTTAGACTGGAAATTGTTCGAAGAGCAATTCCTTTTTCAGCTACAGATCAAAAACCCCATCTTAAAAACTTTTGGCGTGTCACCTATTAACGCTAAAGAAGAGCTAAAAAAATTAATAAAGTATCGGGAGATCGTAATTCCTTATGTTAAAGAAACTTACGGTTTGTTGCATCAAGCGCTGCAAAAAAAACAAAAAATTATTATGGAAGGAGCACATGGCACGATGCTTGATACCGACTGGTCTCCTTATCCATACAGTACCGGCTCCAATACCGTGACTGGTGCTATTAATAGCGGGGCCGGCCTGCCGGTCAAATCAATTTCGCGAGTGGTGGGCATTGTTAAAGCTTTTACCTCACGCGTAGGCGGCGGACCATTACCAACTGAACTCACGAATCAGCTGGGTGATCAAATTCGGGAAAAGGGACACGAGTTTGGCACCACCACCGGCCGGCCCCGGAGAATTGGCTGGCTTGACCTGGAAGCGGTCAAGTTTGCGGTGGCAATAAACAGTGTCAACCAGATTGCCCTGACCAAATTGGACATTCTGACTAGCTTGGCAAAAATCAAAATCTGTACCGGTTATAAACTAAAAAATAAACCGTTGTCCTATCCCGCCTGCGGTTACAGCGAACTGGAGAAGTTGACACCTGTCTACAAGGAGTTTGACGGCTGGAAAGAGGACATTAGTGGCCTCCGCCAGTACCGACAACTGCCCAAAAACTGCCGCCAATATATCGAATTTATCGAGTCTTATCTGAAAACACCTATCAAGATCGTCTCAGTCGGCGCCGAACGTACGGCCAATATTTTTCGATAAACAATATTCACTGATTAAATATTATCTTTTATCTTATCTCCCATCTCAGAAGTAGACATCGGGTTTTCCAAGACAATATCTTTTGTTCCCCAACCTCTAGTTAAGGCCGCCTCAACGGCCTCTCTGACTGCTTTTCCTTCTTTTATCAGACCAAAACTGTATTCAAGTAACATTACTGCTGACAGTATCGCGGCAATTGGATTGGCAATATTTTTACCGGCTGCTTTGGGAAAAGAGCCATGGATCGGTTCGTAAAGCGAGGTTTTTTCTCCGATTGAGGCTGAGGGCAGCATCCCCATGGAGCCGGTAATCACTGAGGCTTCGTCGGATAAAATGTCACCAAACATATTCTCAGTCAAAATGACGTCAAACTCAATCGGCCGCTTAATAATCTGCATTGCCGCATTATCGACAAACATAAACTCCAAAGTAACTTTGGGATAATCCAAGATCATCTCCTGCACTGTTTCCCGCCACAAACGTGAAGTAGCAAGCACATTGGCTTTATCAACCAGAGTCACCTTGCCTTTTCTTTTGGTAGCTAGCTGAAATGCAAACTTTGCCACCCGGCGGATCTCTTCTTTGGAATAAACACAGGTATCAAAGGCCTTGTTGCCATCTTCCGTCCGGCCTCGCGGTTCGCCAAAATAGATGCCACCAATAAGTTCGCGAATGACTACAAAATCAACGCCTTGCGTGATTTCTGGTCTAAGAGGCGATTTGGTCATTGTCGTCTTAAACGTGGTAATAGGTCGAACGTTAGCATACAAGCCCAGGGCTTTTCTCATCGAAAGCAAGCCCTGTTCCGGCCGCACCTTAGCCTTGGGATTGTTGTCAAAGCGCGGATCACCGATTGCCCCAAATAAGATAGCGTCCGATTCCAGACAAAGTTTATGAGTCTTTGGCGGAAAAGGGTCACCTGCTTTATCAATTGCTGCCGCACCGATAAGATCTTTTTTAAAATCAAACTGATGCTTATATTTTTGGGCAACTTTTTTTAGGACTTTGACTGCCTCCGCTATCACCTCCGGCCCGACCCCATCGCCTGGTAACACAGCAATAGTTTTTTTCATAAAGATTTTGAAATTACAACTTTTTTCTTTGACTTTTTAATTGTTTTTGCATTACTACTTTTTTTAGCTCTCCTGGCAATCAGATCATCGATAAGTTTCTGTAATTTCTCATCATTAATATCGCGCACTTCTTTTGCCCGTTCCCTTAACGCCCGATTACCCAACTCCGCTACCTGTAATAACTGTCCTTTTGTTTTCATGGATTATAAAATATTTGAATAATCATTGTTTCTGTTTTTTTCAAACTTTTCGATTTTCTTTTTCAGCGATAATAAATAATCCACGTCATCGTAACTATTCAAAAGACAAATTTTTTTATAGGGATTTATCTCAAATTCTTGCACCATTTTTTGAGCAGGAACTCTCACCTGCTGGTTTGGCAGATCGATTTCAACAATGGTCTTGGGGTTATTGGATATCACAGTCAGTAATTTTTGTAAAAAAGATGCACTCACCTCTACCGGCAGCAGACTATTATTAAGGGCGTTATTTTTGAATATATCCGCAAAAAAACCGGAAACCACAGCTTTAAAGCCGTAGTCAAACAAAGCCCAGGCGGCATGTTCCCGACTCGATCCGCAGCCAAAATTCCGGCCGGCCACCAAAATGGCACCACCATAATGCGAATCATTGAGAATAAAGTCTTTTTTTGAACCGTCTGCATTATAGCGCCAGTCCCGAAATAAATTTTCCCCAAATCCCTCGCGGCTGGTAGCTTTTAAAAAACGCGCCGGAATAATCTGATCAGTATCCACATTCTCAATTGGAAGCGGGACAACTGTCGATCTGATGATAGTTATTTTCTGTTTTTGCATAAAGTTAAATTATTCATCCTATATTACTTAAGAAACTCCCTCGGATCGGTGACATAACCATTAATGGCGGTTGCAGCAGCAGTCAACGGGGAAGCTAACATCGTCCGCGCCCCAGGTCCTTGCCGGCCCTCAAAGTTGCGATTGCTGGTTGAGACGCAATATTTTCCGGGTGGAATTTTATCCTCATTCATTCCCAAACAAGCCGAACAACCAGCTTCACGAAGCTCAAATCCTGCCTTGGCAAATACTTTATCCAGACCTTCTTTTTTTGCCTGCGCAAGAACCGAAGTGGAACCGGGGACTAATAGCGCCTCTATATTTTTAGCTTTCTTTCGACCTTTTAAGATCGCCGCCGCCAACCTTAAATCTTCGATTCGTGAGTTGGTACAGCTTCCTAAAAAAACATAATCCACCTTCTGGCCCAAGATCGGTTGGCCGGATTTTAATCCCATATAAGCTAATGACTTTTGCAGTTGATTTTTTCTACTCTTTGTAACTAACTCTTTCTCTATTGGTATTCTCCCACTAATTGGTATTCCCATACTCGGATTGGTACCGTAAGTAATCATCGGTTCGATATCTTGAGCGTTAAATGATTCCACTCGATCATACTTAGCTCCCGTATCACTTGGTAAAGTTTTCCAGTAAGAGACCGCTTTCTCCCAAGCTGTACCTTTTGGTACAAACTGCCTGCCTTTCAAATAGACATAGGTGATTTCATCAGGCGCAATCATTCCCCCGCGTGCTCCCATCTCAATACTCATATTACAGATCGTCATCCGCGCTTCCATCGACAGACTCCGTATGGTGCTACCAGTATACTCGACAAAATAACCAGTTCCTCCGGCTGTGGTTAATTTAGAAATAATATGCAAAATAATATCTTTAGAAACCACTCCCTTTTTCAACTGACCATTAATCTCAATTTTCATGGTCTTTGGTTTATACTGCAAGACACATTGTGAAGCCAGTACCTGTTCCACTTCGCTTGTGCCAATGCCAAAAGCAATTGATCCAAAAGCTCCATGGGTAGAAGTATGACTATCTCCGCAGACGATGGTCATCCCGGGTTTACTGATCCCTAAATCAGGCCCAATCACATGTACAATACCCTGCCAGGGGTGCCCCAGACCATATAGCTCAATACCAAAATCGGCGCAGTTTTTTATCAAAGCTCCCACCTGCTTTCTGGAAAGCAATTCTTTGATCGGGAGATGCTGATTTTTGGTTGGTACGTTATGGTCGGCGGTCGCCCAGGTACGGCTGGTACGAAACACCAAAATTTTCCGTTGGCGCAAACCGGTAAACGCCTGCGGAGTCGTCACCTCGTGGATCAAATGCGCGTCAATATACAAGACCGCCGGATAGCCTTTTTCCTCATAAACGACATGGCTATCCCAAATCTTCTCAAAAATCGTTTGCGGCTGTTTCATAACTCTCAAAAGCAAAAATGAATCTATAATACTGCAATCGCTTCAATTTCAACTAATGCCCCTTTGGGTAAGTTGGAAACCTCGACAGTTGCTCTTGCTGGTTTATTTTTTTCAAAATATAAGGCGTATATCTCATTTACTTTCAGGTAATCGTTCATATTTTTTATATAAACCGTGGTCTTAACCACCTTGTCCATATCCAATCCAGCGCCCCGCAACACCGCACTGATATTTTTTAGTACCCGATGAGTTTGCTTCTCAATTCCTGCTTCTAAAACACCAGTCGCTGGAATGATCCCGATTTGTCCTGAACAAAAAACAAAACCATTAGCGATAACAGCCTGCGAATACGGTCCAACCGCTTTTGGTGCCTTATCTGTGTATATTGATTTCATATAGACATCTGTTTAACTTATAACATTTTTATATTTAATAGATAAATAAATTACACCAAATAGTTATATAGCAAATCGTTACTATCAATGACTCGATATTTTAAGCCTATCTTACTCATTCTCGCCATAAACGGCTGCCAGTCTTTTTTATCTTTAAGCTCTATACCAACTAATGCCGGCCCTTTCTCCTTATTGGTTTTTTTAATATACTCAAAACGGACAATGTCATCCGTCGGGCCCAGTGCCTTATCTACAAAATTTCGCAGTTGCCCGGGCTTTTGGGCAAATTCAATGATGATATAGTGCTTCCTGCCTTGATAGACCAGACTGCGTTCCATAATTTCCGGGTAACGTAAAATATCATTATTGCCACCACTTAAAATACAGACCACTGTCTTACCCTTGATCTTTGGGGCGATATTTTGAAGCGCGGAGATAGATAAAGCTCCAGCCGGTTCGGCGATAATTCCCTCATTTTGATACAATTCAATCATCGTTGTACAGACCTGACCTTCGGGAATGACCACTACTTCATCGATTTTATCCTGACATATTTTTAAGGTTAGATTCCCCACCGTCCGCACTGCTGTTCCCTCGACAAACGAATCAATCTTATCAAGAGAAAACACCCTACCTTTGCTTATTGACTTTTGCATACCTGCGGCTCCATTAGCCTCAACCCCAATCATGGTGATCTTTGGGTCTTTAATTTTTAAATAACTGGCAATTCCTGCCATAAGCCCACCGCCACCTATCGGCACCACTACCATTGCCACTTTTCCCGCCAGATCTTCATATATTTCTTTTGCCACTGTTCCTTGACCGGCAATAATGTATGGATCTTCAAAAGGGTGAACATAAACTGCCTTTTGCTCCTGACAAAATTTTTGGGCGGCCAGATTGGCGTCATCAAAAGTATTTCCGATCAACTTTATCTCCACGTAACCGTTACCGAATTTTTTCACTTTTTCAATTTTTTGATTCGGGGTTACTAACGGCATAAAAATAGTAGCTTTGATATTTAAAGTCGAACAGCTATAAGCCACTCCCTGGGCATGATTACCGGCGCTGGCGCAAACCACTCCTTTCTTTTTTTCCTCCAGAGATAAACTGGATATTTTGTTATAAGCACCGCGAATCTTAAACGAACGAACCTCTTGTAAATCCTCTCGTTTAAAATAAATCTGCGCTTGATAAAAATCGGACAGGCGTTTGCAATACTGCAACGGTGTCTTTTGTGCTACATTTTGTAAACGCTTTGCCGCCTGCTCAATTATTTTCAAATCTATTTTCATATAATTTTATTTAATCCGTCCACATAAGCTTTGACTGAGGCCACGATAATATCGGTATCTGCCCCAAAACCATAATAAATAAAGTCCTTGTACTTTAACTGGATGTGCACCTTACCCAAATCATCGCTACCTTGCGCCATTGCCTGGATTAAAAACTCTTCCAGCATCACTCTTTTTTTGACAATTTTATTTACCGCATTAAATGCCGAGTCAACCGGTCCGTTACCGCTGGCTGTAGATGATGTTTCCTTCCCGTTAATAAGGAGTGACACTGTTGCCATTGGCTGTAAGGGTGTACCACAGACCACTTCCACTAATTTAATCTCCACTTTTTGTTTACCTTTAGTTTTATCGCCCATTAACAGGTGCAGATCTTCGTCATTTATCTCTCTTTTTTTATCGGCTAGTAATAAAAATTGTTTATAGATTTCTGTTAGCTGTTTTTTGGAAATTTTATAACCTAAACGCTCCAGATGATGATTCAAGGCGGCTCTACCCGATCGAGCCGTTAGGATAATTGAAGAATCGGGAACGCCCACATTTTGTGGATCAATAATCTCATAGTTTTCCCGATTTTTCAGAATTCCGTCCTGATGAATACCGGACGAATGAGCAAAAGCATTACGGCCGACAATGGCTTTATTGGGCTGTACCGGCATACGCATGAGGCGGGAGACTAAACGGCTGACCGGATAGATTTGGCGACTATTGATATTGGTTTGCTTGTTAAGATCGTGATGAGTCTTGAGAATCATTGCAATTTCCTCCAAAGAAGTATTACCTGCCCGTTCACCGATACCGTTGACTGTTACCTCTACCTGCCTGACGCCGTTGATTATGCCGGCAATGGTATTTGCAGTTGCCATTCCCAGATCGTTGTGGCAATGGGTAGAAATAATCACTCGCTCGATATTTTTAACATGTTTGACTAGGTAGTTGATTTTTTTACCATATTCTTCCGGTAAACAATAACCGGTGGTGTCGGGAACATTGACCACTGTTGCTCCAGCGGCAATAACCGCTTCAACCATTTTTACCAGAAATTCCAAATCTGCCCGCCCGGCATCCTCCGCATAAAACTCGATGTCTTCTACAGATTTTTTGGCGTATTTGACTGCTTCCACTGCCCGTTTTAGCACTTCCTGGCGAGTAGATTTAAACTTATGTTTAATATGGACATCAGAGCTCCCGATACCGGTATGGATTCTTTTTCGCTTGGCAAATTGCAAAGACTCAACAGCAGCATCAATATCTCCTTTAACCGCCCGTGTTAAAGCACAAATAATCGGCTCTTTTATTACTTTAGAAATTTCCACCACCGACTGAAAATCGCCGGGAGATGAAATTGGAAACCCAGCTTCAATTACATCAACGCCTAGCTTGTCCAATGCCCGAGCAATCTCAATTTTCTCAACTGTATTAAGTTTACAGCCCGGTACCTGTTCTCCGTCACGTAATGTCGTATCAAAAATATATATTCTCTGCTTCATATTGATGATGAAATTAAATCATTATTTACTCTTTAAAGACCGCGATCCGTCCGCTTCTCACAAACTCCTTTATCCCGTACGGCTTCAATAATTGATAAATATTATTTATTTCCTCCTCAGTACCCGCTTTTTCAATTACCAAAAAACGGCCAGTAACATAGGTAATCTTTGCTCCAGACATCTGTGCCAGTCTTTCCAGCTCGTGCCGCGCTGCAGCGTCTTTGGTGTGCACCTTAATAAATGACAGTTCCTTAAATATTAGTTCGTGATCTAGGCTGTCAACCACTTTGCTGACTTCAATTATCCGATAGAGCTGTTTGACCACCTTTTCCACTAGATCGCCATCAGCGCGCACGGTGATTGTAAAACGCGACTGACCTGGTAACTCAATTTCTGACACGGTCAAACTCTCGATATTGATTTTCCGACGTAAAAATAAATCGGCAATACGATAAAGTACCCCCGGTGTATTTTGGGAAAAAACGGTAATAGTAGATAGATGTTTCATATTACTCCAGCCTGATCTCCTCAACCGAGGCGCCTGATGGCACCATCGGGAAGACGTTTCCTTCCTTTTCCACCATAATTTCTAACAGATAAGGTGTCTTGGCTTTGATCAACCGGCTAAGTGCCAAAGACAGGTCTGACCTGTCTTGTACTTTTTCACCTTTAATATAAAATCCTTTAGCTATTTGAATAAAATCGGGATTTTGCAGACGAGTCGAGGAGTATCGCTTGTTAAAAAATAGTTCCTGCCATTGGCGAACCATGCCCAAATAACTGTTATTTAAAATTATTATTTTTAAGGGAATCTGTTCCTGGGCGATGGTGGCTAATTCTTGAATATTCATTTGAAAACCCCCGTCCCCACAGACGACAATTACTTCCCGCTCCGGCGCTGCAAATTTCGCTCCCATTCCGGCCGGCAAAGCAAAGCCCATTGTCCCCATGCCGCCTGAGGTGATAAAACTATCCGCTAAGACAGGTTTATAATAGCGAGCAGCAACCATCTGATGCTGGCCGACATCAACGACAATGATGGCTCGACCTTTAGTTTTTTCCGATAACATGGTGATGACTTCCGCCATTTTGATCTGACCTGCGCGCGGATAACTTTCATTCTTAATAACTTTTGTCATTTCCAGTTGGTCACATTTTCTAAATTCTGCTAACCAAGGACGATGATGGTTTTTTTTGATTTTTTGAGTCAGTTCTTGTAGCGCTATCTTGGCGTCAGCCACGATTGGAATATAGGTTTTAACATTTTTATTAAGCTCAGCCGGATCGATATCGATATGGATAATTTTTGCCCGCGGTAAATAATCTTTTAGTCTGCCCGTCACCCGATCATCAAAACGCATGCCCACAGCCAAAACAACATCAGCTTTATTGCTCAACACATTGGGTCCATAATTGCCGTGCATCCCCAAAAAACCCACATATAAAGGGTGATCTGCCGGCAGCGCTGAGATGCCGTGAAGAGTGGCGGCCGCCGGTAATCCACCCTTTTCAATCAATGTCCGCAGCTCTTTTTCAGCCTTGGCAATCAGTACCCCATGTCCGAAAAGTACATATGGTCGTTTGGCATTATTGAGCAGTTCCGCGGCCAGTTCTATCTGTTTGGGATGAGGAAAAAGATTGGGATTATAACTGGCAATGGTCACTTTTTTTGGATAAAAAAAATCAAGACGCCCAAACTGGGCATCTTTTGTAATATCGATGACAACGGGTCCAGGGCGACCGGTTGTTGCGATATGAAATGCTTTAGCTAAGACTTCCGGTATTTCTGCGGCTTTTATGATTTGGTAATTCCATTTGGTGATTGGCGTTGTCACCCCAATTACATCAGCTTCCTGAAAAGCGTCAGAACCGATAAGAGCGGAAGTCACCTGGCCGGTAATACAAACTATCGGGACAGAGTCAAGCATGGCATCGGCAATACCGGTAACCAGGTTGGTGGCACCTGGGCCTGATGTAGCAAAACAAACGCCGGGTTTTCCACAGGCGCGGGCGTAACCTTCAGCAGCATGAGCCGCTCCTTGCTCGTGGCGCACCAAGACGTGTTTTATTTTATCCTGATAATCATACAGTGCGTCGTAAATGGGCATAATCGCGCCTCCTGGATAGCCAAAAACAATCTTGACTCCAGCTTGCACCAAAGATTCCATCACGGCCTGTGACCCCATCATTTTCATTGAAATTTAATATTTGAAATTAAAAAATTTCCTTACTACTAGCTACTATCTACTATTTTTGTGCACCAATGGTCATATTTTTTTACTTTTCCCCTCACCACCTTAAAAAACATCTCTTGTAGCCTGGCTGTAATTGTTCCACGACGGCTATCGCCCACCATCCGCTGGTCGATCTTATCAATCCAAGCTACCTGAGCACCGGTACCACTGAAAAACATTTCATCAGCCACATACAGTTCACTACGATCAATGGTCCTTTCCTCAACTGGGATCTGCATATCACGCGCCAGTTGTATGATGGAACGGCGGGTGATACCTTCCAAAATATCATCAGACCGTGAAGGAGTAATCAGCACGCCGTCTCTAACCATAAACAAATTCATCGCCGACCCTTCAGCCACATGACCTTCTTCGTTTAACAAAATTGCCTCTTCATAACCGTTTTGTTGAGCTTCTTTTTTAGCAAGCGCCGAGTTAATATATGATCCGGAAATTTTCGCCCGCGAAGGAATAGCATTATCTGATACTCTCCTCCAAGAACTCACCATGACCGAATTACCCTTGTCAGTTGGCAAATAATCCCCCAATGGGATCATGTACTGCGCATATTTAAATACATTATCGCTTTGCAGGTTCGGAGAAATATGCAAGCTGCCAGCATAGGCAAAAGGCCGAAAATAGGTGTCGGTTTGCGGTTTATTTTTTTTCACCAAGTCGCGGGTTATTTTTAACAACTGCTCGTACGAGTAGTCAATTGACACACCGATGATCTTTAACGAAGATAAAAACCTTCGAAAATGATCATCCGGACGAAAAATAGAAAGAAAACCTTTTTCTTTATTGTAATAACCGCGAATACCACCAAAAACGCCGGTACCGTACTGGAGGGCATTGGTCATGATCGAAACTTGAGCTTCTTTGGTTTGAACGATTTTATCGTTAAAAAAAGCAAAGGGAAAAGGCTGACTGGTGTGTGCCATATTAAAAATTTAATTAATAACAAAATTTATACCGCTTTCAGATGAAATTGCAAAAAAATACACCATCTTTCAGCGGCATAACCCTCCGTACTCCCGCCAAAGGCGGGATACGGTGGGTATACTTTCGCTATATAACAAAAAAACCCGCTCATTGGCGGGTGCTTTTTATCACTTAATAAAGCGACTCCCGCCTTAGACAGGGTAAATAAGAACAAAAATAAGTGATGCCGTGTTTAACATGTGTTTTTTGTATTATAAACTCAATCATCCCGTTTTGCAAGAGATTGTATGAGTTCCATACATATGGCACTCTTGAGGAAGAATAGATAACAGATAATTGATAGGTGAAATATTGTTTAAACTTTTATGAACT
>MGAR01000036.1 GCA_001789805.1 Candidatus Roizmanbacteria bacterium RIFCSPLOWO2_01_FULL_41_22
AGTCATTCACCGATAAAGCCGCCACACTTTCTGCCAAGCTCGCCTCGATGGAGTCAAGACTGGCCTTTATCGAAGATAATGTGTTAGGCGCCTCGTCCTCTGCTACCTTATCCGGCCAGCTGGCTCAACTTAATGGTTTACTGGCAACAGATAAGGTGGCCACCTTATCGGCGTTGACTGTTACCGGCCGCACCAACCTTAATGATCTGGGAGTGATCGGCACCATCTCAGCCGGCACCCTGATCATTGATGGCGTGGATAATTCGATCAACTCATTAACCGATACTCTCAAGATCCAGCCAAGCGCCCTGGCCGGGGTGGATTTCTTGGGGGGTAAAGTGACGATCGATCAGAAAGGTGATATGAAAGTCGCAGGCAAAATCAGCGCTGCAGAAATTGAAACCAACCGACTGAGCGTGGAGCAGGGCATTACCCTCAAAGATCAAACAACCGGAGAGGACTACTGCGTAATGATTAAAGACGGAGAATTACAAAAAGCCAAAGGACGCTGTGAGGAAGTAAGCCCAACGCCAACACCCTAGAGAAGTAATAAGACCAATTTCCTGATCCCGCCACACGGCGGCTATAGGAAGCTACGCTCCTATCAGATGAGTGAAATCATCTATGACTTCACCGTTGTTTTTTGTAGGACCTATATGTCCTATTCGACCAATAAGGCCTATACTCGAACTTATGATCAGATGGTACAGGCGGCCCGTTCCGGCAAACAAAATATTGCCGAAGGATCGCAAGCTTCCGGGACTTCAAAGAAAACTGAGTTGAAACTGGTAAATGTCGCGCGGGCGAGCCTGGAGGAACTGCTCTTGGACTATGAGGACTTTCTACGGCAGCACTCTTTGCCTCTTTGGGGAAAAGAGCATCCCAGCGCCCGTGAGGTGAGGGCGCTTGCGTATATGACCAATAGGTCATATAAGACATATAAGACCTATTTGAGAAGCGCCGAAAGCGCGGCTAACTGCGCCATCTGCCTCCTTCATCAGGCCAACTATCTTTTGGACCAGCAGTTAAAAAGCTTGGAGCGGGATTTTTTGAAAGAGGGCGGCTTTTCCGAAAATCTCTTCAAAAAAAGACAGGAGTTTAGGCAAAAAACCTCAAGCGGGACGAGCTCTTAGAATTTTAAATAAGCAAAAGGAAGAGCGGAAAAGATTTTTACTACCCACACAATCCACGTCAGTAAAATATATGACATGTAGGCCGGAATGACGCCCATAAACCAGAAAATTTTCCCCAGTATGGCAGTCAGCAGACCCAAGATCATCAACGGGGCAATCAGCCAAGCCACTAATACATTGGTGACTGGTGAGATAAAAGAAATCTGGCGGAAGTAATAAAAGATCAGCGGTACGGTCAGCGCCTGAGCCGATAACGAGGTGCGCAGTTCGTCTTTAAGGTAGGCAATAAGTCCGGACGGTTTTTTATCATTTTTGTCAGCGGCAATAGCGACTGATTTACGTCCAAAAATAATCAGTCCCAAAGTGGCGGCGTAGGAGAGCTGAAAAGAGATAGTAGCGAGCCACTGCGGCCAGAATATGGCGATAAAGATCGCCGATAAGGCCAGTGAATACAGAGCAATGGATTTACGTCCGTATATAATGCCAATTAAAGACAGAACTCCCATAAAGCCGGCGCGGATAATCGGCGGTTGGGGGCCGACAAAGAGAATAAATAAGACAATCGTGGCAATCGTCAAAGCCACTGAGATTTTTTTTCCCAACTGCCGGGTTAAAGTGGCAATTATCGCCGCAAGCATGGTGATATTCATGCCGGATAAAACAACGATATGCACTATGCCTACGGCCTTAAGCTGCTGGTAAAACTGGTAGTCGGCACGAAATGGAACACCAAACACAATGCCGTTTAATAAAGACGCCTGCGGCTCGGGAAGATAATAAGTAATTAGAGAGGTGAAACTATTTACATTCATGATTAAAGATTTATGATTTAGGATTAATGAAAGTTTTTGTTTTTCTAATTAGTCCTTGAAGAAGTTTATGAACGATATTAGCTTGGTTAGCATAGATGTTAAATTCTTCTTTAGTAAGATAGCCTACGTCTTTAGCAACAAGAAGTTGATTTTTGAGTTCGGTGAGTGAACCCTGAGATAAATAATAAAAATGCAACTTTTCTTTATAAGTTTGCCTTCCGAAACCTTCAGCAAGGTTGCTAGTCACTGATAATGCCGATCGACGCATCTGATCAATTATTGTATAAGTTTCTTTTTTTGGAAAAAGATCTGTCGCTTTATAAATAGATATTACTAAAGCATGACCTTCTTGCCACACTTGAAGATCGGTAAAACTTCTTATTGTTCCATGATTATTCACAAATCTTATTTCTTAAATCATAAATCATCAATCTTAAATCAGATTCTTGTTATTAGACATTTGAGATATTTATAAATCCAGATAATCTTTAATCTTCGTGTAGACCGACTGGCCGACGATTTTGCGGGTCAGCAGATCTTCTATCGAGTTATACGGCCGGTTGTCGATGATCTTTTGGGCGGTAATGGCGCCAACGCCAGGCAAAGTATCAAGCTCCTCCAAACCGGCCTGGCTGAGGCTGATTCTGCCAACTTCAGTTGAGGCGCCAAGCACCGGCGCGGGAGCGGTAGACTGTTGAACAGCGGCGTTTTCGGCAAACAGGCCGGTCTGTACTTCCTGGCGGCTGGGAATATAGATTTTTTCCTGGTCGCCGACCAAGCGGGCGAGATTGTAGTTGCGGGAAAAAAACTCAGCATCAGCTTCGTCCGACAAACCGCCGGCTAAACTGACCGCGTCTTTCAGCCTGGCGCCCGGGGTCACCTCGTAGACATCGGGATTGAGTACGGCGCCGGAGACATCAATGGCATAACTATCACGTTTAGTTGTTGCTGAGGCATCTTGAAATTCGATCTCATTATTTTCTTGAGCTTGTGGCGCAACGTCCGTGAAATATAGAATAATGGAAAAAAGGGGAATGACGGTTGCCAAAATAATCAGAATTATTTCCAGTTTGTGCTTGCGAAAAATTTCTGACTCCTGGAGAAAAGTGAACATAATAATTCAAGATTAATGATTTACGATTTATGAAAAAAGAAGCTCAGAGCAGTTTTACTTAATTTGTGTGTAGAAAATAGAAAAACACCGCCAGCCCAATCACAAATCCAGCCGACAGAAAGATCAGCAGTTTGAGAGGTAAAACCAAAACCGAGACCGTAGACTGTTCTACCGAGCCAGTTTTTCCACCCACTAATCTAGCGTCAATTCGGTAAAGCCCGGGCAGCCGGGGAGGGATAATCAGGTTTAAGGTCTTTTGTGAGTCAGCGTATATTGTTTCAGACGAAATCGCGTAGCTTTGTTTTTGTCTAAACCAAGTGCTAAGTTCAACAGCTCCATGCACCGGGCCGGCATTTTTACCGGCATTTTGGACTGTTAATACCAGAGGAATTGGGGCAAAGACGTCAACTACGGCATAATTTTTTCCCAAGAGCTTGAGCTTGAAGTTAGATTTAATATCAACACTGGCCAGGTGAATATTTTTTTCCAAATCGCCCGTCCGTGTAACATGTAATACAAGCAAAGAGGTGGTGGCGGCGCGGACATTGATTGTCGCTGTGCCTTCGCGGGCCGGCTGAGGCTGAGTTTGGAAAATTACCCCGTAATAATAATCTTTTTCTTTGACCTGGTCTGCTAACTGAAGCGTTATTTGAAAAGTGATAGTTTCTCCTTTGGTCAAAATCACCGGCTTCTCAAAGGGCAGGCGGCTGTCGCCGATGATGGCGATATTGGCGCCAGTTTCCGAGGCGATCTGAAGGTCGCCGGTTGCGGCCTGGGGAGCCAGGGGTTTGACCGTGATCAAGCCGTTAACCGGGTCGTCTAAATTGCTTAGCTGATACTGCAAAATAATGGTTTTGCCCGGTTGAATGAGAAACTCATAAACTGCCGGCTTTAAAGTCAGCGAAACACTCTGGGCCAGGACCGGCCGGCCAGTTAAGATAATCAACAGCGTTAAGAATACAATAATGAGAGAAGAGAAAAGGGCTTTATTCATAAAAAACGTTACAAAAATTTTCAATTTTCATTCAAGCCTCAATTTTCAATCAATGATCAATGTTCAAATTTTCAAACTGTTTGGAAATTGTGATTTGAAAATTCAATGATAATTGTAAATTGAAAATTGTAAATTAACTTTAAAGTTCCGGTATTGTCATCAGACTAATGGTCGTGATATAGCTGCTGTCGGCTTTTTCGACTGGAATATTAATTTTGACGGTCAGAGCAGCAGTTTGTCCAGCGGAAGTTTTTTTATAGGTTAATAATTTTAGGAGAGTATTATTATTGGGGAAAGGCCTATAATTATCTAGTCGCGAAAATTCTATAGGTATATTATTGCCGGTTAGCCGATACCCGACGCCGTAGGCGTTTTCAGCGGTCCAGGGTTTGGCGGTTTGGGCCAAGCAGGGAGAGCGCGGGTTGTTGCAAAGGGTGTTGTTGATTTTTTGGCCGGCCGGGCTTTGGAAATCATCATCTTTGGAGAGATAAAGAGCGTAATTGAAGCTTAGTTGAGAAGGAACGCGGATCTCAAGAAGCTTGGTTTGCTGGTGATTTTCGATAAGATCGGCAAACTCGACAGCGCCGGCTGAAAGGCTTATAGCTGATTCTGCCTGCCTCAACTGTGTGTTAGTCAGTTCCAGAAAACCCTGCTCCTTAAATTTGGCCACCGGTAAATCATTTTCCTTTGCAACTGGACTTTCCATCTCAACTGTACCGGATTCCAGCTTATACTGTGGGGACTGCATCTGCTGGGCAATAATAGGCGAGGTGGTGATAGTTAATAACGATAAACTAATAATGGTAATAATCAAATATTTCATAAAAAAAGTAAAGAGTTAATATTAATTTTCAATTTACAATTATCAATTTTCAACCCGCTTCGCAGCGAGGCGAGTCAAGCCTCAAATCTCAATTTTCAAATTGGAACATTGATCATTGTGAATTGAATGATAATTGGTCATTGAAAATTGATAATTTTCTAAATCATTATACCGATTTGTCAGAAGAATATTTTGGGGAATAAGTAAGGATTAGATCAGGCTTTTTCAATATGGAGTTTGATTCCCGGGCTCATGGTGGTTTTAATCACTGCATTTTTGATGTTTTTTGCCCCAACAGAGGTTAAGAAAGCCTGCACGTTTTCAACGAGCGCTTTTTGATTGGCAGAGATTTTTCCCACCATCTGGTGAATGAGGGGAAATTTAACTTCCGTTTTCCAGCGAAGTGCGCCTTTAGTAAATTTTTCCGCCACTTCTTGTGGGTTAGGCGAGACAGTGCCGGCTTTGGGGTTGGGCATCAAGCCCTTGGGGCCCAAAACGCGGGCATATTTGGCGATTTTTGGCATAAAAGTTGGGTGGGCGATCAGTACATCAAAATTAATGATATTTTTTTCCAGATTGGTCAGTACCTGATCGTCAACAATTTTTACGCGTACGGTTTTTCCGGTTGAGTGGGGGAGGGAGACTTCGCCTTTAAGACCGGCTTCCAGAACATTGAGATGCAGCTCCACTGATTCGTCAAAAGTCACATACGTGATTTTTTTAAGAAGTGCAATCGCGGCCTCAACTGAGTAGGCTTTTTTTGAGTCGACTTTGGCTTTGGCTTTCTGGTATTTTTTACCTTTTGGTTTTTTGGCGACCGCCGGTTTTTGGCGGGCTTTTTTGACAGCGGGCTCTTTTTCTACTTTGGTTTCTTTGGCTTCCTGTTTCTTTTCCTTCTTTTTAAGCACTTTTTTTTCAGCCGCCCGTTTTTTCTGGTCTTCTTTTTGCTCTTTTTCCACCTCCTCAAAACCTAAAGCACGCGTTCGTATTTTTCCCATAAGTTATATCAATTTACAATTCTCAATTTTCATTCAAGCCTCAAATTTCAATTTTCAAATTGGAACATTGATCATTGTGAATTTATTGGAAATTGTAAATTGAAAATTGAAAATTAACGTTATTCCGTCTCCACTCCCATCGAGCGGGCGGTGCCGCGGACGATGTTCATCGCCGCCTCAAGCTCAGTGGCGTTAAGATCGGCCAGTTTTTCTTTGGCAATCTCTTCAATCTGCGCCTTGGTCAGCTTGCCGACTTTTTCGGTATTTGGCCTACCGGAACCTTTGGCCAGGCTGAGTTTTTTCTTAATTAAAGCCGCCACCGGCGGCAGTTTGGTGATGAACGTGAAACTTCGGTCTTCAAAAACCGTAATTACGGCAGGAATTATTTGCCCCTTTTGTTTGCTGGTACGGGCATTGTATTCTTTGATAAACTCCATAATCGGCACGCCGTGCTGGCCCAAAGCCGGACCAACCGGTGGGGCCGGGGTCGCTTCGCCGGCTGCCAGATTGAGTTTGATGACGGTTTTAATTTTTTTGGCCATTGCTTAAGACAATATTTATTAATTTTTTAAAGCTCGGATATTGTTTATTACTCCAGATTCTGTCAGGAATTTCCTCCCGCCAGTGCTCGCTTCGGATTCGATAGCCCTCGACTGCGCGCTGTCGGGATCCCTCCATTCCTGCCATCTGTTCCTCATCGATATTATTTAAAGCTTATTTTGAAAAAGGCATTTTTTGTTTTTAAAGAGGCAGTAAAGTCGAAGAATGTCACAGAATGTGATGGATTTTTCGGCTTCCGCCTCCCAATTAAGCTAAGCTTAACAGGTAAAACTATTCTAACAAAAAGAAAACCAATTGTAAATAGCTATGTGGAGTTGAAAATAAAACTAAAAATGGTAGTATATCAATACTATGGGACAAGAGCAATCATCGAATCAAATAATAGAAGCATTAAATACACCAGGAATACCAGCGCCGATTATTCAAGGAACGCTTAGACTATATGATGAGTTGGCTAATCCTACAGCAGAGTTGACCCGCGAAGCAAAAAACGCCATTGGATCAGCATTCTTGGGATTATCAGCCTTAGCTTACGGTTGCGGTGAAGGGCCGGCAGAAGCAGGTGAAGTAATAAATCTAGCAGACCCGATTTCCCGATATTTAAGACCTTTGGTCGTTGGAGAAATGACAGCTTGGGCATTGAATGGACAGACAGGCTTATTGCCAACCAATCCCTATAGCCTAAAAATAATGGCAGATTCAGTTGAGGACTGGTTAAAAGAACAAAATCCGGCTCTTATTTATGAAATAATTAATTCACCTGATAAAACAATTGTCTTATTGACTTTACTTACCACCGGACGCGATCAGTTTCAGATTACTGAAGAAGATTTAGGCAGGTTACTACAACAAGCTATTACTACGGTTAGACCGTTAGTCGGTGAATCATCTTTTTCGCCAAGAGCTATGGTGACAGAAGCAACCCAAAGACTATACGGGACTGGCATCTTGGTTCCTGTTCCAAATGATCGAAACACTGTCCAGTTTGCCACAGTGACAGATTTCAGAACCAGTCAGCGTTTGGCAATACCAGGAGACAGATCGGCGCAGGGCCATTTTTGTCGTCGAGGATTCACAAATGAGGCCACTCAGACTTTGAGTAGAAAAGATCTTGGAAGGATTCCAGGCATTGGCCCAAAAAGACTAGACGCAGCTGAAGCGGCTTTAGGTAAATCATTTCCTGACCAGTCGGCAACCAGTTTATTTGAAAGATTAAACGATCTAGTCTACCCAAGGCGATAAACCGGCTGATTTAATTTCGACCGAAATAAAACTCTAAAATCCTTCTCATCTCTCTAGGTAAGGCCTCTAGGAAAGTATCATTTTGCCAGTAATCATAGGGTTGGCCAACAGCAACAGGTGCATGATGGACTTTATTTAGTATCTGCGAGGCGCGGGCGACATAACCGGCGATTTCCGGATAGCCAAAAGGCGAGGAGCCTAAAGTCGGATCGCCGGTATACTGGTCTGCCAGATGAGTTTTTAACGATAACAGCTCAGGCAGGTCGCGGCCGGCGGTGGCAGGATTTAACCATTGCCGTTCGAGTTTCTTTTCTAATCTAGCCTGCAAAGCGCCGTCTTCCCAGCTGATGTCGGGATAAGTTTTAACGCAGGCGTCTTGCAGTTGGCGACTGAGCTTGGCGATAAGCATATAATCAACCGCATCGGCGATGGTACTGACCACAAAAATATGCCGGTCTTCACCGGTTTTTACCAGTTGTTTGAATTTCCTATGATTACCGGCAAAGTCATGCGAAAATTCGGCCGTCCATTCGATGGCGGTCATAGACGCCGCCGTTTCTACCGCTTTTTTATAGACTTTTACCCAGCTGGTTTTAAAAACGGTCAACAGGTTATCCAGGCGATCAAATCTTTTCACCTCGGCCGCAATACCAGTGGGGTCGGTAATTGGTTTTTGCAGGTAAGTACGATAATCATCGGCCATTAAGGCTTCCAGCGTCTTTTTCAACTCAGCGGGCAAGATGATTCCTTGATAAAAATGATTCTTTGGATTTTCTGCCTCCAGTAATACCTCGGCTGTTTGCTGCGTCGGCGTAAAGGTGCAGTTTAGCTGATCGTCTTCCAGGATGTCATGCAGTAACATCGTCTGGATAGTGTTTCTAATTCGTTGAGGTGAAACAGCCGCCTGCTGGTGATGGAGTTTGGAGACATAATGCCAGATCATGCGCAGCGGGTGACAGATATAATTTTCGCCGGAATGGCGTTTTTTCTGGGCGCCATTGGTATAACACTGTTGGGCAAACTGCCGGTATGGCTCAAGTTCGGCAATATCAATCTGATATTCATCTAGAATGGCGGCAATGTTTCCCCAGATGCTGGGTGCTTTTTCAGTGCCGTTTAGAAAGCTTCGTTCGTCAGGATAGCCCAAAAAATAAAACATTTGGTGGGAATGAGGATCGTTGGGGATAACCGGACATTCGGTACGATTTAAAATGTTATCAAAAAGCGGTTTAGCCCGACTCGCCAAATAAGGATAAAAAGGGTCGGCCGAATACTTACTATCTTTTGGATTCACGCCCGTACTTTTTGCCAGAAAAGAAGGAATTCTCACTTTCTCTAAGGTTTCTTCATTAACAAATTCATAAGGAGCGCGTGAAAGACGACGGAATGTCTCTAATCTGGTGGGGATAAGGAAAAATAAAGCCGGAAAAAACCAGGGGAGAGTAGTGCGAAAACGGCCTTGTTCGAGGCTTAATGGCATGTTAAAGGAGGATTATAGCAGAAAAACAATAGACTAGAAGTCGAATGGTTTACGTGAGTATAATAGATTATAATTTTGAGTAATCTATGATTACCCTCCCCGGTCTGATTGACATCCATGTCCATCTGCGCGATCCTGGACAGACTAATAAGGAAGACTTCACCACCGGTACAGCCGCGGCCTTGGCCGGCGGATTCACCACGGTCTTTGATATGCCCAATAACCGCAAACCCATTACCACCTGGGCTAGGCTGCAGGAAAAGATGATCATTGCCAAAAAGAAAATTCTTGGCGATGTCGGTTTTTATTTTGGCTCACTGGGTGATAATCTGGCAGAATTTACCCGCGTCAAGCCGCTGGTGTTTGGGTTAAAGTTATATTTAAACATCACGACCGGAGGATTTATCATCGATAAAAAACAGTTGCTGAGTATTTATAAGGCATGGTCATCGGAAAAGCCGATTTTACTTCACAGCGAAGAGGAGATGGTAGGTGCGATTATTGACGTGGTAAGAAAAACCGGCCAGCGTTCGCATTTTTGCCACATCTCAAGCAGAAATGAGCTGTCGCAGATTATGAAGGCAAAACAAGAGGGTCTGCCGGTGACCTGCGGCGTGACAGCACATCATTTGTTTTTAACAATAGATGATGCGAGGCTATTTGGGCCCTACGTCCAGATGAAGCCGTCGCTCAAGAGCAGGCGCGATGTCGATTATTTATGGACGCATCTTCGCGATATTGATGTGATTGAGTCAGATCATGCGCCGCATACCCTGGCGGAAAAAGAAAGCGACAAGCCGCCCTTTGGCGTGCCGGGATTGGAGACCACTTTACCACTGTTACTGACGGCCGTGAGTGAAGATAAACTGGAGCTTAAGGAAATTTGGCGTTTATGTTATGACAATCCTCGGCAATTATTAAAGCTACCTGATATTAAAGAAACCTATATTGAAGTTGACGAACAAGAAGAGTATGAAATCAACGATCAGGAGCTGCAAACAAAATGCGGCTGGTCGCCTTTTTCCGGAGAAAAAGTGCGGGGCCGGGTGAAGCGCGTCTATATCCGCGGGGAAAAAGTATATGAAAATCGGGCGTTAGTAAAACCGGGGTGGGGGACGGTGCTGGGGGCTGATTAATTATTTTACAACTTCGCCACTTGAAGAAAAAGACCTAATTACACCTACGAGGTGTAACGCGGGCTGTTGTGATAAGTAATTTGCTGTTTCTTAAGCTTAGCGTGCAGTCCTAAAGGATTCCGAAGACTTTACTTAGATTTTAATTGATCTATAAACTGATTAAGGTCGTTTTTATCTATTCGGATGAATTTTCCTCCCAATCTTACTGCTTTTAGTTGACCACTTCTCACATATCGACGCACAGTTTCGGGATCAACCTGGAGCAGTCCGGCAACTTCTGCTGTCGTGTAGAAGCGCTGGTCAGCTTGCCGGGTGGGTGGCGTTGTCCTTTCAGGCTTAACTGTTTCAAGATACATATCAAGCGACCGATCGACAGCATCAAGTATGACGGTAAAGTACTCATCAAGACTTCCGCCTGTTTGTCCTTTTTCAAGTGAGTTAATATAGGCGCTTCGATCTTCCTTACGGATAACTGCCGGTGGGTATCCTGCCTGCAGGAGTAACAGATTCAAAAGCAATCGCGCCGTCCTGCCGTTTCCGTCAACAAAGGGATGAATCGTGACTAGTTTGTAATGGGCATCAGCGGCAATTTTGACCGGATGATCGGTATTACTCCCTTGCAACCACTGCATAAATTCATCCATGAGTTGAGGAACTTTGAGAGGATTGGGGAGTATGGTTTGCGATCCTCTAAGTCTTACGGCGGTGGTTCGATATCTTCCAGCGTCGGTATTGTTTATTTTGTGAAGGATAAGGCTGTGAATATTTAAAATATTTTGTTGAGTGATATTTTTTCTCTCTTTAAGAATCAGTTCCTTTTGGATAAAATCAAATGCCTTGGCATGATTGATCGCTTCTAAGTGTTCTTGAATACTTTTGCCTTGAACCGTAATGCCTTCCTCAACCACCAGAGCAGTTTCTTGCCGAGTAAGCGTATTCCCCTCAATGGCGTTTGAAGTATAAGTCAGTTCTATCCGAAACCACTCGTTGAGGTTTTTGATAATTTCTTGGGGAAGCGGTATATAAGTATCAAGCAACTGTTTTTTTGCTGTCAGCGTGGTCAGTTTAGGTTCCATATATGGCTATTTTATACAATACTAGTTCATTTGTCAACACGTAGTATAGTATAGAGTAGTATTAAATAGTATTTATTGTGTCTATCCAACACTTCTTAGAAATGCTTCGATATCTTGAATATCGTCTCAAAATCGTCTAATTATCGACTAATATAAAGGTGTAAGCGTGTTTAGAAGATATTTACAATTTTGCTACCTGTAAGAAGTCTAACTCCACGGGGGTCTCGCGGTCGAAGATGGAGACTAAGACGCGCACTTTGCCTTTTTGATCATCAATCGCCTCAATCGTGCCCAGGAAATCGGTAAACGGCCCTTGGATGATCTTCACTGCTTCACCTGTGGAAAACTTGGCTTTAAACTTCGGCTGTTCCTGGGTGACAAACTTCATGATGGCCTGCACTTCTTTATCAGAGATCGGGGTGGGTTTGAGGCCGGCGCCGATAAAACCGGTGACGCCTTCGGTGGTGCGCACCACCAGCCACGACTCATCATCAAGAGTCATCTGAATTAAAATATAGCCCGGGAAGACCCGTTCGGTTTGCTTGGTTTTTTTACCTTTTTTTACCACTATAATATCCCGGGTGGGGATGATGATATTAAAGATCTTATCCACCACTCCTAAGCTTTTGATCCGCTGTTCGAGAGCCGCTTTGACGCGGGACTCATGACCGGTCTGGCTGTGGATGACATACCATTTACCGCGGTTTTGCACTGCTTTTACAGTCTCGGCGGGAATGGGGGTGTGGTTGGTTGGTAGTGATTTAACTTCGGACATAAGCTATTAAAATCAAATATCAAATGTCAAAATTCAAACATCAAATCAAATTCAAAAGATTACCAAGAGATAAATAGAAATATATAGAAATAAATTGAAACAACTTGGATTAATAAACAATTTATCTCGATGTATTTCCAGTTATTTCTAACTATTTCTGACTGTATTTTGAGCTTTGTCATTTGGATTTTTCTACTCGGAGTTTAAGTTTCACCTCATTTTAGTCAGTAATTCCAGTCCTTTGGCCAACAGGAAATCAATTATACCGATATAAATTCCAATTATCAAGGAGATGGCGATCACAATGATCGTTAATCTGGTGGTTTCTTGTCTTTTAGGCCAGGTGACTTTTTTCAGCTCGTCAATCAGGTCTCCGGCAAAACGAGGTTTGTTATTCATAAAGATATTTTACCAGTAGCATTGTCTAATTTAGTGAAAATCGCCGACTCGATATATTTCAATTTCATTTATGTGATTAAATACATATCTTGCTCGGTATTTCCCGTCAATTCTGAAAGACCAAATTTTTAGATATTTCGGTTGGATAATCTTATTATCTAAAGATGGATGTCTTCTATTACTGATAAGCAGTTCTATTTTTTTTCTAACTTTTTCTCAAGATTTAAAGCTTTAGCTTGTTTAATCGCTTCATTTGTTTTTTTTACTTTTAGCTTTATATCCTGAAAGAGTTGAGAGCGCTTTAATCTCTTCATTTATTTCATTTACGCTATAAATTTTTGATTCTAATAATACAGTTTTAACCATATCTAAAGGAAGAAAGTCATAAACAGGATTACGCTTATCGTGGCTTATTTTTTCAGTATTTATCCATTTTAATTGAATATGGCCGAATGGTTTCACTTCTTTATATTGCGGTTCTTGAATATCTTTATATTTTGTGTAGTCGTTGGTGGTGTAAGGACAATGATATACATCAGTCATTTCTCTCTCCTTTCTTTTTATTGGCATGAACTTTTGCCGTCATCAGTATTGTGTTAGCTAAATCTATTCCAATTTGCCGAGGCAATGTCACTCTGGAAACCACTTGTCCAAGAGATTTGTCTCTTGGATTGATAAAAACAAATTCTAAGGTGATATCAAAGTCTGTCACGGAAACTCCCACCAACTGAGAGTAGGTTGTGCCGACTACTGTGTTTGGATTGATTTTAATTTCCTGCGGTTTTTCTGCCATATATGCAGTGTATTATAGCATGACATTGCTGTCAATGGCGATCGATGACTTGTTAAGTAAGAATTCACACTCCTTGACAAACACTTAATCTTTGGATATACTGGAACTACAGGTTACAAATATTGTAACTTTTGGTTCAAAAATAACTATGAATATTTTGCTTGAGCTTTACAAAATAAAGAGAACTGTTTTCACATTCAGGGAAATTTCCCTGCTTTTCTCTAATATTTCCTACCCAAATTTAAGAAGAAGGTTAAACTACTATCATACCAAAGGCAATCTTATCAAACTGCGACGGGGGATTTATGCCAAAGAAAATTATAACCCTCTTGAGTTTTCAGGCAAAATATTTACTCCTTCTTACATCAGTCTTGAATCAGTTCTTTTTAATGAAGGCATTATCTTTCAGCCTCCGCAAGCGATTTCCGTTGTCAGCTATTTAACCCGTCGGGTTAAGTCTAAAAATATCGCCATTCAATTTCGCAAGACTAAAAAAGAAATCCTTTTTAATAGAGAAGGAGTGGAGGAAAAAGATGGTTATTTTATAGCAGACAGGGAGCGAGCATTTTTAGATACGGTATTTTTATACAAAGATTTTTATTTTGACAATTTAAGACCATTAAATTGGGATAAAATAAATCAGTTATCCCATATTTATCAAAGCGCGTCTTTGGAAAAAAGAACTGCCATTATTTTAAATAATTTTAAAAATGAAATTCGATAGAAAAAAACATACTTTTATACTTGCCAATATCGTGAGTGATATTTATAAAAATCCAAAGATAAATAGACATCTTTGTTTCAAAGGAGGAACTGCGGCTTTAATGTTTTATAATCTGCCAAGAGATTCGGTTGATTTGGATTTTGATTTGCTGGATGGTTCAAAAAAGGAGGAGGTTTTTGGTGAAATCGCTATAATTCTGAAAAACTATGGAGAAATCACCGACAAAAGCGAAAAGAGGTTTACACTATTCTTTTTAGTAAGTTATCAAAAAGGAACAAAAAAGATCAAAATAGAAATAT
>MGAR01000037.1 GCA_001789805.1 Candidatus Roizmanbacteria bacterium RIFCSPLOWO2_01_FULL_41_22
ATATTAACAGTTTGCTGAAATCACAGTAGATTTAGCCTCAAAACCAATTTAGCCTCAATTCAGTCCGATTTTTCGATTGGTTAATACTGCTGTGTTTTTTCCCTTTTCTGGTGTAAAATAGAAAGGTCATTTGCATATTTGATTGCAAACAATGTTAAAAACCGCCCAGAAGATCCTTGCTAAAATCCCCAAAGTCACTTACGCTGACGTGCGGATTGTCGAGAAAGAGTCGGAAGATATTGCCACTAAAGATGGGGTAGTGGAGGCGCTGGCTTCGTCTACATCCATTGGTTACGGCATTCGTGTTTTAAAAAATGGCGCTTGGGGATTTGCTGCTTCCAATATTATTACTACAAAAGAGATCGACCGAACAATCAAAAAAGCGGTGGCGATTGCCGAATCATCAGCCCAGTACAAAGCAGAAAACGTTTTACTCGACCACTTAAAAGCGATTCAAGCTAAATATAAGACTAATGTTACAGAAGACCCGTTTACGGTACCGCTGACGGAAAAAATCGCCTTACTTTTAGCAGCTGATAAAGCCCAGCGCGTTAATTCAAAAATTGTTATTTCGCAAGCGTTTTTTCAAGCTAACAAAGAGCGAAAGTATTTTGCTTCGACCATCGGTTCTTTGATTGATCAAGAAATTATCTGGACCGGCGCTGGTCTTGAGACTTCGGCGGCCAACAGTAATGATTTTCAAAACCGCTCATATCCCAACTCTTTTCGCGGCCAAAACCAGACCCGCGGTTTTGAGCTGGTACGCGAGCTTCAACTTGCCAAACATGCACCACAAGTGGGGAAAGAGGCGGTGGATCTTTTGACGGCGCCTATCTGCCCAAGCGGAGAGATGGATCTGATTTTGGACAGCAATCAGCTAGCTTTGCAGATTCACGAAAGCTGTGGTCACGCTGTCGAACTTGATCGCGTGTTAGGTTACGAAGCTTCTTATGCCGGCACCAGTTTTTTGACTCCGGAAAAATTAGGATCATTTAAATATGGCTCTGATATTGTTAATCTGACTGCGGATGCGACGATTCCCGGGGGATTAGGAACTTTCGCTTATGATGACGAAGGAGTACCGGCAAAGCGGACATATCTTGTAAAAAACGGAGTGTTTGTTGATTACATCACCTCTCGGGAAACGGTCGCCCAGTTAAAAAAAGCGGTCAGTTCTTATAATAAACCAAGTAACGGAACCATGAGAGCTTCTTCCTGGAACCGGCTGCCACTTATCCGGATGACCAACATCAATCTGGAACCCGGAACGTGGAGACTTGAAGATTTAATCGCTGACACTAAGAAAGGCATTTTTATGTCCACTAACCGCTCCTGGAGCATTGACGACAAACGGCTGAATTTTCAGTTTGGCACGGAAATTGCCTGGGAAATTAAAAACGGTAAAAAAGGCCGGATGTTTAAAAATCCCACTTATCAGGGAATGACACCTCAGTTTTGGGGAAGTTGTGACGCGATATGCAACCGTGATCACTGGGTAGTCTGGGGTACGCCCAATTGTGGTAAGGGCCAGCCAAGCCAGGTGATGTATACTGGCCATGGGACCTCGCCTGCCAGATTCAGAAAAGTGAAAGTGGGAGTGGTGAAATGGTAAAAAATTAATTATGTTAGGCGAAAAGAAATTAAAACAAATTGCTCAAAAAGTTCTGACTTTTTCTGAAGCTAATCAGACGGAAGTTGTTATGGTTGTGAGTCAAAATGGTTTAACCAGATTCGCCAACTCCCAGATTCATCAAAATGTAGCGTGGAATGATCTGGGGATATCTGTTCGCGCTGTCATTGGTAAAAAAATCGGAGTAGCCTCAACTAATAGTTTTGAGGATAAAGCCTTAAAAGTGCTGGTTCAACGGGCGATTAATTTAGCCAAGCTGCAAAAAGACGATCCCTATTTTGAGTCGCTGCCCAAACCGCAAGCTTATCAACCGGCAAGTCAAGACGTATATCGGATAAGTGAAAAAGAGCGAGCCTCTGCGGTAGCCGTCATCATTAAAAAAGCCAAAGCAAAAGCAATCGTTGCCTCTGGCGCTTATCAGTCGGCAGTCAGCGAACTGGCGGTGGCCAATTCTTTGGGAGTGTGGGCCTATCACACGAGCAGTTCTGTTGATTTATCCACCATATTACTTGGTGCAAATTCGACTGGTTTTGCCGCCCAGGTAGGCAAGAAAGCCCAGGATATTGACGCCTCAGCAGTTGCCGAATTGGCCATTGACAAAGTAGTGACTAGCGCCAATCCGATTGACGTTGAGCCGGGTGAGTGGGATGTCGTTCTTGAGCCGCAGGCAGTATCGGAGATGATGGCCTTTTTTAACTGGCTTGGACCAAACGCCCGCATCTACCACGAAAAGGCTAGTTATTTTTCCGGTAAACTGGAAAAAAAAGTACTGGGGGAAAACGTTACTATCATCGATGATCCCACCCATAAAGACGCCTTCCCCATGCCTTTTGATTTTGAGGGTTATCCCAAGGCCAAACTGGAGATTATCAAAAACGGAGTTTTAACTAATATTTGTTACGACTCCTACAACGCTCGTCGTTATAAAGCCAAAAATACCGGTCATGCTTTGCCGGCGCCCAATACGGCCGGACCGATACCTTTGCACGTCTATATCGCGCCTGGGACTAAAAGCAGAAACCAGATGATTAAATCGGTAAAAAAAGGCCTACTGGTAACGCGGCTATGGTATGTACGGGTATTAAATCCCCGCAGTTTAGCCATTACCGGCATGACACGAGACGGGACGTTTCTTATCAAAAACGGTAAAATCGTGGCAGCGGTGAAAAATTTGCGTTTTAACCAGAGTATCCCGCAGGCTTTACAAAATGTGGTGGCCGTGGAAAACAAACTTACTCCGATTGCCAGCTTTGAAAGTGAGATGGGTATCAACCGTCTGCCGGCCTTACTTATCAGAAACTGGCAGTTTTCCAGCGGGACACTGTTCTAAAGGCTTTATTCTTTGCTTGTTTTTTTCTAATTTATATAGTAAATATGTAATAACGCATTAATTTATTTTTATATCTTTATGAAACTTAGCGAAATTATTAAAACCGAGGACATTATCAAGATATCTCCTTCTGAATCTTTATCTACCACCTTGTCGCGTTTGATGAGCTCTCATGATGCGGCGTTTATTTTTGACGGAGATAATTTTAAAGGTCTGGTCAATCCTTATCATTGCATTATCAAAACTTCATATCCTGGTAACGCAAAAACACAGAACTGTCTTTCTCATCCACCAAAAGTGCACATCACCGATTCGATCTCGGCAGTTGCTGACAAGATGAGTTCAACCAGACTTCATTATCTACCGGTGTTTAACCAAGATGACGGATTTGCCGGTATTATTTCAGCAAGGAGGTTGTTGCGTGTTTTTGAGAACTCAGCAATTTTTAATATTCCAATTAGCGAGGTGTTAAAAATTAAAAACCGTCCGATTATTACTATTTTTGAAGATGATATTTTATCTCACGCGCTGGCTCTTTTTAAACTAGAAAAAGTTTCCAAACTGGTGGTCGTTAACCGTAATGGTCGTCTTAAAGGCCTACTTAGTTATTATGATCTGATTTCATATTTAGTTGCTCCTAAAGTTAAAGAGGGCAGGGGAGATAAGGTTGGCGTCAAGACCAATCTGCGCAATCTCAAAGTGAGAAATTTTGCCAAAAATTTTGTGATGACTCTCAATTTGAAAAACAATTTATTTGACGCTTTAAAAATGATTTTAGATCGAAAAATTGGCAGCGTGGTCATAATGGACGATAATAAATTCCCGGTGGGCATTATTACTACCCGCGATTTTTTAAACTTGATCCGCAAAAACGAATCTGAGAAGCCGATCATCATTTCCAGCAAAAATTTGTCTACCCGAAGTCGTACACTGGTGGGTAATTTTTTTCATTATCTTCGTAGTTGGATAAAAAAAACTCCGGAGGTTGCGCGCGCGAAGTTGTTTGTCAAAGAGGAAAAGGGCGGTAGTTTATTTAAGGTGGTGCTATCCTTATTTCCTTTTAAAGGCCATCCCAAAGTCTACGAACAAGAGGGGAAAAACCTGCCCCAGATGCTACAGAAAGTAAAAAATTCTAAAAAACGCTTGCCTCAAAAAGATGCAAGAGCTATGATATAAAGATATGTCAAAGCTCCTTCGTGAAAGAATTTTGCTAGTTATTATCATCGCAATTGCTTTTTTATTTCGTTTCAACAACCTCAACTGGGACGCTAATTATCATCTGCATCCTGATGAAAGATTTTTAACAATGGTCGGAGGGGCGGTTAAAATACCAAATTCAATTGAAGAGTATCTTGATCCGAAAGTTTCGCCACTCAATCCGGCCAATGCCGGTTTTCAATTTTTTGTTTATGGTGTTTTGCCAATCACGATCAATAAAATTATCGCCGTGGAGCTTTATAATGATACATATAATACTTTAACTTTACAGGGAAGGGCGTTATCGGCCATATTGGATATCCTGACACTATTTTTGGTCTACCAGATTGTCAAACTGCTGGAGGATAAATATTCACTGCCCAGGAATCTAAAATATTGGGCGGCCTTTTTTTACGGTATCGCTGTTTTACCGATCCAACTTGCCCATTTTTTTACTACCGATACTTTTTTAAGTTTTTTTATGATTGCTTCTTTGTACTGCGCCATCCGTTATTATCTCCTGGGGCGTTTTCGGTGGCTAATCTGCTGTGGCATATTATTTGGGATGGCGGTAGCCTGTAAAATCAGCGCTTTTTATATGCTGCCTTTACAGTTGTATTTTCTGCTTTTGCGGCCAATTTATAATATGAGTAAAGATCGGCTGATTCGGTTAAAAAGACTGATTGTATCAATCGGTGCCAATATGGCGACATTTCTTTTATCATTTTATCTTTCGGTTCGCCTGACTGATCCCTATCTTTTTGAAACCGGCAACATCTTCGATTTACAATTAAATAAGCTTTTTATCGCTAACATCAAGTCGCTAAAGGCATTTGAACTGCCGGACATCTGGTATCCGCCGGCCGTGCAGTGGTTTCATTTACCGCCTTTATTTGCTCTTCGTAATATGGTGTTTTTTGGACTGGGCATTCCTTTGGCAGTATTGGTTGTTTTAGGGATAACGAAGATTGTTATCTCTACATTTAGTAAACAGCCAATCAAATCAGCAATTGAGCGGTTATTTTTTCATCCTTTAATTATCACGCTAGGTTGGTCTGTGGTTTTTTTTATCTATCAGTCCACTAGAAGATTCCCTTCGATGCGTTATTTTATTTTTTTATATCCAATCCTTGCGATAATGGCCGCTTGTGGTTGGAGCTGGCTAATACAGGCGCTGCAGTCATATTTATATAAGAAAAAAATCGTTTTTATTTACTTTCCGGTAATTTTAACTGTTTTGTTGGTGATACTGGTTTGGCCGTTGGCCTTTTCCTCAATTTATTCTCAACCACATTCACGCGTGCAGGCTAGTCAATGGATCTACCAACATGTGCCCCCAGGAAGCGTGATTCTCACCGAGCACTGGGACGACGGATTACCCCTGCCTTCAGCCCAGTTGGAAGAAAAGAGCTATCAGTTCCAGTCGTTACCGGTATTTGATCCTGATACGGAAGCTAAATGGCAAATCATGAGTAAGTTTTTTATTGAAGGCAATTATTATATACTTTCCTCCAATCGCGGCTGGGGAAGTATTCCCATTGTTCCGGAAAGGTATCCGCTGATGTCAAGGTTTTATGCGGACTTATTTGCCGATAAAACGGACTACAAAAAAGCGGTCGAGTTTACTTCTTATCCGTCAATCACTCTATTTGACGGTTTAAAATTTTTCCCGCGAAGCGGGATCACGCTCCGCGTAACAATTCCTGACGATTGGGCGGAAGAGGCGTTTACCGTTTATGACCATCCGCAGGTATTTATCTTTAAAAAAACATGACAGCCAATGGGCAAGAAAAAGCGCAGCGCCAGTATTTTGATAAGGTGAAAAATCAGTACCCAAGTAATTTAGTCATCAAGCCTCCGGGACACGTGTTGGCGGAGTTTCGGAAAATCCACTACTATCTACAACTCCATAATCTTTCCTCGGTTGTGGATTTCGGCGCTGGTACAGGCAGATTAACGATTTTTTTGCTAAAACACCGGTATAAAGTCTTTGCCGTTGACTTAAGTGAAAAATCCCTTCGCGTATTGAAAAACGCAGCAAATAACTTGGGATACCGGCAGCTTAAGACGGCTACATCATTGCCCGAAAATCAATGTCAGGCGATTGTTGGCGCGGATATTCTTCATCATGTGGACATGGATGTTTATCTGCCGCTTTTGAATCGCAGTTTAATTAAAAATGGTCGAGTAATTTTTTCTGAACCCGGAGCCTGGAATCCAAGCTGGTATATTTATCTCTCTGTTACACATTCCTGGCGCATTGAGAAGGGTTTGCTTTCCTGTAATATTATTAACTTAAAAAAAAAGTTAGAACACTATGGTTTTTCAGACATTAAAATCGAAGGATTGGGGTTTCTGCCAAGAGTATTTTTTCAGTTTTCCGATAAGCTTTGCGCGATCAATGACGTCATGGGGGATTGGCCGATATTCAAACTGTTTGCTTATCGTTATATAATTTGTGCCCAAAAAAATGATCAATAGCCAGTTTGAACCCAATGATACTTTTGATCTGATATTTTTTAGTTTAATTTTTCTGGTGATTTTGTTTCTATTTTTGCCGGGACTGATTGACAATTTCCCACGCCCCTATAACTGTAGTCGGCATAATAGCGCATCCGATGGTTGCGTAGCCGCACAACAGGCCGGAAAGGGTTGTGCGTGGCACGCCGGTTGTCAGTTATGTTTTCAGGAAGGCGCAAAAATTTTAGACAGCTGTCAACTACAATGAAAAAAATAAATTGGCTGCTTTTGATTATAGTTATGGCGGGTTTATTAGTCAGGCTGTATCAGCTTGATTCTCTGCCGGGCGAACTGTGGGGTGATACCATCACGCATTATCGCTTGGCAGAGGCGATTCTGAAAGGCGACTTTTTTTTGGAGTACCGTTTTTTAGCAGATGGCCCTCTTTTTTCCTATTTTGCCGCTTTTGTCGCCAAGTTAATTGGTCTGTCTTTTTATTCTTTGAAATTAACGACGACATTGATTGGTACAGCCTGCATTGTCACGATTTATTACTTTACTCTTGAGTTAATAAAGAAAAAATCAGTAGCTTATGTAGCCAGTTTTTTTATGGCATTTAGTTTCTGGGGCTTGTCTTTTTCCCGTCAGGGTAAGCCGCATATGCTGATACCGTTATTGGTGACACTAAGCTTATTCTTTGCTTTACGCCAGAAGGTAATTTTAGCCGGTATTCTATTGGGGCTGGGATTGTGCATTCAGTCAGCTTCCTGGGGAATGCTGTTTGTGTTTCTTCCTCATTTAATGATTCTTCTTATTGGCCTGTTGACTGCGAGTCCAACCATTTTATCAATTATTGAAGACAAGCAGTCCTATTTTTCCACCAGCGGCTATTATGGAGAAAAATTGGGGGCAGGCCGGCATCTGGAGCTGGGAGATTATGTCAGCCGGTTAAGCGAAAATATTGTAAAAAATATCACCTCGTTTAATCTGAAAGGGGATGTGGCGTTTAGGCAGAATATTCCCGGGCACCCTAGTCTGGATATGTTAAGCGGGATACTGTTTGTCTTGGGTATGATCCTGCTTTTGCGAGAGCTTTTTTTCAGACGAAAAACCAAGCTGTTCTGGTATTTCTTTTTTCCATTTTGGGTGATCCAAATACCCTCACTTTCCGATGTCTCCAACCCACAGTCAGTGCCTAATATCGGCCGGATGATAGGGGTGCTGCCTTTTGTCTGTATTGCTGTGGCTTACGGACTGGTTTTTCTGGTGACAAAAATATCGCAGCTAACGGCGTTTATAGGCGCAGAAAGAATTAGACAGCCACTGATACTTGCGGTTTTGCTCGGCGCAATTTTTATTGTGAATTTTTATAATTTTTTTATCATCTATCCCCGGACTTTGCCAAACGGCAACACCCCATTTGGCAAGATCATCGCTCGTCATTTGGACACTTATCCGCAAGACAGCAGAGTTTTTGTTGCCGGCTGTTGCTGGGGGGAGTGGGGTCAGCCGGAGCCAGGGGCAATTGAATTTAGCCTCCGGCAAAAAAGGACGTTAAATTTTGTGTCGCCGATAACTAGCCTTGAAAGTTTACTCTGTGAGAATGACCGGATAAAATCGCAGACAAAGATTGTGGTCGTAGCCCAACCGAAACCGATAGCTGATTTCAATGCGAGTTGTTTAACAAAAGTCAAGCAGTATCAGTTGATTTCAGGTCAATGGTCGGTGGCGACGGTATTTGAGGGAGAGCGTCGGTAATTATGGTTTTTTGAAGATAAAAGATAAAGCAGCGGATTGACGGCTGTCGGCCGGTGGTTTGGTCAGATGTACTAGCAAGCGATTTAGAACCTTGTTTTGAGAAAAAAAGTCCCACATTACCCATTTTCCAAACAGAACATTAGTAATAAGCGAAGGCAGGGACAGATAATGAAAAAGATCAAGATACCGGGCGTTTTGACGGGAAATATAACCCTGATGGTTTTTAATTTTAAATCCGGTTTTGGCAAATTTGGATGACCAGTTTTTGGCAGAAAGTAAACTGTAATGGTCCTGTTTCCGGCGCATGGTCCGGCGATAATAGTTGCCAAATATTTTAGCTCCCAGCAGATATTCTTCCCATCGGTCAGTCATTACCGTTGCCAGAAAATAGCCGCCGGGTTTGAGGACGCGATAAATTTCTTTTAAGGCGCCGTCAATCTGCGGAATGTGTTCCAGCACACAGTTGGAGATGATGCTTCCAAAATGATTACTCGGAAAAGGAATTTCCCCGCCGTCATAGTAGTGGATTTTTTTATAAATCCCTTGTTTTTCCGCTTGTTTTGCTCGGCTTCCAACAATATCCAGGCCGACATCAATCTGTTTTTTACCAAAAACCATCTCGGTAAAAAAGCCGTCGCCGCAGCCATAGTCAAGAATTGGTTGTTGCAGGAGAGTCCGGTTGGTATCAAAAAAAACCGCCTCCTGTGGCCTAATCAGTGCAAAAAATAGCGGCCGATGGGCAAGGTAATGAGAGATATATTGTTGGTGTTTAGTCATAAAATAAAATTCAACAACTTTGTATAAAAATTTACTGTTTTTTCCAGTTGAAAAATTTGTTTAGCCGAATCAACTAGTTGTTGAGAAGCATATTGCTGTTTGTTTTTTAGAATAACAATCATAGCCTCAGCGGTCTGTTTAACGTCTTTGGGTTTGACGATTAATCCCATTTTGGTTAGTCCTATTGGTACTCGTACACCCGGCAGGTCGGTGGCTATTACCGGTGTGCCAAGCAGCATACTTTCGGCCTGTACCATTCCAAACGCCTCGGTGCTATTGACGGAAAGTAACGCCAGTACGTCTATTGCCCGGTAGAATGCGCCTAGATCTTTTTTAGCCAGATTACCCAGGAATTGAAACCGGAGAGATGTCTTTTGTAAAAGAGACAAGATATGTAGATAGTATTTTTCCTCACCAGACACTTCTTTCCCATAAGGTCCGGCAAACATCAAGCTCAGATTCGGGATCTTTTTTTTCAACTCTTGTGCCGCTTGAATCAGGTATTCTAGACCCTTTTCTGTTGCCACTCGTCCGGAAAAACCAATCCAGACTGCAGATTTTTTTTCCTTTTTCAGGCGCGATAGGAAAGAGTCGCTAATAGGTAGTTTTTGAATGGGTGGTAAAACAAACAGCATTTTTTTCATATAGAGTTTCCCCACGAAGGTATGACTTGCATAGTCTTTGGTATAGCCGATGATTTTGCTACTTGTGGCCAGCTGAATTGCAATTGATAAGTTCAGAAAAAATCCGATCAGGTTATTAATAAGACTATTTGGCAGATGCACTAAGCAATGGAAAATTGAGATTACTGGTTTATGTCTTAGATAAGCTAAGATGGCAAGCGGCGCGCCTTCGAAATTAGGAATATTAAGAAAAATAAGATCAGCACGTCGTGCCTGTTGCCAGAAGACCGGCAATGAATGGGGTGACAAAAATCCTTTGGAAATCTTAAATAAATATGGCAGACGGATTATCTTTAACCCGGATAGGTTTTCGTTTGCAGGCAAAGTCGGCTGGTGGCGGAAGGTAAGTACAGTGACGTCATGCTTTTTGGCCAGTTGTGTAAGTATCGCCAATGGGTAAGTGGTCAGGCCGGAGGTGTAGGGGTAAAAGTATGGCGAAAAGAAGATGATTCTCATAATATTGTCCGCTGATTTTTTTGCCAGAGTAATAACCGATCCATACCTGTTGAATAAGGAGTGCGAGTTTGCCATCCAAGAGTCGAGGAAAGTAGGCGATTGTCGGAGACAAAATACTTCTGATCACCAAGCCGCGATTTCTGAAAGTCCACCGGTATTGATTTACCAATTTTTTTTTCCAGAGTCTCAATCACCTGAAGCAAAGAATAACTGTTTTCTTTTCCGCCGCCGATATTAAAAGCGTGACCAGCTGTTTTATCGATCTGTTTTATCGCCAGGTCGTAAGCTTGCAAAAGATCGTCAACAAATAAGAGATCGCGTACTTGGTAGCCATTGCCGTAAACTGTCAGCAGCCTGCCAAGCAGAAACTGCTTAGCAAAATGAGCAACCCAGCCCTGATCTTCTACACCCATCTGAAATGGGCCGTAAATACAGGACTGGCGAAATACTACCGTTCTCAGATTATAGGTGCGTGCATAATCTTGCATATACTGGTCTACCGCTCCTTTTGAGCAGCCGTAAGGCGAGATAAAATTTAACTGCTCTTTTTCGCCGATGCCATCAGGGTGGCAAGTATCCTCATAACGTTTGTTTTTTTCATCCTTTTTCAGCTGATGTTGGGACAGATTGCCGTAAACTTTATTGGTTGAAGCATAGATGACAATCGCCTGCGGGTTATGTTGCCTTACGGCCTCAAGAAGGCGGAATGAGCCCTGTAAGTTGGCGGTAAAATCTTTCTGTGGCTGAGCAATCGACGTGGTGACCGCAGTTTGTCCGGCCAGATGCAAAATAACACTTGCTTTTTTTAGTTGCGCCAGATATTTATCGGTTGCGCCAACGTCCTGGTGGGTAATTTGCACATCTGGCGTCAGATTTTTCAGAAGCCTGGCGTTGTGCTTGACGCCATATCTTGAGAAATTATCCACCAGATGCACGGTCCAACCTTTTTTTTGAAAATAGAGGGTGGCATTGGTACCAATAAAGCCGACTCCGCCAGTAATGAGCATTCTCATAGAGTGGTTTCGATAAATTCAACCGCCGCTTTAAGGGTGGGAAATTTGTAAGGGTAATCAATGTGCCTATCTAGGATATTGTAGATCCAGACGATCTTTACTTTCTTAAGTTTTGCTGACTGTGACAAATAGCGAACAATATCGTAATTATCTTCAACATAAATATCAAGATTCAGCTTCTCGATCATTTTTTGCTTAAATAAATGAGGCTGTTTGTCACCTGCATTGTAATAGCAGCCAGATAGAGAAGAATCGGCTTTGATTTTTTTTATCCAGCGTCGAAAATCCACGCCCAGCATACTGTAACGGGCCGAAACCACATACGACCTGATTTTTTTATTACGGGTCAATTTAATTATGTCGCGAAAACCATCAGCGACAAACAGACTGGAAAGATAATGAATGAGTTTCCAGATCTGCTTTTCCCAAAAGGTTTTGGGGTAGTAGAATTTCATCCGTCTTTTATAGGCGACGATATTTTTAAAGCTGGCAATCAGCGGGCGAGCAACGCGTAGAGGATTATAAAGAATCACGCCATCTAGATCCAAACCTATTGATAGAACTTTTTTAGACATGATTTCTACATTTTATCATAGGAAATGGCGGGATTTTGCTATACTAAGGGAAGTTAGTAAATACTTTTTAATTAAAAAAGCGATTTAAGCTAAAATCTTAAAACTAATAACTTAAATCCACATCTTAAATCTCAAAACTTTAGAATAGATTTTAGTTTTGAGTTGTGGTTTTGCGTTTTGAATTTTAATATTTGAGTTGTTTATATTATGCTGCCAATCTTATTAGATCTGAAATTGTTAAAGATTTACACTTTTGGTTTGTTTGCCTTGTTGGCGTTTTTTTGGGGGAGTTATTTTGTCTGGAAAAACATTCAGCTGACCTCTTACAAAGAGGAAGATGTGTTTGATTGTCTGTTTTTAGGCTTATTTGGCGGTTTGTTTTTCGGCCGGTTGATTTATGTCATTTTAAATTTTAGCGCCTTTGGATTTGATATTCTGAAATTTATTCTGATTAACGGTTATCCCGGAATCAATATTTTCGGTGTGCTTATTGGTGCATTTGTCACGGTTTATCTTTTTACAAAAATCAAAAAGATCGGGTTTTGGGAGCTAATGGATTATCTGAGTTCACCTCTACTTTTAGCCATGGGGATAATAAAGATAGGTGCTTTTTTTTCCGGAGTGGAAGTAGGAACAAAGACAGCGTTTTTTTTAAGTGTCAAATATGTGGGTTACGATGGTTATCGACATCTGACGCCCTTATATCAAGGTGTTTTATTTCTCATCGGCAGTTATTTGGTCTTTAGATTGGTTTTTGAAATACGAAAACAGAAATATTTCCACGGCTTTGCTTATATCATCTTTTGGTGGCTGACCAGCCTAATCTTAGTTACATTGGAAAATCTGCGCATCAATAAAGCAATATTTTGGGGGAACAGTTTTGATTTTATTGTCTCATTTCTTATCCTCTTGACACTGAGTATTTATTTAGTCTATTATTTGAGGAATAATATTTTTAGAGGGCTCGCTTCAGTTATTCATTTATTTAAAATCCATGGCCGTAAAAAAGATAGCAAAAACATTCCTGGAGAAACAAAAAAAACGACTTCTTAAAGAAAAAGATAGCATTATGGAGCATATTATTGATCTGAAGGCAGATGATCCATTTTCCGATCCTGAATATGTCAACGATAACGCTGCTGTTGACACCGAAGTACGGGAACAAAATTTACACCAGGTTATTGAAGCGGAGATTCTCTCTTTGCAAAAGCGAGCGACTGATATCGACAGCACTTTGGAAAAGATCCAAAAAAATAGATACGGTTATTGTGCGAAATGCAATATACCGATTAAGCGGGCGCGACTGGAACTTATTCCTGAGGCTCAATACTGTGTCGATTGCGAGATGCAGCTGAAAAAATAATAAGTTAAACTTCGATATTCTTTCATAAACTTAAGTTGAGTTAATAGCCAAAGGTGTGTTACAGTAATTTATTCCGATAATGATTTTGTAATTATTACGAATAATGGCTTTTATGCATCAACTGGAAGCAGGAAACAGATGGCGTAACCGGGCGATCTACATCATTTTTATGGTATTTTTTGTGGCCTACTTTCTGTATCATCTATTAAAAAACTTTTCTCACTCATTATTTTTCAGTAAAAAAGACCGCCTGAATTTTGTCATTTATGGCCCTTACACGGCAATATATTCTTTGGGACTGCAAGATGACCAAAACTACGTGATTCCTTTTTCACCGGATTTTCATATCGATGTGCCCGGCAATTACGGCGACTACCGGATCGGCTCGCTTGGAAAATTAGCCAAACTGGACAACAAACCTGAGCTTTTGCAAAAAGCTTTTTCATATGCCGCCTCAACTTTGGTGGATTATTACTTTTATGATAATACTGATAATCTATACTATGATCTGCCCAAGTTTGCTAAAGGGGATATTAAACTGGATGTTTTTAAGGTGTTGTTTTTTCGCTCAAATACCAGCATATTTGATCGCCTCTACCTGACTTTAATTATCAGCCAAAAGGACAAAGACAAATTTAGGATATTTAATAGTATGACCTATAAAAATCAGGAAGAGTTTTCCAAAAACGTGCTTGGTCTTTTTTATCAGAAAGTTTTTAGAACCGAGAAAAAGAATCTGCAAATTATTTACGGCCAGAATTATCATACCGCCAATATGATCAACAACCTTTTAGAGGGGAGTGGTGTGCGGGTGAGTGACATCAACTTGAGCACCAGTCAGATTAAACCCGATGAGGCGTGTGTAATCGTGGAGGAAGGGAAAGCATTTTCCTTAACCGCCCAGTCGCTGGCGGCTTTTTTTGGTTGCCAGCTAAAAAGGAGTAATCCGGAGGTTTATGATATACTATTTATTCTTAACAATACTGAGAATGAGTGGAATATTCAAAATTTATGATATTAATTTTATTGGCAATTTTTGTTATTTCGTTGATCATGGCCGCTGCCTCAATGAAAGATTTGGCTGTACCTGAAGAAATTAAAAAATTGATTCCAGTCAGAAGAATTCAAGGCAGGATAGTATTTTTTAGCAATCAGATCAAACATTATTCTTCTTCCGATTCATCATAATTATCCTGTTTAATGTGCTCTAAATCCTCATCTTTTTCCACTACCTCTACTTCTTCACCAACACCGATCCATTCTTCCTCGTCCTCATGTTCGCTAGTCTCTTCCTGCTTGATATCAGACATGACAGTGTGTGGATTTTGCGCGAAAGATAGGTAGCGCTGCACCTTTCTGCCTTTTGTTTCTTCTTTGATAAAAACCACCACTTCCGTAAGGCTGGTTTCTTTTATAAAACAAGTATAGGTGCTTTTTTCCTTGATAAAATATTTCAAACGCTGAGAAACATCATCGGGTAAAGAGCCGATATAGTCATTTTGCTGGGTCCTTATTTCAATTTTACGTTTTTTTTGTTTTAGCTGTACTTCTTGGCCGATGATTAGCCCGGCCAGTTCTTCTTTTTGTCCTAATTTAACCAATTTGACGGTTTTGGTCTTACCCGGAATCTCTAGAAACACATTAGGGTTGAGGTTGGAGTTGGTAGTGTTTAAGATAGTTTTTTTTCTTTTTTCAAGAATCTTAATTTTTTCCAGATTCTCCAAAGCGATACGGTTTACCGGTTGCATCTTGAGGATTTTTCGGTAAAATGTTTTTGCTTTTGCAAGTTCGTGTTTTTGCATGTAGGCAAAACCCAGACGCAGGTAAGTACCAAAATTGACTTGGTCCAGCGATATAATTTGTTTGTTTAAAAGAATCGCTTCATCCCATTGATGTTTGAGAGCCGCGTTGATGGCTTGTTCTTCGAGCTGTTCCAAAGATTCCATAAATCTAAAAAAGTATAGGTAATATATCTACAATGTCAAGAGATATGATGGAGAAATATTGATCCATAGACCAGGATACCCAGTTTGTTTACGTAGGTAGCAAATAGCATTGCAAGTAGAAATTTATTTTTGTTATGATTAGTAACATCTTATGGATAAAAAGAAAGGCGAAATCGCCACTTTTCTGACCGTGGCGACGCTTGTTTTTATCGGTGCGGCGAGTATTTTGACTTCTTCATTGGTACGCCAGACTAAAACTACTCAAACCAAAGCGGCCGGAAATAATATCTGGTGCTGTCAGGCCGATGCTATCTGCGCTGATGCGGGAGTGCAGGCTTCGTTTATCGGCAGCGCTGGGGGCAATATTGATACGGCTGCTGCCAATTGGCGAAGAGAACATGGAACGGCAGTTGGCAAAAACTGCGGTGATGGTGGAGGGTCTTCAAGTCAGCCGACACCAGGTAATGCCGGTGCGGGTGCAAATACTTGTGCTAATAAACCCATTTGTATCTATTCTCAACAGGACGCTAACGGCGTTAATTGTTATGAAGGTAATCGCCTAAATGATACCTATGATTCCGGTTTCAATGTCAACTGCGGCTGGATAGCCGGTTGTTCGTCGGGTAGAAAAGTAGACTGTCCTGGCAGTGGAGGAGGAACAAGTGGAGGCTCTACTACTGCTGGCTCGTCAGGCGTTGCCGGTTGCTTTCACATGGAGGGCGATGCAAAATATTTAGGAAGTAATAAATTTGACATTACCATCAGATTTGTCAGCGATGGGGGAGACGGTGACGTCAAACTGGACAAAGACGGAGCGCATGTGGCAGGCTGGAACGGCTGGAATAAAGCAGCCACCAACGGTGTCTGGACTTGGGTACCCAGATGGACAGGTTCACCGATTACCGTTGATACCAATATCACCAAAACCGTCACTTACCGTGGGATGGTAGCCAACTCGGCCGCCTGTCCGGGAGTTACCGCCACTCTGCCGTGTTATTTATCGGTGACTGCGAGTGGTGTTGACTCCGGTAACTGTGGTGGCTCGTCGCCATCGTCATCAACCACGACTTCCACAACAACCACAACTACCACCGGCGGACAGCAAACACCTGGTAACTCCACTGCACAACCACCACCGGTGGTCAACCCACCTCAAGAGCAATCAAAAGTGACAGATACCAAAAGCGAAGCGCCTTATAACCCACCTTCGCTCCAGCTTTTTCCGGAAAATTTCAATTTTAGCAACTCGACTTTGTATGTATCAGCGATAAATTGCCGCAAGGAAAAGATACATCGATTATTATTTGATAATAAAACATCACAAATTAAAGAAGAAAAAACCTGTACCGGTAGTTCGCTGACCTGGCAGATCGATGCTGCTTTTTTAAAAAATTACCATATCGGTCAACATACGATAGAACTGCAGTATAAAAATAGCCCGCTATCAGGTTATGTACCGATTGATAAAAAAAACTTTATTATCAGTTATCCAAGTTCGCAGACACAAAAAAACAATAATCAACCCGTCAAGTCAGTATGGGTAGGAGAAAGTGCTGGGCAAGTAATGAAAGAAGAAACAGTGACGGTGCCAAATCAGATTAACATTCCGCACTGTGGTAGCTTAATCAAACAGAATAAAGACACCAATACTAGATTAGCAACGATTTGTTATGAGGATACCTAAGTTATGAAAAATCGCTTATCAGCTTGGTTAAATTTAGGCACGATTTTTGCCGGTTTATTACTGGCTTTTGGTTTGATGAAAATACTTTCGGCCAATGTCTTTTTGGCCGATACTCCCAGGATTGACCCTTATTTCAGCTTTAGAATCGGCACCTTACCGGCCGTGGTGATGGCGTTTATACGTTATCCGCTTGATTCCCAAAAAAGAGCCGGGGAGATCGTCTATCGAACTACTAACCAGATGACTTCTTCAGACAAGACAATGTATAGCCCGATTGTCCAGGGGATTTATGCGGCAGAAAATCCGGAAACCGGTGAAAAATATATTCAGATTAGAAAAGGGACAGTAGTGAAAGTACAGACCGTACGTCTTTCAGATGGCAGGGTGGTTCAGGTGATCGTTCCGGCTTCCAATTAACTACGGTGGTCCTGCTTTTTTATCTAGCCCACCAGTCTTTTCGCGATCGGGGATCCATGAAATTTCCGGAGTCGCGGATCGCTACTTTTACTTCTGCACTTTTGGCTTTTCCGATTGTCTCACCGCCTTTTAAAGCCGGCAAGCTGTTTCGTCCTTGGTTATCGAGCCGTTGATAATAAACAAGTAAATTTGGATCAACGCAGATCTCATCAAGATGAATCGTGTAACCGGAAACGACGTTATCTTCTCTGGTGTATTTCAAAGTTAAAGTGTTGTATTCAGCAAAGAGCACCAGGGCCTGACCGCCGCCAATATCATAGCCTGAATTGGGAAGTTTTATAGTTTGTCCGGGGCTACTAGACAATCCAACCATGGTTACATCCCAGGTACGGATCAGTCCACCCTTAGAGTTATTTGACCAGTGCCAGTCATACACCTGATAAGTATTGCTGATGGTAGGCGAACGGTTGCCTTCAAGAAGCGTGGTCAGTTGCGGAGCTTTGGTGTCTGTGGCACCCGTAAGCTCAATTAGCGATTTGGCGGCATTGGCTATTTGATAACCGCGGATATGTAAGTTAATATCCGGATGCGCCTGAGGATTGGCAGTTTTTGGCGGGTTGACGGATAATGCTTGATAAGTATTGTTAGACGTATTTGGACATTGATAACTGGCTGTTGGAGCAATTGGTGTTTGCGTGGGTGGATTAGTCGGTACTATTATTGTTTTTTTTGTAGGTAAAATCGAGGGAAGAAAAGCCAAGGTGGGTGGGGATGAGGGAATAATTATCGGTGAAGGCATAACACTGATTAAGGGAGGAGTAGACTTGGAAAGTTTTTGGGGAAATAATTGGTTTATTAAAGAAAGTAATGGTTGGAGGGTAGGGGAGGCAGGATTACTAAATACGGTATTACTAAGCAATACTGTAAGAATAAAAGATAAAGTAAGGGCTGCGGCTATTTTCCACCTGATCTTATTCATAATATGTTAAATTATTATACTGAAAAATAACTTGCGAATTGACATTTGGATGAAATTTCTTTAGTATATTTCTATTATCAAACCATATGTATATTGGGCCGTTTTTTTTCGATACTAAAGAGATTTTTCTGATTCTTGGCGCTTTACTACTAGGATTGGCGATGTTTTTTGGCTGGCCGATCTGGTGGTTTGACCGGCAAACTCTCCTCACTCTTGTCGTCTTAATATTATTCACCAAAGGCTTACTACCAGCCATTCATAACGAAGCCTTTTTTATTTTAGCGATTGTCACCATCTTTATGACCTTATATCTGCCGCCTTTTCAGATTATCTTGTTTTATCTGCTTTCTTTTTTGTTTTTCCGTCTGCTGAAGGTGATATAATAGAGACAGGTCGTTTTATCCATTTATATTCAATTAATGTCCGGACATTCTAAATGGTCAAATATTAAGCGGCAAAAAGAATCGACAGATAAAGCTAAAAGTAAAATATTCGGTAAGCTGGCCAGTTTGATTACCTTGGCTGTTATTGGCGGTGGCGGGGTGACTAACCCGGATCATAATGTCAAGCTTCGGTTGGCTTTGGAAAAAGCCAAACAAGACAATATGCCCAAAGATAACATTGACCGAGCTCTTCAAAAGGGGAGTGGGCCACAAAAAATCAATCTCACCGAAATCAGATACGAAGGATACAGCCACGACGGTGTGGCTCTTTACATGATCGCTACCACCGATAATTCCAACAGAACCGCCGCTGAGGTTAAAAATGTTCTCGAACGTCACGGAGCAAAAATGGCCTCACCTGGGGCAGTCAGTTATTTATTTGAACATCGTGGTGTAGTTTGTCTTGCAAAGTCGGAAAATAAAGAAGCTGATGTGCTGGCCATGGCCGAAAAAATTCAAGCCAGCGATATCGAGGTCACAGATGAGCAATATATCGTTTATTTTCCATTTTCTATGCTGGGAAAGTTAACGGGTGAAGATTTTAAACTCACCTTTAAAAGCAGTCCGGAATCCACATATAAGCCCGTTTCTACTATTGCAATTTCTGAGGGGAGGATGAGGGAAAAGTTAGACCAACTTATCACTGCCTTGGTAGATCTGGATGATGTGCATGAGGTATATGTCAATGCCCAAGGTTAAATAATAAAATTAGGGGACGATATTTTGACTATGAAACCATTTCAATTAATTAACACACTCGGCCTTAAGTATTTTTCTCCTGTACCAAAGCGGATTCGCATTTTTGCAAGTACGTTGACAATGACCTTTTTACTGCTTCTCTCCACATTTTTTCAGTTTTCTGACTGGTGGTGGTTGTGGGTACCGGTCTTTCTGTTTACTGCATACTTTCTAACTTTTTTCTCGGTTTTGGAGGGAGTGGACGGTATTGAATGGCTGATGTTGTTTTTGATGCCAGTGATTTTTACCATTTCCATTTACTTTTTTTATTCCATTTTTCCGGTTCGCTGGCTGACTCGCTTGCCTTTGATGGGGCTTTATGCTTTTGGGTTTTATGCACTGCTTTTGACATCAAACATTTTTAATGTGGGAGTAGAGAAGAGTATCCAGCTTTATCGGGCTGCATTTTCTGTCAACTATCTTTTTCAGACTTTTATGGTGTTTTTACTGATGTTGGTGTTATTTTTTTTCAAGCAAAGTTTTTTGGTAAACGGACTCATTGCAAGTATATTGACTATTCCCTTTATTACTCAGCTTTCCTGGACTGTCAATCCCAATGCAGCGTATGATAAAGATTTACTGAAATATACGTGGGTGGTTGGTATATTCACATTTGAAGTAGCGGTGTTGGCTTCTTTTATTCCCTTAAAATCTTCAATAAGCGCGCTTCTTATGACAGCGATATATTATTCTTTGACCGGTTTGATTTACCATTTCCTGGATCATAAACTTTACCAACAGGTGGTACGGGAATATGTTTTTGTTCTGTTGTTTGTGGTGGCGATTGCATTTCTTACGTTACGATGGTAAAACTCCAGAAAAAAAGACTATACCGCTGAAAGATTGGATATTTTATTGTAATTTCATCTGAAAGCGGTATGAAATTAATTCATTATGAGTAAGTCATAAAAATGACACGGCCACATAAGACAGAGGAGAGGGGAGATGGGGAAGTTGATATAGTTTATTGATATTTGTTATACGGACGTGAATATTATATATATCCTATAATAATTATATTTACCAGATTTATATTCAATATATAATTGCTTATGAAAGTGAGGTCAAAAATCGATATTTAGATTGTTATTATGCTCTAAAATATCGATATTTGTCTTGTGGATAAGTGATCTACTTTCTTTTAGGTATGAGCTTAAAAATAGAAATCTAGACTGTTATGACAATCTAAATAATGAGATATCCAGTAGTGCAAAAGAGAAGGGACCCTTTTCCTAAAAAACGGTTATTATTTCGTTGATAAATGAGTAAAGTAAAAGAAATATTATGGCGCATCTTAAAGAGTGAGGTTGTATGGTGGCATCTTATTCTCTTATTATTATTGGATATAGGGGTGGTTGGCAAGTTAGAAAAATGGGGATATCCAAAGCTGGAGGAATAAGGATCCATGACGTCGTAAAATGAATCTTTTACGACGTCAGGCCAACTCTCGGAGAGAGGAGAAGTAAAATTATTTTTTGCAAAAACTTTTTTATTTTTTATTTATTTTCAGTTTATTTTTAGTTCTCCTTCGACAGAATATGTTCACTAATCCTTCGATCTGTCAGGCGGGTCAAATTTCCTAATACAAAATATAGCTATCCCCTTGTGACAATCTAATCATCTAATTTAACCTCATCCCTTTCCCCTGTCCTCTTTTTCCTATGGGTGAGCGTCTGATTTTAACTTACAATGAAGCTTCGAAAGCTGAAAGCATATGGAATTTTAAACTTGCCTTTTTATATTGAGGAAACGCTCATAGAGATAACTAAGATAGTATTTTGGGGAGAGGATATAATCCTGTGTTGGTACATAGTCGATTTGATAACCGCCAAAACCTTTTTTGAATAAAGACAGACCTTCCCAAGTTTTGGGAGTGCGGCCGGGTTTATGAATGCCGTAGAAGTTATATGTTTGGCAGCCGCGTTTTTTTGCCAAGCGTATAGCTTCCCATTGTAAAAGATAAGGGGCGGAAAACTTGGTGTGGATCGATGCTCCTTGGTGGTAAAAAGCAGTGGACTTGGTAAAGATGACTAAAGATCCAGCTAAATATTTTAACTGCCCTTCCTGGGCAAATTTTTGCGGTGGTGTAGCAAATAGAAAGCTGGAACAATCCGATTTCTTAAAAGCATGAAACTCACCGCTGATAAACCGGCGGGAAAACGGTGTAAAGTTTTCCCTGGTAAAAGTGGTCTGGTAAATTTCCCAAAAATCGGTAACACTTTGCTCGTCATTTTTCTCAATAACTTTAATTTCGTCCTTAATGGCTTTGCGGATTAGATAACGGGTGGTTTTTCGCATATCAGCTAAAAGTTCATCTTCGGCTTTAGTAATATCAAGTGCCCACATTGTCTCGGCATGCATATAAATCGGGCTTTGGCGAAACCTAAGTGTTTGAAACAAAGCCAGATGCTCCGGAGTTGCCGGGAGGCTGGGTGCCAGTCTGATAAACCAGAAGCCTTCAGCGTGCGCTATTTTTTTTAGATGTTTAGTTAGCAAACCATAAACATTAAGAAGTAATTGCGGGTTTTGGGCTTTGGAGACCGGGCCATGCGGAACAAATAAAAAGCGGCCACGTTTAGCCCTAATCTTAACAACTAAGGCAATAGCTTGAAGCCCTTTATCCTCATATAAACCCAGGCGTTCAATCTCGTAGCCCTGATTTTGCTGAAACTCTCCCCAAGCCCAGGCTTGATGAAAAGAAGGCGAGCCGCACTGGTTAAAAAACGTGGTCCATTCTTCTTGTGTTTCCACAGGTAGAATTTGTAACATAAAGTCAAATGTTTATTTAAAATTTAATTTAACTTGCTTAATTATTTTATTTATTTGTTGAGTAGTGATATTAGTTGGTAAATTGACGATTTTTTTACACAGGTTTTCTGCTTTAGGGCAAGATCCAGCTACATACCGCATAGTGATTAAAGAAACGTTTTTAGGCGCCACTACCTGATCGTACCACGTCCCGGCGATTATTTTTTCTTTTTTTAAGCTGGCAAGCAAATGCTCGCGGTGGTCAACCAATATGGGAAAACGGATCAGATGCAGATTAACCGGCCTAAAGTTAACAGGCAATATAGATTTGGGCAGATGTTTGAGATAAGATGAAACCGCTTTTTTCCGGCGGTTATTAATTTTGTTAACCTTCTTTAATTGGTGAATGATCAGAGCAGCCAGCCCATTGGGATAGGCCTTTATTATTGAAAAGTCTGGTTTACCCTGTTTTTCTTTGAGACTGACTTCAGGAAGCCAAAGATTCAAGCTTTTTGAGACAGCATGAATCAATCGCCCAAGATGCAGATCATAAGTAGCTTTGACAAGCGGCGTTAAAATTTTATAAAGATACTGGCGGAAAATAAAAAGCCGCGAAGGCAGGTTGAGAGGCATTTTTTTCAGTTTTTGATTAAGAGCAACGTCACTCACGGCAAGAGCTCCGCCAAACACGGAGGAGAAAGCTTTGGAACGGCCAAAAGACAGGAGTTTAATAGTTTTATATTTATCGTGTCTGAGAGTATGAGCATCAAAGCCGTGGGCTAGGTCTTCAATTACTAAGATCTTGTTATTGCGGGCAATTTCCAAAATTTTATCTCTCTGGGGCATGATGCCAAAAGTATGCTGCAGAATCATCACTTTTGAGTTGGAGTTAATTTTTTGTTGCAGATCCTTGGGGTCCATGGAAAAAGTACTTTCTTCAATATCAACATAAGCGACATGCAGATTATTGGCCAGAATCGGCAAAACCACGGCTTCGCAGGTAAAGGCCTGAACCAGAATCTCGCTGTCGGCCGGTAATCGTAGGGCTTTCAGAACATAATAAAGTGCCGCTCGTCCGGAGAGAAAAAAGTGAAAGCAATGATACGGGAAAAATTTTCGCTCCAATAGCTTTTTTGTCAGTTCGGTCGCTTTCCCTTTTTTCCATTTCCAGGGTTGAAAAATGAGCTTAATGGCAAGCAAGCTATCGTCTAGTTCTTCGTTTGGCGCAAAGTCGGTAAAGATCATAGAAATAAAATAATTTACAAATCTCAATTATCAATTTTCAATTAAATCCCAATTTAACAATATTTAAATAATAATTTAACTGTTGTGCTTTAGTTTTTTTATCGTTGACTCTGGAAAACGTCCTTCAATAAGTAAAACTGTATCTTGATTGATTGTTTCCTTTAGATATATTATTAAATCCGAGACGTCGTTAAATGTTGTTATCTTACCTGCTTGGTCAAGCTCCTTAAATAACCGATCGGTGGTAAAAAGCGCAATCCCGGTTTTGGCCAAAGCCTGAAGGATGGTTTTATACGACGAGCTCTTCTCTACTCCCAGTTCGATGATGCCTCGGGTAGCGATGATTTTTTTGGACTTATCAAAAGTATTTAATACCTCAATCGCCGCTAAAAAACCATTGACATTGGTATTATACGAATCGTCAACCACCACTGCGCCTTTGATTCCTGCCAAAACTGATAGTTTACCAGAGATTGGCTGAATTTTGGATATGGCGTGGGTTATCTCTTGGGTAGTCATATTCAAATCAATAGCCAGGGCAAGGCAAGGCAAAAGGTTGAGAATATTATGCTTACCCAGCAGCGCTGTTTGCAGGTGTATTTTATGGCGATGGTAATAGACATCAGCCGACGTCCCTTGAGGGGTGGTTTTGATGTTGGCAGCGTAGATGTCGGTTTTCTGGCGTATTGAATAATAAATTTTTCTGGCCGGTGATTTTTGTGTCAGTACCCGACTTTGTGGAAAATCCAGGTTGATGTAGGCAAAAGATTGTAAGTCAAGGAGCGTTAAGATATGGGTTTCTGCCTTTTGCAGATTTTTCCGGCTACCGTATAAATCCAAGTGCTGGTTACCCAGGCCGGTGAGAATGCTCTGATTTGGCCTGATGATTTTGGCTGTCCTCTCAATCTCTCCAGTGCGATAACCGCCATACTCGGCGATAAAATAACGGGTGTCTGATTTCAGATTTCCAATTATCGATAATGCGATACCAACGTCGGTGTTCATGTTTTTTTCGGTTTTGGCGATTTTAAATTTTTGGGAAAGGATTTCATACAAAAACTCCTTCACCGAGGTTTTACCGTAGCTGCCGGTGATTCCAATGCAGATAGCGCTAGATCTCTTTACCAGACTTTTGGCGCGGGTAATGAGCCATTGACGATAAATATAGACCGGAATGGCTGTTAAGAAAACCGCGACTGAAGTTAACAAAAAAGCTATCAGCGGGACGATGAAAAAATCCAAAATTAAAAGCGGCAAAGACTGTTTAAGTAAAAGTTGAAAAATTAAGTAGTCGGCAACGAAAAGCAAGCCCATGATCAGCAAGTTGCGTGTTTTTTTAGCCGGTAACCGAAAGCTTGAGAAATAGAGCGCCTGGTACCAACCTTCTTCTTTGATAAATGAAAAAAAGCGGTCAAAACGGTACTCTTTGATCTGAAAAAAATAGATCAGCTGGAAGGCCTTGGCGAGGATAAACAAACTGATAAAAAGCGAGATTGTGAGCATATATTTATTTATTGGACTTAATAAAATCGGCAATCTCTCGATAGACTAGATCAGGCTTAACAAGTGGTAGGTTGTGTCCGCAATCGGCAAATATTTTAAGGCGCGCGCCTTTAATCAGTTTTTTTGCTTCATGGGCATCTTCTTGCGGCGTATAAATGTCTTTTTTACCCCAAAGAATTAAAGTCGGCTGCTTAATCCGGGGTAAGTAGGCGCTAAGGTCAAAAGAGACGATCTGACGGAAATTGGCTTCCAGTTTGGGGAATTTGCTGATATCCGACTGGAGAAAGAACAGCCGGTAAAAAGTCATCAGAAATGTGCGGCGAAGCAATGTATAAAAAGGAACTTTAGTTAGTATTTTTTTTACGGTTAAAAAAGCCGGTGAGGTGGTTTTACGGCGCTTAAAAGAGGCGCCGGCCACGATTAGTTTATCCACGGTTACCGGTGAATGGGCGGCTAAATAAAGCCCGAGACTACCGCCAAAAGAGTGGCCAAAAAAAATTACTTTTTCCACGCCGCAAGCGGTGAGAAATTGTTTTAGAAAATGGGCGTATTCCGGTATGCCCCAGTGAGGGCCGGGCTGTCCGCTTTGACCAAAACCAGGCAGATCAAGAATGATTGAGTCAAACTGCCGGCTCACTTGTTGGTAAAGAGCTTCAAAACTGTCCATGGAGCCTCCCCAGCCGTGCACCAGTAAAAAAGGCGCACCTTTACCCTGGCGTTGATAGTGGGTACTCACCCCTTCAATTTCAAGATACATGCTCCAATTGTATCAAAATACACGAGTTCACTTAGGGCGACTTAGCGAGAGTATCCAAAAGTAGCTGTTTGAACTCAGCAAAAGAGGTGACGCTGACCTTGTTGCCCTGAAGATAAAAAGTAGGCGTAGCAGTAAGCTGAGCTTTTTCCCCAGACCGGATGTCTGACTGAATTTTTGTCTGGATGCTGGAAGAGGAAAGATCTTTTTGGAACTGGTCCGCGTCTAATTTTAATTCCTTGGCATAGGCCAAAAATAAGCCCTGTGGTTGATCGGACTGCGCCCATTGATCTTGATTGGCAAAAAGCAGATCAGCCATCTGATAAAACTTGTTCTGCCGGCCTGCTGCTTCTGCAGCTTTAGCCGCTTTAAGCGAATGGGGATGAATGTTAGTCAAAGGAAAACTTCGGAAAACAAAGGTGATTTTTTTTACAATCTCCTGAATTTTTGGGTCTTTGGTTGTCTCCAGTTCCTGGCGAATATAATCATGAAAAAGTTTGCAGGCCGGACATTGAAAATCGCTATACTCAACCAAAATGATCTTTTTAGCGGGTGACCATTTTATATGATCAGAAGAGCTTACTTTATTTACTTCCGGATAATAGGTAACTTGCGGTTTGTTAATAAGGAGGTAAGTACCGTAAAGAAAGGCGACAATAACCAGTAACGCCACAAACCCCAAAACTAATTGTTTTTTTGTCATAGTAAAATTTTACTAATTTTTTCCCTTTTTGCAAGACAAAATAATCCTTACTCATTTTTTACATAGATATCGTATTATGGCTTCATAATCGGCCATTGTTAAGCGCAAGATCTATTTGTTTATATGAAAGACCAGCTGAGAGATAGACGATTGCAAACAACCTTAAAGGAGCTGCAAAATATTAAATTTGCTTTGGACCAAGCCTCAATTGTAGCCGTAACCGATAAAGACGGTGTAATTCAGTCGGTAAATGACAAGTTTATCGAGATTTCCCAGTATTCAAGAAAAGAGCTCATCGGGAAGACTCATAGGCTGATCAACTCACACCACCACTCAAGGGAATTTTTTAATGATATGTGGGAGACGATCAAATCGGGAAAAGTCTGGCGTGGAGAGATTCGCAACCAAAAAAAAGACGGTTCTTTTTATTGGGTCTCAACCGTCATTGCGCCGGTTTTGGACAAATACGGTAAACCCGAACAGTTTATTGCCGTAAGACACGATATAACAAAAAGAAAAGAGCTGGAACAGATAAAGGACGAATTTTTAAGTGTCGCCTCACATGAGCTCAAAACGCCAATTACTTCGATCAAGGCGTATACTCAACTTTTGAAAAAGCAAGCCGAAGGCTTGGCCGATAATCGTTTTTGTGTCAACCTGCAGAAAATGGATAAACAGATTGATCGGATGACCAAGCTAATTCTCGATCTTCTTGATGTGTCCAAGATCCAGGCCGGCAAATTGGAATACAAATTGATAAGCTTTGATCTCAACCAACTGTTAGTGGAGATAATTGGAGATTTCCCGTTGATTGACGGCAAGCATAAAATTGTGTTAAAAGGAAGGTCAAAACGGCAAGTGATAGCTGACCCTTATCGAGTAGCCCAGGTTGTCGTCAACCTACTGTCTAATGCCTGCAAATACTCGGCTGCCGACTGTAAGATCATTGTCAGGGTGACTCCGAATGATGAATTAGTAACTGTTTCGGTCAAAGACTATGGTATCGGTATTCCTAAAGACAGCTTGGAATCTATTTTTTACCGGTTTTGTCAGGTCAATGGTCAAAAGAGAAACAGTTATCCAGGTATGCGGTTGGGACTGTATATTTCCTCTGAGATTATTAAAAGGTTTGGAGGCAGATTGTGGGCTAAAAGCCAGGAAGGGCAGGGCGCGGTTTTTCATTTTACTCTCCCCTACCGGCTTAATTAAAAGATATATATTTATTATAGGTTACGATGTATATCGAGTCCTATAATAATTCATTTTAAAGTTAATCATACTTATAATATTATATTTTTTACTTTTATAGGGTAATTTTTAGAGAAAGATATGACTTTGGATTGTTATAAAGCTCTAAAAAATGAAATGTATCAATTTAGCAAATAATAGGTTTATCTGCTAATCATTTTTGGCTTTTCTAACAGTCTAAACAATCCTTATAGGAAATTAGAGCTATAGGATAGTCTAAATTTCATAGAATATGATTCGCGGCTTGATAGAATAATCTAACTAACCCTCAATGCCCACTCCAAACTGGGCGCTTTTAATATATAATACAGGAATGAAAATTGCTTTTGATCTGGATGAGGTTTTAGCCGGTTTCACCGTGAAGGTGCTTGAGTTCCATAATGCCATATATGGTACCAGTGTCGTATTTTCAGAGGTAAAGGATTTTTATCTGGATGATATTTGGGGAGGGACCCGCGACGAGGCAGTACGCAAAGTATATGATTTTTTTAAAACCGATTACTTCCGAGACATTCCCCCCCTACCAGGCAGCCAGTTAATGATAAAAAAGTTAAAGCAGGAGGGGCATGAGCTGATAGTCATCACCGGACGCCAGGCGGTAATTCGCCGGCAGACTGAAGATTGGTTGGCTCGTCATTTCCCTGGAATATTCTCCGAAATTTATTTAACAAATCATCACTCGTATGAAGGCAAAACCTATCGCAAGTCCGATTTTCTGCGTCAAAGCCAAGCTAAAGTATATATTGACGATCATCTGGATTATGTTTTGGATTGTGCTAAAACCAACGTCCCGATCCTGCTTTATGACTATCCTTGGAATCAAACGACTCATAAACTGCCCGAGAACGTCAAACGGGTCTATTCCTGGCCGCAGATTTACCGGGCAATAAAACAGGTGGAGAAAATCGAGGTGCTATTATGAAAATTGGTATATTGGGTGGGGCTTTTGATCCGCCGCACCTTGGACATCTAATAATCTCAAGACAGGTCAAAGACAGACTGAAGTTAGATGAAGTCTGGCTAATGCCTTGCCACTGGCATCCGTTTGGTAAAAAGCTCTCCCCTACTTCACATCGGCTGGCGATGTGCCGGCTAGTGGAAACCGATTGGCTTAAGGTGTCAGATTTTGAGATCAAAAAAGACTCAATCAGTTACACCATCGATACTTTGCCGGGGCTTTATCAACGGCATCCGGAGCACAAATTTTATTGGCTGGTTGGTTCAGATCAGCTGCCGTTTTTTTGCAAATGGAAAGACTGGCAAAAATTGGTGCGCGATTATTGCTTTATCTTCTTTCCACGGGGAACGGGTATCATCAATCTGCGCCTGCATGTTTCCGAGACGCTTCAACTGCCAAAATTGCCGGGTAATATCAGCGTGGTTAACCAACTAGATACTGTAATTACCAATATTTCGTCAACCATTATCCGTAAACGGATTGATAATAAAGAGTCAATCCAGTATCTGGTGCCTGATATAATTGCCAAATATTTCAATAAACATCAACTTTATGAATGATCTACCTCGGATTAACCCCCAAAAAGAGAAGGTAAAAATTAGCCGTTTTTTACGTTCGGTTTTTACCGGTGCCAAGATTAAACGGGCGATAATTGGAGTTTCGGGTGGTATTGATTCGACCACGTCGCTTTACCTTTTAAAAGAAGTTTTGCCTTTAAAAAACATAGTTGTTGCCCACCTTTATTACCGTAACATTTCCGCCGTCCAGTATCAAACTGTGGTTGAGGCAGCCGGTTTGCCGCAAGCCAATATTATGGCCGTTTCCATAAGACCGGTGGTAGAGGCTTTTCAGAAAAGCCTGAAGATCGACCCGACAAAAGCAGAAGAGCGCCTACGCCTGGGTAATGTGATGTCACGGGTAAGGATGATAATTCTTTTTGATCTGGCCAAAAAGCACCGGGCCTTAGTCTGCGGTACGGAAAACAAATCCGAGCGGCAGCTTGGTTATTTTACCCGTTTTGGCGATGCAGCCTCAGATATTGAGCCGATAAGCCATCTTTACAAGCTGCAGGTGCAAGAACTGGCAAAACATCTTGGCGTGCCTAAAGAGATCATTGACGCTATCCCCACCGCCGGGCTGTGGCCCGGGCAGACTGATGAAGGCGAACTGGGTTTTTCCTATCAAGAGGCCGACCCGGTTCTGCAGCTATATTTTGACAAAAAAATAACCGTTGAAGAAATTAAGAAAAAAGGTTATCGAAAGGTCGACATCATTCTCAGACAGGCGTTCAATAATAAGTTTAAACACCAGGTTCCCTACTCTCTTGGTTAGGATAGTCACTACTTTTTTCACCCTTTCCAAATCGAGCGGACCTAGATATACTGAAATAATCATTAGTATTTCTTTAAATATATGGATTTACAAGATAAGGTGTTAATTATCACTGGGGCAAGCGATGGTTTGGGAAAGGGATTAGCTTTGCGGTTGGCGAAAGATAAAGCGCGAGTGGTACTTTTAGCTAGAAATCAGGATAAACTGAAAGCGGTCAAAGAGGAGATTATAAAATTTAGTGGAAAGGCTGAGTATTTTGTCTGCGATGTCGGTAAACCAGAACAGGTGCAAAGCGTGGTTAAAAGCATCAAATCAGCTTACGGTAAAATCGACGTCCTTATTAACAATGCCGGTATTTGGACGACCGGCCCACTTGAGGCGCACCCAATTGATAAGATCAAGGATCTTTTTGCTACCAATACTCTGGGCACGATTTTTATGACCCGTGAAGTGTTACCGATGATGAAAGCGGTTAAATCTGGTCAGATTTTAAATGTAATGTCAATTGCCGGTGTTGAGGAGGTAGATGCTTATGGCATTGTGTATGTAGCCACCAAACACGCCCTCCAGGGGTTTACCGACACTCTCAAACAAGAACTCCAAGGAACGGGTATTAAGGTAATGGGTTTTTATCCGGGCGGTATGGCGACTAATATTTTAGCCGCTTCCGGCGTAAAGATGGAAGTGGATATGAAACAGATGATGAGAGTGGAAGATATCGCCGAGATTATTGCTTTTGTTTTAAAACAGCCGGCTGATGTGGTGATTGATCATTTCGAGGTACGGAAGTTTACCTAATAAAAGATCTTTGTGACGGCTTAATTTTTCAATCAAAGCATGGTTGTTTGAGGACTTCTCTTGATTTATCTTTCAATATTTTTTATGATTCAGTAAATCGGCTTAGGGGATTTATAAATTTTATTTAATTATCATAATGGATAAAAACGACAGCTACACTCCACCACCCGCTCCCAGCTCCACCGGTGTTCCCCCAGATAGTGTAAAAAAAGAAACGCCAGAACCGGTTTCAAGAGAAAAAGTGATTTTTGAGACTGATAAAGAAGCTTTAAAAAAATATAAATTGGTAGCAGTAGCTTATTCTCATGTCGAGCGTGATTGGTTCCCAACCGACGACGCCTACTACGCCGAACTTGAGGTGGAAGACCGGGCAGAGGAAGTGGTCAAGGAAATTGCCAAGTTTGGGATCAATGTTAAAAAATATCCCGGTAATGAGTATTTTCTGACTAACTTATTGGTTGATCAGCCGGATCTGGTGGTGAATTTAGTTGATACCTTAAAAGGGAAAGATGCTTTGCAGACCTCGGTTCCGGCAGCTTTGGAATTATCCAATATCCCCTACACCGGAGCCGGAATTGAAGGATTAGTCATCGGCAATAGCCGTAATCTGATGAAGCACCTGCTGCTTTCCTATCAGATTCCGACCCCGCCTTTTCAGTTTATACGACGCGCCGGTACTTTAATTGATGAAACGCTAGAGCTACCTCTCATTGTCAAGCTAAATGAAAGCGGCGGCAGTGTGGGTATCGATGATCGAGCGGTTAAAGAAACCGTTAAGGACGCACAAAAAAAGGTCGAAAAAATGCTGGAGACCTACCGGGTACCAATGGTGGTGGAACGCTTTATTGACGGGCCGGAGATTACCGCCGTGGTCTACGACGACGGTCAGAAAAACCAGGTTTTTTTAGGTGAAAAAGTGTTTCGCAAAAAGCCCGACGGCAGGCATTATTTCACCAGTATTGAGAGTTATGACGACGCCCGGGCCTATAAGTACAAGTTTGTGGACGAACCAATGGCTTCAAAAATTGCCGCAATGGCAGTACGCGCTTTTAACGGTCTGAGTTTTGTTGATTATGCTAAATTCGATATCCGGATTGATGAAAGTACTGGGACGCCCTATTTTACCGACTCAAACCCAAATACTGCCTTTGGTCCAGATTTGGGCTTACCTTTCACTGAAGTTTTGGCACTTCATGGTGTACAATTTCAGGATGTGTTGGGCAATTTACTGACCAAATATGCCAAGAACCTCGAGTAAGGTCCATAGCCCACCTTTTAAGCGTTATGGCCAGATTTCCGACTCTCACTGCGGTCCAGCCGTGGTGCAGATGTTGCTGTCCAAATGGCGCATCAAAGTGACGCAGGAGGCGATCACTGAGGCCGTACACGTAAAAAGGTTTATCAAAGTGCACGGTACGCGTATCGACCAGCTGGCGCTGGCGGTAAAAAAACTAGCTCCGCAGGTGCAGTTTTGGTATAAAGACTTTGCATCAATTGACGACATTCGCCTGCTTCTCCGAGAACATCAACTGCCGGTGGCAGTGGAATGGCAAGGTATGTTTTTTGTCCACCGACATCGCGGAAAATATACTGAGGATGGTCATTACAGCATCATCATCCAGATTAAAGATGATAAACGGGAAATCACCTTGGTTGATCCGTACAAAGATTTTGCCAAAAAACATCGGACCATCTCAATCCCCCGTTTTGTTCACCGCTGGTGGGATCATAATGATTTTATGAGTCCCAAAACTAAAAAAATAAAAGTAAAAAAAGATATCCGGGCGCTTTTTGTGATTACCAAAAAAGACTATGTCTTTCCTCCCCAGCTGGAATTGATAAAAAGTTGAAAGTTGTAGGTTGCTTGCCCTGAGCGAAGCCAAGTCTGACTTGGCGAAGTCGAAGGGTAGGTTATCAGTAAACAAGGTGAAATAAAATGCTATATCAAATTGAAGTCAGGAAAACTAAGAAAATGGGGCGGGGCGTATACGCCCTTAAGAATTTTAAAAGATTGGAAATTATCGAAAAGTGTCCGGTGGTTCATCTGAAGCCCGGTGAGCGCCGGCATTGCGAAAAAACCATTCTCAATACCTATATCTACCCTTGGCGATCTTTACAGGATGCGGTTATCGTACTGGGATATGGTTCAATCTACAATCACAGCGTCAGTCCCAATACCAAATGGGTGCGAAGCTTTAAAACAGACCAGATGTTCTACAAGGCAATTCGTCCTATTAAGAAAGGTGAGGAAATCAGTGTTGATTACAACGGCCCCTATGAGCCAGATTCGGACATGGATTGGCTGAAGGAACCTTCCCGCTATTCAAAAAAGTAACAATAAGCCCATTTACTTACCAACTACTTCATACAGGACAATCTCTTTGCTGCTAAAGACTTGATGTAGAAACGGATACTTAAGCTTACCCCATTGTTTTTCCTCATGACCATAGACGACAAAGTTTATTTTATTATATCTCAAAAACTGTAAAGCTTCCTTTTTTTGCAACTTTCCCTGGTAGAAAATTTCTAAATTGTATAGTTTTTCTGTGGCTTGCGGAGTCTGGATTAGGTGACCAAAATAAACGCTTTTTCCGGTATGGGCCGGTAAATAATTACCAAGCGTATAGCCGGCCAGTACGCCGTCTTTGTTGGTCATTTGCAGATAGTCAAACATCTCATCCGCTGCCCGGGGTTGATAGTACCATGGGTTTATTGTCCGAGTTTCCTTTACCCGCCGGTAAAAAATATACAAAGAAGAAGGCAAGCTAAGAAATAAAATCACAACTATCGCTAGTGAAAGCTTGACCGGTGAATTAATTTTTAGTTCCTTTAAGGCAAAAACCACTAAAATCGACAATGGTAAAAACAACCCACGAAGATAAAATCTGGTAATGCCAATCGGCAGAAACGATAAAGATAGGGAAACAAAAACCCAGATTAATAGAAACCGCCTATCGGGCAGAATTGTTTTCCATCGTGTTAATTGGTAAATAACTATCGGCATAAACAGTCCGTATCCTAAAAACAGGGAAACCAACGGGGGTCGAGACAGTGTTTGTCCTGCTACCCCGGCAAATCCGCCTGAGACCAAATAATCAAAATAGAAGACGGTAATAAACAACGTCAAAATTATATTCAGTCCCAACAGGCTAAAGTCGTAAATATTTTTGGCGGTGTCTTTATGCAAATATAGAAAGCTTCCGAGAATCAGTCCATAAGTCGCTAGATAGTATGGATAGAACACCACCAAAACCAGCAAACACGCCAAAGACAGGAAAGAATAGATGATTTTTTTGGTTGAAAAGTAATAGTAAAAAAGGTAGAGAGAGCAAAAATACCACATCATTCCGATGGCTTCATGCGGTCGTTGCCAAGCGCTTTGGAAGGTAAAACTGGTGATCAGTAAGTCAGCCGACGGGATATTGGGAAAAAAAAGCCAGCCCAATCCCCCACCCAAAGCTGTTAATACGGTCGCCAAAAGAGCGAGCCAGCGGTCTTTGATAAAAATCCAGGCAAATAGATAGATTCCCACAAATAACAGCACACCACAAACCGCACTTAACACCTGAAACAACAAAAACGGGTTAACCGACGCGAAAGCCAAGCCAACGACAGTATAAACAGGATAAAATAGGATGTTACTATAAGTTTGGGTAGTATATAGATTTTTTAGCAGTAATTGACCAGTCTGGCCCCATTTGATAGCCGCCACATAAACATTCACATCCCAAGGATCAAACCAGGAAGCTTGGCCGGAATAAAAGTAGTTAGCAGGTTTATTTTGCCAGGCATAGTAGTTGGGACACTGTGCAAGAAAGACGGTAAAGAGCAAACTGCCAAAAAAAGTTGTAAAAAAAAGATATTTTTTAAACTGCATAATTTACTTATTATATACCCACCGTAGTTCAATTTGCGAAAGCGGAGTGGACATACGGAGGGTGATGCTGCTGAAAGATGGTATATTTTTTGGCAATTTCATCTGAAAGCGGTATACGTGAGTTTTTGAGAGTGTTTTTATGGCTTAAAGCGGATTGATTGACCGGTTTTTCAAACCGAAAGCCAGTTTATTTGTTAAAATAGGTAACTTAACCAAAGATAAAGGAAGGGTCGCATAGTTGGTCTAGCCACCGCCTTTGGCGGGGTCCCGCAAATTGCGGTGATGCGTACGCCACTATACCCACCGTATCCCGCCTTTGGCGGGAGTACGGAGGGTGATGCTGCTGAAAGATGGTATATTTTTTGGCAATTTCATCTGAAAGCGGGATATATGTATACAGTTTATGTCATATGCAGCAAGAAAACCAAGAAGTATTATACCGGTTATACAGCAGATATAGAAAAGCGATTAAAGGCGCATAACAGTGGAAAGAATCGGTCAACTAGAGTCGGTAAGCCATGGATTTTAAGCTATTGTGAGTATTATGAGTTAAAAGAAGATGCTTGGAACAGAGAACGCCAGTTAAAAAAATACAAAACTGGCGAAGCGTTTAAGAAACTGATTGGAAGGGTCGCATAGTTGGTCTAGTGCGTACGCCTGGAAAGCGTATGTGGCAGCAATGCTACCGCGGGTTCGAATCCCGCCCCTTCCGCTACCATTCCAGAAGAAAGAAAAGAGAATATTAAGAAAACCGTATACACAGGAAGATTTGCAAAACCAGAAGAAATAACTGAAGTAATTTACTTTTTGGGCTTGACAAAAGCAGTATTGACGGTTTAGATTGTATTTATTAAGTCATCAATATCAATAACTTGCGCTATATGAAACAAACTATTCTTTCGGCTAAACAAAGTGAGCTTTTAGAGGACTTGATCGTAAAATACAGTCAAATTGTCACCTTCGATCAGATTATTAGTGAAGCTAAAAATAACTGGAAGATTGTGGTGACATAAAAAGAATTAGAAATGAATCAGATTTTTTACTCAAGAATTGTTGCGGACAAACAGCTGGAAATCATGATTGACAATTTACCCTTTACTGAAATTAAATAGACGACAAACCGCAAGCGAAAGGGTTTAGCTTCCGCCTGCGGTTTATAGTTTACGCCTTCTTAACTTCCGATAACCGGCGCGGGGTAAAGGATCTATCCCGTTCAATTGATAACCCTAGCTTACCCTTGTTTGACATCAGTTCTGACAGGGTAAAGTACCCTCAACTCTTCTTCAAAACCATCAACTAGCCCGAAGAAGGTATCTTTACCGTCAAACTCTATCGCATACCAACAGACTTACAAGTAGTTACCCGAAAACTGTATAATTACAATAAGTTTTTACAAAAAAATACAGATATGCTTATAAAATCGGCAATAAAGTACTATTTAAAGTCAGTCCCGACTTTAATTAACAATTTTAATTGGTGGATTTTTCCACTTCTTATTTTTAAGAAGCCTATTCTTATACGAATAAAAAATAATCCTAATTTTTATGTTAGTAATCTGATGGATATATGGACACTTAAAGAAGTGGTCGTGGACAAACAGTACGAAAGGATAGAAAAAATCGCAAATGACGATGTGGTGATAGATGTAGGTGCGGCTATTGGCGATTTCAGCATATATGCCGCGAAGAAAGCAAAAAAAGTCATTGCTTATGAATGTAATGATGAAAGAGTTTTTTTGATGAAGAAAAATTTATCCTTAAACGCAAAAACAAATATTATTCTAAAACACAAAAAAGCAGCATCTCTAAAACAGATAATGGTCGGTATTAATAAGTGCGATTTTTTGAAAATAGATTGTGAGGGGGGGGAATACGAGATATTTAGAAACGCTGAGAGATCAATCTTAAGTAAAATTCGCTACATTGCAATGGAGGCTCATAAATTTAATACGGAAATGGAAAACAGATATTCAAATTTGTTAAATGTTCTGCAAAAGAATAATTTTGAAGTTAATGTGATACCTAACGCAGTTCACAAAAATATATGTTTCGTTTTTGCACTTAAAAAGAATTAAAATGCGCGCCAAAGGCGAGCAAAAATCGCGCGCGCAAAAAAATAAGCGAGACCGTAGGCCCCTCCAGAGGCGGGCTACCTTTGAAAAATAGTTCGAATTTTTTCGTAAAGAGACCGCACTATCGAAGAAGCATCCACAAGACCCGTCTATCCTCTTTGATTGGCTTAATATAGAGTTTATTTTTTAACAGTCATCATTCCTGAGCTAAACTTTGCAAACGCAAAGAACATAAATGAGAAAAGCAGCATCATGACAAAGGGTGCGACTGCTGAAAGATAATTTTTCTTGCCTGGTTTATATCCACGAAGCAGTAACGAATTGGTTACAACTGAGATGGATGATAAAGCCATTGCAAGCCCGGCAAGTTCAGGCTTAAGAACCAATCCTAGCCCCGCAAACACACGAGCCGCAATGGGAATACCCATGACGTTATAAAAGAGCGCGAAGAACATATTCTGTTTTATCTTGTTCATCGTAGTTTTTGACAGATCAATGGCATTTGCTACGTCTCTCAAATCATTTTTGATGATAACGATTCCTCCTGCTTCCATAGCCACATCAGTACCAGACCCCATTGCAATACCAAGATCCGCTTGAGCGAGTGCTGGAGCATCATTTATGCCGTCTCCCACCATAGCCACCTTCTTACCTTCATCCTGCAGTTTTTTTACATTTTTAGCTTTATCTTCTGGAAGCACTTCAGCCAATATATTCGTAATCCCTACCTGCATAGCGATTGCTTTTGCGGTCCGCTCATTATCTCCCGTTATCATGTATACTTGAATCCCAAGTTTCTTGAGTTTTTCTACTGCTTCTTTTGAAGTCTCTTTTACGGTATCAGCAACACCAATCAGCCCTAGTATATTGGTTTTATTTGCAAGGATCATCACTGTTTTACCTTGTTCCTCAAGTCGACTCATCTTGCGATCAATTTTTTCTATTGGCAGACCCACTACGTCTTTAATTAATTTTCTATTGCCGAAATAATACGTTGTATTATCAAGACTTCCTTGCACGCCATGTCCTGGAATGGCTTTGAACCCTTCGACTGCGCTCAGGGCAAGTCCTTCGTCTCCCGCATAGGTATAGATAGCTTCGGCAAGCGGATGTTCTGACTGCTTTTCAAGCGAGGCGGCAATGGTAAGTACTTCATCCTCATCAAGATCTTTGAAGCTCAGCGTATCTGTTACTTCCGGCTTTCCTTTTGTTAAAGTACCCGTCTTATCAAAGACGATTGTATTTATCTTACAAGCCGCCTCAAGTGGCTCTCCACCTTTAATTAACATGCCGTGTTCTGCTCCTTTACCAGTGCCTACCATAATGGCAGTAGGAGTGGCAAGACCTAAGGCGCATGGACATGCAATTACAATTACTGCGGTAAAGGCCATGAGAGCAAAACTCAATGGGGCACCAAGTAAAAAGTACCAAACACCGAATGTAAGAATAGCTATTATAATAACTATAGGAACGAAATAAGCCGAAATCTTATCAGCAAAGGCTTGAATTGGCGCCTTTGATCCTTGTGCTTCCTCCACAAGACGAATGATTTGAGCTAATGTTGTTTCGGACCCGACTCGAGTTGCCTGAAACTCAAAACTTCCCATCTTATTTATTGTTCCTCCCACAACAGTATCTTTAATATGTTTTTCAACCGGCAAACTTTCTCCCGTAATCATTGATTCGTCTACTGCCGATGATCCTTTGACGATTACGCCATCGACAGGGACTTTTTCACCTGGTCGGACCATTATTATGTCGTTGTGAACAACTTTATCAATAGGGATATCAAGAATTTGGCCATTGCGTATTACGCGAGCTGTTTTTGCCTGCAAACCCATGAGCTTTTTAATAGCATCTGACGTTCTTCCTTTTGCTTGTGCTTCAAGCCATTTTCCTAAAATAACAAAGGTGATAAGAAAGGCTGCGGTTTCAAAATACAGTTCTGGGATCTTCTCTACTCCGATACCGATAAGGGATTTGGTACCGAGATAATAAAATATATAGTTCACTAGGCTATAAAAGTAGGCAACAGAGGTACCAATCGCAATAAGACTATCCATATTAAATGTCTTCATGCGAAGTGCGGACCAAGCGCCCTTATAGAAACCGCGACCAATAATAAATTGGACAGGGGTTGTGAGAATGAGAGAAATAATGCCAACAAGTGGTAAGAAAAATGCCCTTCCCGGGATCCATGAAAAGAAATCAAAGAGCATAAAGTAAATCATGGGAACGCTCAGAACCAAACTCACCATAAACTTACTAAAGAGTGATTTTATTTCTTTTTTTTGATTTTTTGCTTCAAACTGCGGATCTTTTTCATCAATAAATCTGGCAGAATAACCTGTTTGTTTTACTGCGTCTATGAATGACTCTTTTTTCACAGCTGATTCATCATAGGTAATAAGCGCCTTTTCTGCAGAGAAATTTACATTTGCTTCTTTTACTCCTGGGACTTTTTTAAGAGATTTTTCGATAATGAGTGCGCAAGAAGTGCAGTGCATTCCTGAGAGCGATAAGCTTACTCGTTTAGAAGTGTTTACCTCTTTTATTTCTGAGGAGGTTTTCATGGGCGATGTCATTAGCTTTGTCTCAACGGCCGTCTCATGAGATCCATTAACTCCATCAAGAAGGTGAATGAAGCTCTGTGATTTTACAAATCTTTGAATGTAGTCTTCTGCTTCAACCTCTTTTCCTTTTGGAATAACCACTTCTACAGATTTTTTATTATCTACTTTTCCTTGATAAGAAAGCTTGCCATTATCATTTTCAATTACTTGTCCATCTGCAGTTATATGTGATTGAAATACAACTCGCATTGGATCTTTAGACTTTGTTCCTTTTTTTATAAGTTCAACTGCGTCCTTTTCCGTTTGGGTATCGTCTCCACCCTCTATCACTCCTGTGTACCCTGCTTTTGTGATTGCACCAAGAATATCATTTTGGGTAACTTTCTTCTCTTCGATTGTTACTGTTCCTTTTCCCGTTTTATGATCAATCACTGCATTAGTTGCTCCAGGAAGGGACGCAAGCTCATCTTTAATTAATAATTCACATGACGCACAGTGCATTCCAATCACAGAAAAAGATATTTTTTTCATGGTGAAATTTTTTATAAATTTTTAATTATTTTGTAATCGGTTCCCTCAAGCGCTTAGTGTTGGTGACATTTGTTGCAGAAGGAGCACTCTCATCATCCACAATATTAAATACTCCACTATACATTCCCATGCTACACGTATATCGGACTTGGCCAGCTTCAGTTGGAGTAAATTCAATAATATTTTCTCCTGCTTCAAGATTTTTTCGTATTCCCAATTTTGGAGATACAATACTCGCCGCGCATGTAAATACATCTTCTGATGTGACAATCCATTTAACAGGTATGCCTTTTTTTATGGTGAATGAATTTGGCGAATATCCTGATGAAGTTTGGGTCATTTTAACGACTTGTACACCATCTTTTAAAGTGACATTTGGATCATTTACAGTTGCTGCAGTTGTTTGGGGACTAATAAATGCATTTACATCAATCCCGCTTAAATTGAGTCCGTTTGAAATGTTAAAGAGAGCCATGAATATAACTACGAGTCCTGCAAATTTGAAAAATGGTTTTGCAAAAGCGCCTTTAACCATAGAGGTAAGCCCCCCAATTCCTAAAAGTCCTGGTGCAGTGCCAAGTGCAAACACACCCATGGTGAGAGCTCCTTTTATGGGGCTGCCACTACTGATTGCAAAAAGTTGCATGGCTTGCGTAAATCCACAGGGTAAAAAGAATGTAGATGCTCCCATAATAAATGAATTTTTATGGCTATATTCTTTTTCTGACTGCGCTTTGATTCCCAGAGCTCTACTTATCCCATTTGGAAGAGTAAATTTAAGTCCTGTTAGCCGTGGGAAAATTTCAGTTAATTGTAATCCCATAAGGATCATCACAGCCCCCACCGCAATAATGAGAAGACCCAGAGTGGTAGTTGAAAGTTGGAAAAATGAGCCAGCATATCCAATGATCCCTCCGAGGACAAAGAAGGAGATAATGCGCCCGGCATTAAAAAATAAATGAGGTTTAAATTTTTGCAGAAGCGTCGCTTGGGGATGCTTTTCAACAAACCGTGCTGATGCTGCAAGCACAAGTCCTCCTACCAGAGCCATGCAGGTTGATACACCAGCGGTAAGTCCAACGAGAAATACAATTGGTAAACTTCCATAATTGTTGCCTACCCCTTTGAGTGAGAAATTGAATATTCCTAGAGTACTTCCGATTAAATAGAGGAGAACAAGGATTAAGAAAGCATATCCTAGGTCAACATAATCTTGCATGCGTTTTGAAAAAAAAGATTTTTGTTCGTTTACTCCTATCGTATAGCCAGCAGCACATACTGCTTTTTCTATTTTTTTCTGTTCGAGATGTCCTTGGTAGTATATTTCAGCCACTCCTCTTTTTTCGCTTACAATTGCTTTTTTAACAACTTGTATTTTCATTAACTCATCTTCAATTAAGATCTCACACGACCGACAATGCATGTCTTTTATGGGAATAGTTTTTGTGAACATAGGGCTTTCTATATAGTCAACTGTTAATAACGGCTCTCAGGATACAAAATGAGATATGAAGAAAGTATGAAGATTGCCCATTTTTATATCCTTCTAAAGAACTTCACATTATGTAAATCTATATAATATTATTAAGTATGTCAAAATATACGAAGGATTTTCATTCAGTAGTTAAAGATAGGACACCATTAAAATGGAGCGAAGCTCCGTATGCATATACCGTAGCCTTCTTTTTTGCATTAGTATTATTCGTAATATTTTCAATATATCTTTTTAATAGACGGGGATTTTATGATCTCTACATAATTAATAAAGTTTTTGCTGGTGTGGCCATTTTTCAGCTTGGAATAGTCCTTCTTATGGGCCCTTTATGTAGAATGTTTTATATATTTGACCACTTGCTAAGATTCAGAAAAGAGTTTGGAATTATTGCTTTCTTTTTTGCAGTTCTTCATAGCACATCATCTCTATTTTTACTAAAAAGCTATTTCCCTATAGAAAAATATTTTACAACTGAAAGAATTCCTTTTACGTTTGGACTGATGGGAATATTGATTCTTATTTTTATTTTTCTAATATCAAATAAAAAGTCGATGGATATCATCGGTTTTAAAAGATGGTGGATTATTCAATATTGGGGAGTAAGAGCAGCTTTTCTTGTTGTGGCACTGCATGTATTTGTTATGAAAACTCCAGGATGGATTGATTGGTACAAAAAAGGTGGGGCTAACGCGCTTGTCCATCCCGAATGGCCTGGCCTTGGTCTTTTGGAAGGTTGGTTTATATTTTTTGTAATTTTGATCCGCATAGCTGAGACGATTAATATTAATTTAGGAAGATTGATTTGGTACATATCTGTCCCCGCTCTTCCACTAATTTATTTTTTAACATTCTCCTGGGGCAGAAAATTTTTACCATAAAATGCAGAATCGTCGTTTATTGTTTCAAAAAATAATTATAAAGTTTGGCAAAAAGGTACCCAACTAACCAGGCCGTGATTGTTGCCGAAACAATTCCTAAAATAAATGATTCTGTACTTAAATTCCAAGCGCTAATTTTACTTATATCTATGCCATGGAACCACGATCTCGCTACATTCATTAGAAAGTCTGGAAATAAACCCACTAATAATCTACATACGACATAAACAATCGCTGTTGTTGCTGCCGCTGCATTGGCGGTTCCAATTAGATTAT